>JBLMXN010000138.1:0-26814 GCA_050257795.1 Bacteroidota bacterium
AATCGGACGAGATAGAGGCCCGAACTGTTTGTCGGCAGAATGGGACTGCGCAAGGTCTGCTTGTCGCTGCCGACGAGATACTGGCGCACCGATATTAACGGACGGAATACAGGCTGACCCGCCGTGCTCGCCGGGTCCGCTACCTCCCACACTCCCTGGAGCAGGCCGTTGCCGGTGAAATTGATATCCGCCTGGGCGGACAGCTTCTCCTTCCGGCCGAGCAGGCGCACTACGGCCCCGTTGTCGAACATAAGCGACATGCCCGTCAAACTGAAACCGGTTACCGCAGAGGAAGTGATGTTTATCGTCGCGCTCTGTGTGCTGGGTGCGCCTGTGGAGTCCGTGAAGCTGCGGGAATACAGAAAGCTGCCAAGCCCCATCTTGTAGGCACGATAAATGACGTCAGTGGGAATCAAAACCACTTCAGTAAAGGAGACTGTTGAACCAAAGCCGGGAAGCACGGTTACCGATTGGAAAAGCGGATTTGAAACAGTTCCGAGTACTACACCGCCAGCGGTGTTGAACGTGCCATTCGGTGAACTGACGAAGGTCCCGGTATTTGTCGTGACGCCCCAGGTAACAGCAACGGAAATGCTGCCGCCCAAGGGAGCATTGACGGAGCCGGGTGATACTGTAATGGCGATGATCGACGCCAATACCGGTGTTGCGGCAAGCATGCTGCCAAGCAAAAGCAGGCCGAGCGTGATTGTCCTGACATAGAATTTCACGGAGGTCATGCGATCACCTCGCGATACGAGTCGATTACTGCCGTGGAGAGGCCCGACTGTTTTTCGTTGCACTCAGGCCGGCGAATCATCATCTGTGCGGATCGGTTCATGTACCCTGCTCCGTTCTCAGTAGCCAGGCTGCCAGGAAACCGCGGCCTTCACGAACACCTGATAGTTGTTCACATTGTTGCTGGCGATGACGCGATCGTCGGCCTGGTGATAGAGGCCTTCGAGGGCAAGGGTAACGCCGGGTTTCAGGCCTTGCGCCGGTTGCGCCAGCCAGCTCAGATTCCCCGTGGTGTCCTTGGTTTTGAGATCGGATGATCCGTCTTTGACGTGCTGGTGATTCAAGTTGTAGTTCAAGTTCGCGCTGAGCCTCTGGGTGAAGGCATAGCCAAGATTCAATCCCATCGTCGTCGTGTCGGAATCCAGGTTGTTGTCATCCTTGTTGGTGACATGGTTGAATTGTGCGGTCGGGCCCAGCGTCAGCTTGTCGCCAAAACGCAGGTTCGCGGTCAGCTGGGTGAGATCGTTTTCCGTGTCCGGCCCGATGTTCTTGAGATCATCATTCTTTCCGAGTGTATGCGCGACCGACCAGTTCCACGTCGGATAATTGAACGCGGCGCTCAGCGACAAATTCCGTGTCGCATGCAGGGCGCCGCTGGTCAGCGTGGCGCTCGCTTTTTCCACGCCCTGATCGACATTCACGTACGTCATGTTGTAAGTCGGCTGCCCGTACCAGGACGGGGGCGGGATTTGCGCGTCGGGTCCCGGCACCTGTAATGGCGTGTAAGTCAGCGAGAGGATGCCGAGGGTGGTTTCCGTGCGCGGCAGCAACGCCAGGTCATCGACGTTGTCGGTCTCGTGCCCAAGAGAGAACTGAGCGTTCAGCCCGTGCCAATCGAGCGACGCAAAACCGCGGCTCGCCTGGCGGTCGGCGACACCGGTCGGATTTGCCGGGCTGCGAAAGAAAGTTCCAATGCGCTGGTTCTCCGCGCCGACGCTCACTACCATGGGCTGGCCGCCGACGATTTTGTCGTGCCACGGGGTGAGCTGTGCGAGCGCCGCGTAGGCGTGATCGTGCTGCGCCGGATTGCCGGCATCGATGCCGTCGAAATCGAATTGGGTGGCGGCGTATTCGCCGCGCAAGCGCAGGCGTTTGTCGAGCATGTTGGCGTCGGCGCTCAAGCTGCCGGCGCGGCCGCCGGTGGCGGTCGGATCACCGCCGGCGGCCGCGCCCACCTGATTCGGGCCTTCGCCGGAGAGATAGGTCGCGGATACCAGTAGCGCATCGCGGTCGCTGCTGATCGGATGAGCCGTGGCGGTAATCCCGTCGACCCGATTACTGCCGTCGCCGATGCCGAAACCCTGTTGGGCGCCCACGATGTCCTGAGTGTGCAACTCGAATCCGGTGAGAGCGGCGCCGGTGTCCGGAGCGGACACGCTGGCGGACACCCCGCGCCTGTTGAAACCCTGCATGATCAGGCTGTCCGGGGCGATCGCCTGATGACCAGCGTTGACGGTGACCGGTCCGGCATTGCCGGTAAGCAGAAACGTCCCGAGATCCGCCTCCCGTTTCTGGCGCGGAAGCAGCATCGCCTGACTGTTGTACAGTACATCGGCGTAGCCGCTCACCCGCCAGTCGTTATCGGCGATAGCACCCTCGACGTGGGCGGCGCCGTTTGACTGGGTATGGTCGGGCGGATTGACCAGATGATTATCCGAAACCCGGTTCGTGGCATTCAGCGTCACGTTCGCCTTCATCCCGACCTCGCGAAAATGCGTGCTCTGGCGCACTTCCAGCGTCCACACGCCGCGTTCAATAATTCCGCCGTCCGCGGAGTATTCCACCAAGCGCAAATGATGCTGGCCCCAGGGCAGAGGCTGTGTCGGAGTGACGGCCGCCTGATTTCCCTCCATCGACACGAGACTGGTCACGTCGATGTCATCCAGTTCCAGCGCCAGGTGTTGCAATGTATCGGTTGGCAACGGGGGAAGCGTGATACGAATTGCTTCTGACGGACCGAAAACGCCTGCTGGCGGAGTAATTAATGAGGGTTGCCAGTCGGATGCTGGCGCGGCCCGGGATGGTACAGCGACGATCGACAGCGCCAGCAAACAAGCGCGCGCAAGCAGACGCGCCAATGGCACCTTATTGTCTGTCATGACCTCCTCCAGTCCAGCACCACATATTCTTTATGTCGGAGCCGGGCGTTGCGCGGTTCATTCTCGGCGCAACGACGATCTATATCGTGATGCCCCTCCCATGTGACGCTAAGAGCTATGGTAATGTGTTTCTTAAGGTGCCACCTTAATATCAGGAAAGCATGGGATGACAGGACTCGCAAGTACGGCTGCCGACTGCAATCAGGACAAACACCGAATTCGGATGACCAGGCGTTCACGCGCCTCTTCAGTTAACGTGGCCCATTGAGATCAGCTCAAGAGATTTTGTCTAAATTATTAATCTCTCATTAAGCTTCGTAACAACTCATGAACTGAGTGAGCACTGATGACAGACGACGCGCACGCATATACCCCTGCCATCACGCCGGGAATAATGCGATTGCCTTAGAGGCGAATCGTTCGCCCAGAAATGTCCCGCTTGTCGCCTTTCACGCGATCAACGCGCGACGCCTCCAAGCCATGACTGGCCTCTTGAGTCCACCTGAGTCAACGCCGAGCGGAACCGGGTGCGAAATTGGCTATTTGCCGGGTCGAGATTGAGGCGGACCGCATCATGTGGCGACGGTCGCGGGATCGAAATCCGACATCGCCCACGATCGTCAGGACATGAAACCCGATTGGCCGTATGTAAAAACCTGAGGTCTGTCGCGGTGTTTTAACTCCACACCGGATTCTGTGGAACTTTTTAGCGGCAGAAATAACATATTAGGGGTGCGCGGCTGTTGCCCAGTCCCGCTGACTGCATTACGGTGTTGTAGGTTGCTACGGAAACTACCTGAGCCACTTATTGCCACGGCTCACGTTCAACGAATCACACGGAGGGTAAAATGAAAAGTGTTACAGCAAGCATCATCGGGGTTCCCGTTCTGGTCGCGGCGCTTGGATTGATGGGCGGATGCGCCACCAGCACGACGGACCTGCAGCGGATCGAGAATCTGGCGCAGGAGGCCAAGCAGGCCGCAGATCAGGCCAACGCCACCGCCAACAAGGCGATGGACACCGCCAACGCCGCCAAGCAGACAGCCGACGCGGCCCAGCAGGATGCCGCCGACGCCAAGAAGTGCTGCGCGGAGAACACCGAAAAAATGAACCGCCTGTTCGAGAAGTCGAACAGGAAGTAACCGCGGTTTGAGCGAATCAACCTGTCGCCGTTCGGGTCCGGAGCAAGCGCTGACCCGAAGGGGTTTGTCCGGTCACGGATAAATCGCTACCGGGACGCCCCTATTCTGCGCCGCCGCGTCTGTGGCGCGGTCCCAGTTCATCATCACTGCTTTCGCGCCCGTCGCCGCGAGGATGGTCCGCACCGCCGGAGTCAGGTTTGTCGCCGTCAGCTTGTCGCCCGCAAGAGGCTGATGGCTCTCCAGATACAGCACGCCGTTGTTCCACCCGGCCTTGTACGGTTGGTCGACAACCCGCACCGGCGTACCGACCGGCACGCCACGGAACAGATACTCGATGTCCTGCGCGTACAGACGGATGCAGCCGTGCGACACGCGCATGCCGGGACCGTAGGGTTTGTTGGTTCCGTGAATCAGGTATCCCGGTATGCCGAGCTGCAGCGCGTATTTTCCCAGAGGATTGTCTGGACCAGGCGGGACCGAAACGGGCAATACATCGCCGTCCTGCGCGTGCTCCCGGCGGATCGACTCGGGCGGATACCACGTCGGTCCGGCGATTTTCGCGGTCACCTTTGTCAGTCCGAGCGGCGTCGACCAGCCTTGGCGACCGATGCCAACCGGATAGGTGATTACCAGCGGTGTCTGACCGGGTTTCGGAACCGGATAGTAATAGAGACGCATCTCCGGCAGATTCAGCACGATGCCGCGCCGCGGCGCAGCAGGCAGCACGAATTGTGTCGGGATGACCACGCGCGTGCCCTTGCCAGGCAGCCACGGGTCGACGCCGGGGTTGGCCGCCAGAATTTCCCGAAAGCCGACGTCATAGCGCTTGGCCAGATCGGCCAGGGTGTCTTCGTAGCGCGCCGCCACGTACTGCACCTGGCCCACAACGTCGATCCCTTCTGGCGGCAACGCGTATATTGTCGCGTGAGCGGGGATGGCGCCAACGAACAGGCATGAAAAAAAACACGTCGATGCCAGCACCACGCGTGCGGCGCGCGCACGGAGCTTTTTCCGGACGGACGATTTTCCGATCAGCGTCGACGACATAGGCATCAGTAAACCACGATCGCAGGAAATCAGCCACGCAATACTGGCTCTTGGGCATCGGATACGCGGCGCGAAGAAACACGTCCTCGATTTTCCGCCGAATCGAAGAATCTAGAACTTCTTGTGCAGGCCCACCATAAAACCTTGCGGCAAGGCGGACAGAATCAACGGTTGTGAACGCGAATTGGCGTATATACCCCATCCCGTGCCCAGCGCGAACCCCGCCAGCACGTCGCTCTGCCAGTGTCCGCGCACCTTGACCCGCGCTACCATGTCATACGCCGGCAGGATCTCGAGCGCGTAGACCGCGGGATGGTCCGCGCGGTATTCCGCCACGAACGGTGTCACGATGGCGCTGGCGGCGGTGACTTCGCCGCTCGGAAAACTGCGGTTGCCGTTGCCCTGAAAAAATTTGTTGGGGTTGTCGGTCGTGGACGGACGTTCGCGCGAGAAAGCGATTTTCAGGGCTTCCGCCGAGACGCCACCCAGAACCGACGCATCGATCGACTGCCAGAAGGTTTTGCCGAGACGGGTTTCGCCGCCCTCCCACACGGCTCCGGCAATTTCACCGCCGATCATCAGCGTCATCAGGTTCCGCTGATACTTGCGCTGCCAGATTCCGCTGTCGTCCTCAGCTACGCGATGGTCGATTCCCAGCGGGCCGCCGCCGGCCAAGGCTGTACCGCACAACACCAAAGCGATGATTGCCAACGCTGTCAGTATATGCCGGTGTTTCATGCCCCTCCCTCCATTCCAGCATCTTCGACCAGCGCGGGTTTGCCAAGTTCTTTCGGCGTCAATTGAGACGGTTGTGATGTCTCCGGAAGCCGGCAGGGAATTGCCTGTTAAGAAAAAATTAACACGTAAAAAAACAGGGCCCGCGTGCGGGCCCTGCATGCATTTCCAAACGAGATTTTATTTCAATGAGCGCGCGCGGGTCTTTCGGGACGCTCGGGGCGATTCGAGCGCCCACTCACATCGGGCCTCGCGGGTTTTTCACTGATCACCGCTTGTTCCGGTTTCGGCGATGCCTTCGCCGATCCCGTGGTTTGGGATTCGCGGCGCAGTTCGTTGCGCGCGTGTTGCGCGGCACTCACCACCGGCCCGAGCTTGAAGCCGAGGTCCTTGGCGATCTTGCCCCAACCGGCTTTTTCGGCCCGGAGCGTTTCGATCTTGGTCAACGCATCCATGAGAGTGGGATACGCGTTGGGATCGGTCTGAGCCAGGCGCTGCGCCATCGCGAGCTCAATGGTGATTTCGCCCCAGCCCTGCTTGCTGGCGCGCAGGTCCTGCACCACGCCCGGCGCGACGTTGAACTGCGTGGCCAGCGTCTGAACCTGCGTGGTCTGGCCAGGCGCGGTCGCGCTGCTGTCGATTTCCTTCTGCACCGTGATCAGCCGCGCTTCGTCCGCGTCGGTGCGGGCCCAGGCGGGAACGCCCAGGCCCATCACGAGAATGAGTCCGCCGATCACTGCTGCTGTAATTTGCCCATTCATGCTTGCCTCCTTGTGTGAATCACGTGGTACGGGGCTATTAACGCACGAAGGGATGAAAAGACATACACCGTTCAGCGGGGAAATCAGGCCTCCCATTCCTCGAGCGGCGAGCTGGGTTGGCGCCTGTCGGCGAGCAGACGCTTGGCCTTCACCTCGTCTTCGGCAAACGCCATGCGGACCGCGTTGGGATTGTCCGGGGACTCGGTCTGGCGCAGCTGGCGGCAGAGATCCTTGGCTTCCTGATACTTGGCGAAAGTGTTGACGAGGGTCAGCTTTTTATCGGGCGAAAGACGGAATACGTAATAAGGCATCGCGTGCACGCTCCCATTCGGAATATCGCAGCCGGCAGATGCTACCCCGCCGTCATGCCATTGTCATTATTCGCCGACGTGCAGCAGTTGTCCGCGCACCCGCGCGATCTTGAAAAACGCCAGAAAGGAAAGGAAACCGGCCGCGAGATACAGCACGTTCAGGGCCATCGCGTGCAGCAGCAAATCCACGCGAAAGACATGGTCAAACAACACCGCGCGCATGCCCTCGAACACGTGGCTCGAAGGCAACACCGCGGCGACGTATTGCAACCATGTCGGCAGGGTGCTGATCGGATAATACACGCCGCTGACAGGCTGCACCGCGAAGATCGCGATCCACGCCATGCTTTCCGCACCCAGGCCGTAACGCAGCACGATGCCCGAAACCAGCAGCCCGATGGCCCAGCCCATCACGATCAGATTCACGAAAAACGCGATCAGCGGCAGGCCCAGGCTGAAAATGGAAAAATGAAACAGTGGGATCGCGATGAGCGCGGCGCCGCCGACGCCGATCAGCGTGCGGATCAGGCTCATGGTGAGCAGCGCGCAGGCGAGTTCGAACGGCCGAAGCGGGCTCACGAACAAATGTCCGAGATTGCGCGACCACATCTCCTCCATGAACACCAGCGAGACCCCGAGCTGGCCGCGGAACAGCACGTCCCACAGCAATACTCCCGAAATCAGCACGCCCGACGCCTGCGCCACCCAGGAGCTGTGGCTGACCAGGAACAGCGTGATGAAACCCCACAGCACCATCTGCACCGTCGGCCAGTACATCAGCTCCAGGATGCGCGGACCGGAGCTGCGCAACAGGTATAAATTCCTCAGCACCAGCGCGCCTATGCGCCGCAGCGATGGCAGAAAACCGGTATGCTGGCGCGCGAGCCCGGTCATTTCTTCGCGGCCTGTACGGGATCGCGTCCGAGTTCGAGGCGGCGCTCGCGCGCAATGTCGATGAATACCTCCTCCATGTTCTGCCGCCCGTAACGTGCCAGCAGCTCCGCCGGCGTGCCGCGGTCCACGAGCCTGCCCGCGCGCAGCATGATCACGTCGTCGCACAGCCGCTCCACCTCCGACATGTTGTGCGAGGCCAGCAGGATCGTGGTGCCGGTACGGGCCCGGTAGGACTCGAGCATGCCGCGCACGTAATCGGCGGTGTCGGGATCGAGTGAAGCGGTCGGCTCGTCGAGCAGCAGCAGTTCCGGCTGGTTCAACAGTGCCTTGGCCAGCACCACGCGTGTTTTTTCGCCGGCCGAAAGTTGCCCGTAAGAACGATCCAGGAAACGACCGATTTGCAGCTCCTCGCTCAAGGCGGCGATGCGCGCCGGCAGCCTCAAGATACCGTAAAGACGTCCGTACACCGTGAGGTTCTGGCGCACTGTCAGCCGGCGCGGCAGATCCACGTACGGCGAGGAGAAATTCAGCCGCGGCAGCACGCGGTAACGGTCGCGCAGGATATCCACGCCGAATATGGAGATGCTGCCGGCGCTCGGCAGCAGCAGGCCGAGCAGCATGGACAGCGTGGTGGTCTTGCCGGCGCCATTGCCGCCCAGCAGCGCCGTGGTGGAACGCGGCGCGACTTCGAAATTGACGTCGTCCACGGCAACGATGCTGTCGAAACGCTTGCTGACGTGGGTGACGGAAACAAGCGGTTGGGGCATATGGATGACGTGGAGAGTAGCGCGAACCGGGGCGCTTGTCAGCTTGCGCCGCCAATCGCCGGTCTTGATTCATCCGGGGGCATATGGTTTATGCTGTCGCCGCGGAGATTCAGCAAACCTCCTCGTCATTGGACACCCATCAAGAAACAACAAGGAGTTCACCTCATGAAAACCCTGTTTCAGCGAATCGCGGGATTGGTCCTGTTATGCACGCTCAGCGGACTGGCCTGGTCCGCCGACACCACCACGCTGACCTGGCACGGCCACGCAGCGTTCGACATCGTAACGCCCAAGGGCAAGGTGCTGATGATCGATCCGTGGTTGAAGAACCCGATGAATCCCGACGCCAAGAACGGCAAGGACCCGGTCGCGACGGTGACCAAGGCGGATTACATACTGCTCACGCACGGGCATTTTGATCACGTGGGTGATTCCGTGGCGATCGCCAAGAAAACCGGCGCGCGCCTGGTTACCAACTTCGAGCTCGGCAGCAACATGGCAAAGCTGCAGGGTTACCCGAAGGACCAGATGGGTTTCGACACGCTGATGAACATCGGCGGTGAAATCACCATCGCCGACGGCGAGGTGACGGTGGACATGGTGCCGGCGATCCATTCGAGCGGCATGGGCAATCCGCTCGCGGGCGAGAAGGAACCGGACGTCGTGTACGGAGGCAATCCCGCCGGGTTCGTGATCCGGATCAAGAACGGCCCGACCATCTACGACACCGGCGACACCGCCTACTTCACGGACATGAAACTGATCGGGGAATACGCGCCCGACGTCGCGCTCATCAACATCGGCGGGCACTTCGGCATGGAACCACCGATGGCGGCGCGCGCGGCCCAGGCGGTGCGGGCCAAGCTCGCCATCCCGATGCACTATGCCACGTTCCCGGTGCTGACCCAGAGCGCCGATGGTTTCGTGAAAATGCTGAACCAGATGCACATCGGGTCCAAGGTCATGCAGCCCGGGGAGAGCCTGACTTTCAAAGGCAAGAAATTGGCAGGCAAGTAAGCTCCGCCGACCAGTTTATGTAGGGCGGGTTAGCGCCGACGTTTGGCGCGTAACCCGCCGAATGCTGACGGCGGCTCACGGCAAAATTCACCTAACCCACCACGCTAGGAAACGGAAGTCTCCATCTTTTTCCACACGCACTTGCCGCCGCTTTTCTTGTCGAGCTCCTGCAACCACGCCTCATGCGCGGCGATTTCTTCGGCGCTGGCCTGAATCACCGGCAGCTTCGCGCGGTCCGGCCCGAAGCGGCGAATATCGCTAGGTGCAACGACGTTGGTGGTGGTCGCGTTCTTCATGTGACTGTGGGTGTCCTCGAATAAACCGGTCTGGCCGCCGGTCATCGCGAGATACACGTCCGCCAGGATCTCGGCGTCGAGCAGCGCGCCGTGCAGCGTGCGGTGCGAATTGTCCACGCTGTAGCGCTTGCACAATGAATCGAGGTCGTTCTTCTGGCCCGGGTGCATGCCGCGCGCGAGCTTGAGCGTGTCCACCACCGAGCAGAAATCCTCGATGCGCAGCGGCGTCTTGCCCTTCGTCATCCGTGCCAGCTCGTGATTGATGAAACCGACGTCGAACGGCGCGTTGTGAATGATCAGCTCCGCGCCTTTGACGAACTCCAGGAAATCCTGGGCGACGTCGGCGAATTTGGGCTTCTCCGCGAGCTGCTCGTTGGTGATTCCGTGCACCTCGATGGCGCCGGCGTCGATTTCGCGCTCGGGATTGATGTACACCTGGTAGCGGTTGTCCGTCAGCCGCCGGTTGATCAGCTCCACACAGCCGATTTCGATGATCCGGTGGCCTTCGGAGGGTTCGAGGCCGGTGGTTTCGGTGTCGAGGATTATTTGTCGCATCGAATGATCATTATACCTGTTGTTTTCAGGTTTTGAGATCGCACGCACGGCGCGCGATAACATTTATAGCCTGGGTCCCCGCCTTCGCGAGGACGACAACCCTCTTACGCAAACATCTCATCAATCGCCCGATTCGCCAGTTGATCGGCCCGCTCATTCTCGGGGTGCCCACTGTGCCCCTTGATCCACTTCCAGTGAATTCGGTGCTTGTGTGTCGCAGCCTCGAGGCGCTGCCACAAGTCCTGGTTCTTCACCGGCTTCTTGTCGGCGGTCTTCCAGCCGCGGCGTTTCCAGCTGTCGAGCCACTCGGTAATGCCTTTTTTGACATACTGCGAATCGGTCGTGAGCGTGATATCGCACGGGCGCTTGAGCGCTTCGAGCGCGCAGATCGCGGCCATGAGTTCCATGCGGTTGTTGGTGGTTTCGCGCTCGGCGCCGTAGAGCTCCTTTTCGTGGTCGTCCTTGCGCAGGATCGCGCCCCAACCTCCGGGACCGGGGTTGCCGCGACAGGCGCCGTCGGTGAAGATCGTGACTTTATCCAAGGCGTTTCGATTGCCGGCGCTGGAACGGCACCACCATGCCGCGCGCGGCCGGTTCGACCGCGCCGCGGCCGGCGATGCGTTTGGTCTTCCACGCGAGCGGCAGCGGCGTGACGCCGAGGACGCGTTTCTTCGCGACGAGAAGATACGCCGCCGCCATCATCGGCCACCAGCGATCGCCCATCTTGTCGAGGAAATGCAGGCGGTGCATCACGCCTTCGTTCCGCAGCGGCGGGCGGTAATAGAGCATCATGCCGTGCGTGGTTTCGAACTCGAGCAGATCGAGCCAGTCCTTGACGCGCGCGAGACGAAAAAAGTTTCCGCTCCACGGCGCAATGCGCGGCCGGCGCGCAAACAGCCGGCGGAGACCCCACAGGCTCACGGGATTGAAGCCGAGGATCACCACGTGCCCTTCCGGGCGCAACACGCGGCTGGCCTCGCGCAACACCTGGTGTGGATCGACGCAGAAATCGAGCGTGTGCGGAAGCAGCAGTACATCGACGCTCTTGGAATCGAACGGCAGCGCCTCAGGCAGGCCATGGACCACGCAACCGCTGTGCCCTCCGGGGCGGTCGAGCAGAATACGGGTGGGCGCGATGCAGGCGTCCATGAGATCGAGCGTGCCGATACAGCCCAGCTGCGCCGCGACTGTGCCGTACAGATTGGGCAGCACGGTTCGCAGGTAATGCGCTTCCAGTGCCTGCAGCGATTGCCCCAGCGGCGAATCGAACCACTGGCGCAGCTGCCACCGTGCAGTACCGGAATCGCTCTGGCTCATTGACGCGCTTCCTCCCGGAACTCAAACTGGATAGATGGACTCTGTTTTACACGTCTGCGCCTTCGAGGACAACTATATCTGGCTGATCCGCGGGAAATCGGCGGATCATGTGGCCATCGTCGATCCGGGCGACGCCGATCCGGTGCTCGCAACGCTGGAAAAACAGCATCTCCAGCCCGTCGCCATCCTGTGCACGCATCACCACGGCGATCACGTCGGCGGCGTCGGGGACATCCTCAGGCGTTATCCGGTCCCGGTGTACGGTCCGGCGCGCGAACGCATACCGGCGGTCACTCATCGTCTCAAGGAAGGCGACCGGGTTGCGTTGCCGGAACTCGGTCTCGAATTCAGCGTACTCGACGTTCCCGGCCACACCGCCGGTCACATTGCTTATTATGGTGCGGGGATGCTGTTCTGCGGCGACACCATGTTCTCGGCCGGCTGCGGGCGACTGTTCGAAGGCACCGCGGTACAGATGCACGCCTCGCTTGCCAAGCTCGCCGCGTTGCCGGAGCCAACACAAATGTACTGCGCGCATGAGTACACCGAAGCCAATCTGCGCTTCGCGCTGGCGGTCGAGCCGGATAACCCGGATATCCGGGCGCATCGCGAGCGGGCACGCGCGTTGCGGGTGCAGAACCTGCCCACCCTGCCCTCAACCATCGGCCTGGAAAAGCGCATCAATCCATTCCTGCACACCGGCGCACTGGCCGCGCGCCGAGCCGCGGAAATGCGGCACGGCCGGGCGCTGGAATCGGGTGCCGAAGTGTTCGCGGAATTGCGCCGATGGAAGGATGATTTCAGGGGATGAGCGGATGGTCCGCTGTCGGACATTTTCACCCGATGGGCCACATTCTTCTGGACAATTCGCCGATATCGCGTTTACTTAAATGCATGTTGTTCAATAGGTTGACGCGGATTTTTCTTCTGAATACTATTCGGGTGCACATGGATTGGAAAACAACTAAGAAACAGGCTCTGTTCGTTTTTCTTGTCCTCGGGATGGCAGGATGCGCAACAACCCCCAAGGATGATACTGCCTCCAAGACCGAGGTAACGAATCCCGCTCAGGTTCCAGCAACTGCCGTCGACAACAGCCCGGTAGCGGCAGCGTCTGCGCCGACGGCAACCGCTGTCGAGCCCGCGGAGAGCACCAAGCCCGCTGACGTCAAACCCGACGATCTCGCAAAGCAGGACTATCCCGACATCTGGGCGCGCATCCGCTCCGGCTTCGGAATGAAGCGCCTCGACGACAACCCGCAGGTTCAGCGCGAAATCCAGTGGTTCCAGGACAATCCGGAATTCATGCAGGCCATGATGGACCGCGCGCGTCTGTATCTCTATTACATCACCGACGAAGTGCAGAAACGCGGCATGCCCACGGAAATCGCGCTGCTGCCGGCGATCGAGAGCGCATACAAGCCTTATGCTTATTCGCGCGCCCGTGCCGTCGGACTGTGGCAGTTCATGCCCGGAACCGGCCGGCTGTACGGACTGAAAGCGAACTGGTGGTATGACGGTCGCCGCGACGTGCAGGCCTCGACCCAGGCGGCGCTCGATTACCTCGAGAAACTCTACAACGACTTCGACGGCGACTGGCATCTGGCGCTCGCGGCTTACAACGCCGGCGAAGGCAAGATCGCGCGCATGATGGAATACAACCGCCGCCGCGGCAAACCCACGGATTACGAGCACCTGAGACTGAAGCGTGAGACGCAGAATTACGTGCCGAAACTCATGGCCATGGTCGAGATCGTGTCCAACCCGGACAAATACGGCGTCAAGCTGGCGGACATTCCCAACGAGCCTTATTTCGCGCGCGTCGAAACCGATTCCCAGGTCGACTTGGGCGTGGTCGCCAAGCTCGTGGACATGCCGGTGGACGATCTGCAAAAGATCAACGCGGGCTATACCCGCTGGGCCACCGACCCGAACGGCCCGCATCACCTGCTGGTACCGGTGGACAAGAAAGACGACCTGGTCGAGGGCCTGAACAACCTGCCTGAGACCGAACGCGTGCAGTGGATGCACCACCAGGTCAGGCGCGGCGACACCATGAGCCGCATCAGCCGCCATTACGGCGTCAGCGTCGAAATGATTCGCACCTCCAACAAGCTGCGCAGCAACCTGCTGCACGTCGGCCAGGATCTGATGATTCCAATGTCCGCGCGCGCCATGAAGCCTCCGGTCGTACGAACCGCATATCGCGCGCCCATGCGCGCCGAGCGTGGCGCGCCCGTCGTCATCCACCGCGTCCGCAGAGGTGACACGCTCTCGAGCATCGCACGTCGTTACAACGTGCTGGTGCGCCAGCTGGTGCAGTGGAATCAGATCGATCTGAAAGATGTCCTGCGCCTCGGCCAGAGAATCAAGATCTGGACCAGAGGACCGACAGCGTCGATCGACAGCGACAAGTCGGAAAGTTAATCTAGTTTTTCTTCCCCGTGGCAAACAGATGGCAGCGCGCGCTGTGCGTGCGGCTGAATTCCGATGGACCCGGATATTCCTGGCGGCAGACGTCCATCGCGTGCGGACAGCGCGGATGGAAATGACATCCGGAAGGCGGTGAGCTGGGGGACGGCATGTCCCCTTGCAGCCGGATCACGGGTTTGCGCTGCTTCGGATCGATCACCGGCACCGCCGACAGCAGCGCCTCGGTGTACGGATGCTTCGGACGATCGAGCACCTCCTCGACGCTTCCGCGCTCCACGATGCGGCCGAGATACATCACCGCCACCTCGTGTGCCAGATATTCCACCACCGACAGGTTGTGGGTGATGAACAGATAGCTGAGCCCCATTTCATCCTGCAAACGTTTCAGCAGGTTCAACACCTGCGCCTGCACTGATACGTCGAGCGCGCTGGTGGGCTCGTCGCACACGATCAGCTCCGGTTCAACCGCCAAGGCGCGCGCGATGCTGATGCGCTGGCGTTGCCCGCCGGAGAACTCGTGCGGGTAACGGGTACGCGCGTCGGCGGGCAGACCGACGTGCTGCAACAGTTCCCCGACCCGCGTCTGCCGCCCAGCCCGGTCCCCGCCGATTCCCTGGGCGCGCATGCCCTCCTCCAGGATCTCGCCGACCAGCATGCGCGGATCGAGCGAGGCATAAGGGTCCTGGAAAACAATCTGAAAGTGCCGGCGCAACGCGCGCAGCTCGTCGCTTTGCATCTGCGTCATCTCGCGCCCGGCATAATTCACGCTCCCGGCGGTCGGCTTGACGAGCTGCAGAATGCCCTTGCCGACCGTGGTCTTGCCGCAACCTGACTCGCCCACCAGCGCCAGCGTGCGTCCGCGCGCGATCGTCAGCGACACGCCGTCGACCGCTTTCACGTGACCGACGACACGCTGGAACACGCCTTTGTGGATCGGGAAATGCACCTTGAGATCGGAGACCGTCAGCAGCGCTTCGGCGGTCTTGGTAATAACAGGAACAACCGGCTTGGCTTTGACGGTCTTTGCAGATTCCGCGGGCGGCGAAACGCCTGGGTCGTACAAGTGACAACGCACGCCGCGCCCGTCTTCAGCAATCCAGCCCGGGACTTTCCGGCGACACAGCTCCCAGGCGCGCTCGCAACGCTCGGCGAACCGGCAACCGCGGAATTTCTGCCGCAGCGACGGCACGCTGCCGGCAATGACTTCCAGCGTCGCGCCGCGTTGTAGGCGGCCGGGGATGGAACGGAACAGCTTGCGCGAATACGGATGCTGCGGCGCATCGAAAAATTGCTTGCTCGGCGCCAGCTCCACGATCTGCCCGGCGTACATGACCGCGACGCGGTCGGCGGTCTCGGCCACCACACCAAGATCGTGCGTAATGAGCAGGATCGCCATGCCGGTTTGCTTCTGCAGATCCTTCAGCAATCCGAGTATCTGCGCCTGGATGGTCACATCGAGGGCGGTAGTCGGTTCATCCGCGATCAACAGATCGGGTCGGCCGGCGAGCGCCATCGCGATCATGGCGCGCTGCTTCATCCCGCCCGACAGTTGGTGCGGATATTCATCGAGACGCCGCTCCGCGTCCGGCATGCCGACGGCCTTGAGCAGTTCCGCCGCTCGCGTGCGTCGCCGCGCCCGCGTGCTGCGCTCCTCCGGCGGCAGCGCCTCGCTGATCTGTTCGCCGATGGTCATCACCGGATTGAGCGAGGTCTGCGGCTCCTGAAAAATCATGGCAATGCGCTTGCCGCGAACGGTGCGCATGTCGCGCTCGGGCAAGTCCAGGATATCGCGATCGCGCAAGCGCGCGCGTCCGGACACGATATGTCCGGCCGGTTGTGGCACCAGTTGCAACAGCGAGAGCGCGGTGATGGATTTGCCGCTGCCCGATTCGCCCAACAGCGCCAATGTTTCGCCGGGAGCAATGTCGAAGTCGATGCCGTCGACCGCGCGCACCGTGCCTTCCGGCGTATCGAACCAGGTCTTGAGGTTGTCGACACTCAGCAGCGCATTGCGGGTTCTGGTCTTTTTCATTTTCTCAGCCTCGGATCGAAGGCATCGCGCACCGCGTCGGCGAACAGATTGGCCGCCAGTACCAGGCCGAACATGAACACGAAGGCCGACGCCAGGCTCCACCACACGATCGGTTCGCGCGCCATTTCCAGGCGCGCGCTGTTGATCATGTTGCCCCAGGAATCCATGGTCGGATCCACGCCCACGCCGACGTAGGACAATACCGCCTCGGCCAGCACCAGATCGCTGAAACCGAGCACCACCGTGATGAGGATGATATGCATGACGTTGGGCAGGATGTGGCGCGCCATGACGGAAAAATGGCTCGCACCCAGCGCACGGGAGGCCTGAATATAATCCACCTCGCGCAGTTTTAACGTTTCACCGCGCAGCAACCGGCACAGGCTGGTCCAACTCGTGATACCCAAGATCACGCACAACCATAGCAGACGGTAGTCGGCACGCGCTGTCGTAGTATCGAAACTTTCCGGATGATTTGCCATGTGGACCTGCAGGATCAGGATGGCGGCGGCGATCAGCAACACGCCCGGGATGGAGCTTAAAGTGGTGTAGGCGTACTGAATCACGTCATCCACCCACCCGCGGAAATAACCGGCCATGATCCCAAACAGTGCCGCGAACGGCAGCATCACCAGCGTAGTGAGCGTGCCGATCACGAGCCCGGTGCGAACGCTTTTCAGGGACTTGAAAAACACATCCTGTCCCACCTGATCGGTCCCGGCAATGTGATAGTAAAGCGACAGATAGCCGGCGTTGGCGGCAACGAAGATCAAAATCCCCAACGTGATCCAGATCGTGCGCCAAGGGACCGGGCCATCGCCGCGAACGAGGCGGCCTGCCGCGTGCATCCATGATTCCGCGCGCGTGCGCCATAACAACACAAAGCCCGCCACCAAAAACAGCCACAGCGCCAAACCGACCAACGTCGCTGCACCGGCGCGTTGCGCGATATCCGCGGCGCGTTCTCCGAGATCCTTCAGATGCGCCCCACCGTAACGCAGCCGCGGATACTCGCGCGTGCGGCGTCCGTCGGGGGACTCCACGGTTTCCATGGTATAGGCCGTCAGCGCAAATGGCGCGGAGTAGGTTGTTTCCACCCGCGTACGCAACGGTCTCGCCAGATAATCGAATAGGCTCAACACCTCGCTGGAATATCCCTCCGCGCCGGAATCAGCGTTGTCCAGCTTGAAACGGAAGTGCACCGAGTCCATCAACCCCACCGCGATATAGGCGAGCAAGATCACCAGCGCCGCCATGGCCATCGGCCGGCGTGCAACCTGACGCCACGGCACGCGCAGGTATTCATGCCGCGAGGTATAGACGGCAAAGCCGATGATCGCTGCCAGCAGCAGGTAGATCAGGATGTCCGTCGTCAGAAAAACTGGCAGGAATGGCATGGCGTCAGCTCAACCTCACGCGCGGATCGACCAGCGTATAGGCGATATCCGTCAGGATAAGTCCGACGATGTACAGCACCGATCCGAGAAACACCATGGCGCGAACGATCGCGAAATCCTGCGAATTGATCGCATCGATGGTGTAACTGCCGAGGCCGGGGATGCCGAAAAACGACTCCAAGATCAGATTGCCGGTGAACAGTTGCGGAATGATCACCACCACACCCGTGAGGATCGGGATCATGGCGTTCTTGAGCACGTGCCGGAACATCACGCGCAGCTCGGATAGCCCCTTGGCGCGCGCCGTGCGCACGTAGTCCTTCCCGATCTCCTCGAGAAAAAACGTGCGGTACATCCGGGCGCTCGAGCCGATACCGCCGACTACGCCGACGATCACCGGCAGCACCACGAATTTGAAGGCATGAAATCCGGTGTCATAACCCGAGATCGGCGTCAGGCGCAGCAGTATGCTCACCAGATACTGCCCGCTGATGACGTAAAACAACAACGAGATGGACATCATGATGACGCACAGCACCACCCCGGAGACGTCCAGATAGGACCCGCGAAAGAAAACCAGCAGTAAGGCAAAGGTGATGTAGGTCAGTATACCCACGAGGAACGCCGGTAACGCGATCGCCAGACTCGGCCACATGCGCTGGCTAATGTCATAACCGATATCACGGCCGTCGTCGGAATAGCCGAAATCGAAAACGAAGAGTTTCACGGAATGCGTGAAGAATATCGTGTCCGTCAGCTTCGCCCCGCCGGTGGCGGACGCGTTGTAAAGCAGCGGCTTGTCATAGCCATGATCCGCCTTCCACCCGGCGATGGCTTCCGGTGTCACGCGCTTGACGCCCAGATGGATACGCGCCATGTCATCCGGGCTGTTGATAAAGAAAAACAGTACGAAGGTAAGCAGATTGACGCCGATCAAGATGGGAATGGCGTACAGCAGACGGCGGATGATATAAGCGATCATCTAGACGTCCCACGTTCCCGTTTACGATAGGCCACGACCGCCGGCACGGTGACCCCGACCATGAGACCGACAATCACCGCAATCGGCCACAAGACGGGCCGGTTCCACGCCTCGCGCAGCTCGGCGCGCTTGATCGGATCGATGCGGCGGTATTTGATCGTGTTGTTCGCCAGGTTATTCGGTTTGGCGTTATACACCCATGAGTGCAGCAGCAGGAAATCCTTCGGATGCACCCCCCAGGCCCAGGGCGCGTCGCGCCGCGCAATGTCCACCATCCTGTCGATAATCGCCTGCCGTTCGGGCGTGTCGTCCATGTTCTTCATGCGCTCGAACAGGCGGTTGAATTCCGGGTTGTCGTAGTTCGCCGCGTTCTCGCCGTCATGCCCCACTTTCTTGTTCGGCCCGTATAGCAGGAACAGGAAATTCTCCGGGTCAGGATAGTCCGCGTTCCAGCCCCACTCGAACAGCTGGGCGTCGCCCTTGCGAATCTTCTCCTGGAAGCGGTTGTAGTCGGTCGCGCGGATCACGAGCTGGATGCTGAGCTTGTTGAGCTGCTTCACCATCCAGTCCAGGCGCGCCTTCTGTTCGGGGCCGACGGCAGGGGTTTCGAAATTGATCTGCAACAGCTTGCCGGTCTTCTGATCCATGCCTTCCGGATAGCCGGCTTCCGCCAGGAGTTTGCGCGCGTACTCGATGGATTTGCGTTTTGGTTGCCCGTTCACCCAGTCATACACGTATGGATTGATCCCAGCCTCGCCGCTGCGGTATCCGAAGATGCCCGGCGGGATCGGACCCTGCGCGGCGATGCCGCGGCCGTTGCGGAAGATCGAGATCTGTTCCTCGTAATCGATGGCGATGGAAATCGCCTGGCGCAGCTTGCGCGCGCGCTCGGTGTAACCGCCAACCACCGGATCGAGCATGTTGAAGCCGAGGTAATAAGTCGAAGGCTGCACGCTGGTCAGCAGGCGTATGCCCTTTGCCTTCATCGCCTCGCTCACGTCGACGTTCCCGCTGCCGGTGAACTGGATCGCCTGATCGAAACTTTCCGTCGACACGCCGGAGGTGTCGTAATAGCCCTGCAGAAATTTGTTCCAGTACGGGATGTACTCCTTCTCAAGGCTGAGCACGACCTTGTCGACGAAGGGCAATCGCTTGCCGGCATCCGCCAGCAGGCCGGCCGCGGCGTCGCCGGGTTCGCCTTCGGCGGGATAAAGCTCTTCGTGATAATTTGGATTTCGCTCCAGCACTATTTCACGATTCGGATTGTTGACCGTGAGCATGTAGGCGCCGCTGCCCGCGGGATACCAGTCGAGGGTGAGATTTCTCTCGGCCATGCCCGGTTGCGAAAAGAACCGGTCGACCTCGGGCGCCATGGGCGCGAAAAACGGCATCGCCATCCAATAAAGAAACTGCGGATACTTGCCACGGATTTTCACGCGGTAGGTGTAACGGTCCACCTGTTGCACGCCGGCCAGCGGGTATTGCGTCAGATCGAGATAAACGCCCTCTTCACGACCTCCGGAAATTTTCTGATACGCCTTGCTCAGCGTATCGGCATACTCCTTCATCCCCACGATGTAATCGCCCATCACACTCAGGATCGGCGAGTGCACCCTCGGGTGCGCCAGGCGCTTGATCTGGTAGACGTAATCGGCCGCAGTCAGCTCGCGCGTGCCGGTCTGCGGGAAATCGCCGATGGTATGCACATCGGCGAGATCCGGCGCGCCCAGATGGTCATAGAGCAATTGCCCCGAAGCATCGCGCGCGAACGCCGGGTGCGGCTGAAAGTAAATGCCCGGACGGATGTGTATTTCATACACACTGTAGGCGATGCGCGAAACCGGCGCATTCCGCGGCAGGCGCCGGCCGCGCCGGTCGAGGTAAACCGGAACGGGAATGGCGGTGGCGGTCAGCGGCACCAGCGTGTACGGACGTTTCAGGTAATGGTACTGGAACGGCGGCTCGTAGATCTGCGCGATAATGGCGTATTCGTTGGAGCTGTAGGCGCGCGCCGGATCGAAGGTCTTGGGGCGTTCGGTGAAGGCGGAGTAAAGAATGTTCTGCTTCGCCTCCGCGGCCGGATACGGATCGTTCCAGGGAACCGCCGCTGCCCCGGCGGAGAAAAACACAAGGATCGCCAACAAAGCATTGCGCATCGCACCGGGGCGTTTCATGCTGCCTGAATCCGTTCTCCTGTATCCGACATGCCGGATGACCTCGGCCAAGGGTGCGCCAATATACCAAATTCCGCCGGCCCATCCCTCTTCCCGCGCGGGCAAATTTTCGTTACTGTACGCCTGATTTCACCCGGACACCCGCGCCGCACATCATCGCGTCCGGTCCGCCGTTCGACCAATAACAAGTGGAGAATGTCTTATGGGATTTTTGGCAGGCAAGCGGGCGCTGATCGTGGGCGTGGCCGGTGACCGGTCGATCGCCTGGGGCATCGCCAAGGCCATGCACCGGGAAGGCGCCGAGATCGCCTATACCTACCAGAACGACAAGCTCAAGGAACGGGTCGAGAAACTCGCGGCCCAGACCAAGTCCGATATCCTGGTTCCCTGCGACGTCTCCAGCGACGAACAGATCGACGCCGTGTTCTCGCATCTGGACGATTTCTGGGACGGGCTCGACATCATCGTGCATTCGGTGGCGTTCGCCCCGCGCGAGCAGCTGTCGGGTAATTTCGTCGACGTCACCACGCGCGACGGTTTCCTGCTCGCGCACGAGATCAGCTCCTACAGCCTCACCGCGCTCGCCAAGGCCGGACGCGCCATGATGCAGGGCCGCCAGGGCGCGCTGCTGACGCTGTCCTACATCGGCGCGGAGCGTTCGGTGCCGAACTACAACATCATGGGCTTGGCCAAGGCCAGCCTCGAGGCCAATGTCCGTTACCTGGCCCAAGCGCTGGGACCGGAGGGCATCCGCGTCAACGCCATCTCCGCCGGACCGATCCGCACGCTCGCGGCGGCCGGCATCACCGACTTCAAAAAGCTGCTGGACTATAACGACAAGATGGCGCCGCTTGGACGCGGGGTGACGATCGACGAGGTGGGGAACGTCGGGGCTTTTCTGTGTTCCGACCTGGCTTCCGGCGTGACCGGAGAGATCACCTACGTGGACGGCGGTTTCAACACTGTGGCGATCGGCCTCAATTACAGCAAACTGCTGGAATAGTCCGAACAGCGCCCACTGCCCGAGGCGAATGGGCGTCTCCTGACACTGCGCGGCTATAGCTGGTCGGAGAAGATCTTGATCTTGGCTTTCTCCCGCAGTCCGGCGCGGTAATCGGCATAGTAATCGGCGCCGCGATGCGCCATCAGAATACGCCTGGCCTCTTTCTGCGCGCTGTCTTCGATCTTCCCTGACGGCTCGACCACCTGCTTCAACGCGAACACCGCGTAACCCTGCTTGTCCAGATCGACCACATCATAAACCGGCTTGGCGCCGGCCGGTCGCGGCGCACGGAAAGCGGCCTCGACGATGCGCGGATCGACGCCAGCGGTTTGTGTACGAGTCAGGAGCTTGGGCGGCTGGTATTTCAGATTACTCTGCTTAGCAAGCGAATCGAGCGTTTTACCAGCGCGCAGTTCGCCCAGCCAGGTGTTGCCCAGCCGTTGCGCTTCCTGGCGGGCCTGCTCCTGTTTAAGGGCGCGCTCGATCTGCGCGCGCACTTCGTTCAACGGCTGGCGCGCGGCCGGCTTGCGCGCAGTGACGCGCACGGCAACAAGCGTATTGTCATCGATATCGATGGCGTCGCTGTTGCGCGCCTGGCTGAGCACATCCGGGGTAAACGCCGCCTGCACCACCTTGGGGTTGGCGGCGATACCGGAACCCCCGGCCTGACTGAACCAGTCGCTCTTCTCGATCTTGAGCCCGAGCGCCTTGGCGGCAGGTGCCAGGCTGTCCGGCTGCTCATAAACCAGGTTGCGGAACTTCTCCGACACGTCGAAAAACTTTTCCTCACCCTTGCGCTGACGCACCAGCTGGGCCAGCTCCTTGCGCACCTCGGCAAACGGCCGGCGTTTCTCCGGCGTATAGGCCATGAGCTTGATCAGGTGATAGCCGAACGAGGTGCGCACAGGCTGGCTGATCTCGCCCGGCTTGTTCATCGCGAACACAGCGCTCTCGAGTGGCTTCGGCAGAACCCCAGGACGAACCACGCCGAGATCGCCACCCGCGGCCGCCGTGGCGCTGTCCTGCGAATATTTTTTTGCAAGCGCGGCGAAATCGGCACCGTCCCGCGCCTGCTTGGCAACGTCTTCGATCTTTGCCAGTGCTGCCTTGGCCTGTGCCTCGCTGGCGTTGGCAGGCAGAGAAATCAGGATATGACTGGCACGGCGGACAGCCGGCACCACATATCGGGCCGCCTCATCGGCATAGGCTTTCTTGAGATCTTCCTCGGTCGGCTGGTAATCCCGGTCCAGGTCGGCGGCCGACAAGCGCAGATACTCCACGCGCACCTGTTCCGGCGTCTGGAACAGCTCGGTATGATCGGCGTAGTACTTTTCGGTTTCCTTTTCGCTGACCGATACTCTGGACATCAGCGTCTCGAGACTGATCACGGCATAAGCCACCTCGCGCTGCTGCGACAACAGCCGGGCGACTTGCGCGACGTCGGCGTCGGTCACGATCGCGCTGTCGCTCAACCCGGCCTGGATCTGGCCGGTGATGCTCTGTTCCCGCAGGCGGTTCTCGAACTCCCGCGGCGTCATCCCCTGATTGCGCAGGGCGGCCTCGTACATGGCGGAATCGAACTGGCCGTCGCGTTGGAAATACGGCAGCGACCGGATCGTCTGCGCCAGCAGTGTATTGCTGACGCGATAACCCTGGTCTTCGGCATCCCGCACCAGCAGCGTCTGGTCGACCAAACTGTCCAAAACGGTCTGCTTGAACTGGCGGCTGTCGAGGGTGGCCGGATCCACACGACCGCGCAATTGATCGAGCATGCGACGGTAACTCAACTGGCTGATGTCGCTTCCGTTGACCGTGGCGACGTTGAGCTTCGATCCCGACTCGAAGTAGGAGTTGATCCCCCATAAGGCAAACGGGACGACGATCAACAGCAGGATGAAGGTGGCAATGATGCCTTGGGTTTTCTCGCGAATGGTCGAAAGCATGGGGCGCTACTTTATCGGGGCTTTAGGAATGCATCAATTCCCTGCGCGTGCGCAGAACTCAAAATACAAAGGGCGAGGAATTTTCCTCGCCCTGCGTATCAATGGCGGAGCGGACGGGACTCGAACCCGCGACCCCCGGCGTGACAGGCCGGTATTCTAACCGACTGAACTACCGCTCCAGGTCTCCTGGTGGGTGCTGAGGGGTTCGAACCCCCGACATTCGCCTTGTAAGGGCGACGCTCTACCAACTGAGCTAAGCACCCTGAAGGCGAACGAAACCTCCAAAAGGGCCGGCTAGTTTAAGGCATCCTTCAAGCCTTTGCCAGACTTGAATTTGGGGGCCTTGGACGCCGGGATGGTGATCGACTCGCCGGTTCGAGGGTTGCGTCCGGTACGCTGCGAACGGTTGCTTACGGAGAAGGTGCCAAAGCCGGAGAGCGTGACAGAATCACCCTGGCGCAACGAGCCGGTGATGATGTCGAGTATGGCTTCCACGGCGCGCGAAGCGGCGGTCTTGTTGAGTTCGGTGGATTCAGCAACTCTATCGATCAGATCGGTTTTATTCACGTTAGCGTCCTCTTGCTGGATGGTGGTGAACAGGATTCCCGAATGCAATTGCTGCCGAAACTTAAGCGACGCGCCCGAAAACCCAGACGTGTCGCAGGTTATATACAAGCGCGGGAAATTCTTGTCAAGAAATGAACATCCGCGGCGGTGCCCAGGAGCATCGCCGCGGATGAGAGGAGAGCAAAGGAGGACGTGCCCTCTCGCGAGGGCAAATGCCGCCTGCCCGTCAGTGCGTCGTGAGCGGGTTGACGGCCGCCGGCTGCTCCAGCGGCTTGGCGGCTTCCGCGATCTTCGCTTCGTCCAGCGGCTCGGGGATGTGCTCCAGTGCCGCTTCCAGCACCTGGTCGATCCACCGCACCGGACGGATATCGAGACTGTCGCGGATGTTCTTCGGGATATCCGCGAGGTCTTTGCGGTTCTCTTCCGGAATCAGCACCACCTTGAGGTTGCCTCGATGCGCCGCTAGCAGCTTTTCCTTCAGGCCGCCGATCGGCAGCACTTCGCCGCGCAGCGTGATCTCGCCGGTCATGGCGACCTCGGCGCGCACCGGGATCCTGGTCAGCGCCGACACCATGGCCGTGCACATGGCGATACCCGCGCTCGGGCCGTCCTTCGGGGTCGCGCCTTCCGGCACGTGCACGTGGAAATCGTGGTTCTGGTAGAAATCCGGCTTGATGCCGAGCTTGGCCGCGCGCGACCGCACCACGCTCATGGCCGCCTGGATCGACTCCTGCATGACGTCGCCGAGCTTGCCGGTGATCGTGAGCTTGCCCTTGCCGGGGACGATCACGGCCTCGATTGTCAGCAGCTCGCCGCCGACCTCGGTCCACGCCAGCCCCGTGACCTGACCCACCTGATTGGTCTGCTCGGCGGTGCCGTAACGATAACGCCGCACACCCAGGTATTTGTCCAGAGTCTTGGGCGTGACGGAAACGGTTTTTTCAGCCTTGGTCTTGTTGAGCAATAGTTCCTTCGCCACCTTGCGGCAAATCTTGGCGATCTCGCGCTCGAGATTACGCACGCCCGCCTCCCGCGTGTAATAGCGGACGACGTCGCGGATGGTCTTCTCGGACATGTGCAGCTCATTCTCCTTGAGCCCGTTGTTCTTGAGCTGTTTGGGAATGAGGTAACGTATGGCGATGTTGACCTTCTCGTCCTCGGTGTAACCCGATAGGCGAATAACCTCCATGCGATCCAGCAGCGGCGCCGGGATGTTCAGTGTGTTCGCCGTGGCGATGAACATGACGTCCGACAGATCGTAATCGACCTCCAGATAATGGTCGTTGAACGCATGGTTCTGCTCCGGGTCAAGCACTTCGAGCAGCGCCGAACTCGGGTCGCCGCGGAAGTCCATGGCCATCTTGTCGACCTCGTCCAGCATGAAGAGCGGATTGCGGGCCTTTATCTTGGACATGTTCTGGATGATCTTGCCCGGTAACGAGCCGATATAAGTGCGGCGGTGACCGCGGATCTCGGCTTCGTCGCGCACGCCGCCCAGCGACATGCGTACGAACTTGCGGTTCGTGGCGCGCGCGATCGACTGACCCAGCGAGGTTTTGCCCACGCCCGGCGGGCCGACGAGACAGAGAATCGGGCCTTTCAATTTGTTCACGCGCTGCTGCACCGCGAGATACTCCAGGATCCGCTCCTTGACCTTCTCGAGTCCGTAGTGATCGGTCTCGAGGATTTCCTCGGCCTTTGAAAGATCCTTCTGGATCTTGGTGCGCTTCTTCCACGGGACGTTCACCAGCCAGTCGATGTAGTTGCGCACGACGGTGGCTTCCGCCGACATCGGTGACATCATCTTGAGTTTCTTCAGCTCGGACTCGGCCTTCTCGCGCGCTTCCTTGCTCATGCCCGCCTTCTCGATCTTCTTCGCGAGCTCTTCGGCCTCGTTCGGACCCTCTTCGAGCTCGCCCAGTTCCTTCTGGATCGCCTTCATCTGCTCGTTGAGGTAATACTCGCGCTGACTCTTCTCCATCTGGCGCTTGACGCGACCGCGGATGCGTTTCTCGACCTGCAGCAGGTCGATCTCGGACTCGAGCACCGCCAGGATTTTCTCGAGGCGCTCACGCACATCCTGAATCTGCAGGATCTGCTGCTTGTCCTCGATCTTGAGCGACAGATGCGCCGCGACCGTATCGGCCAGGCGGCCCGGATCGTCGATGCCCGCGAGCGAGGTAAGAATCTCCGGCGGGATCTTCATGTTCAATTTGACGTACTGATCGAACTCGTTGAGCACGGAGCGCATGAGCGCTTCGCCCTCCTTGTCGGTCAGCGGCATGGCTTCCAGCAGCGCGACCTGCGCGGAGAAGTAGTCCTCCGTCTCCATATATTTCTGCAGCACCGCACGACGCTCGCCCTCCACCAGCACCTTGACGGTGCCGTCGGGCAGTTTGAGCAACTGCAGGATGCTGGCGATCGTGCCGATGGTGTGAATGTTGTCCGGCGTCGGGTCGTCATCCGAGGCGCTCTTCTGCGCCACCAGCATGATCTGCTTGCCGGCTTCCATAGCCTGCTCCAGCGCACGGATCGATTTGCGTCGCC
>JBLMXN010000139.1:0-12145 GCA_050257795.1 Bacteroidota bacterium
ACGGGCGCGGCAAACGACGCGCGCAACGACAGGAACGCACGCCGATGGTGAGAAGATCGGGAAAACGCCCGTCTTTGGTGCGCGACAGGCGTAACGGGAGACGGGAGCAGTGGCCGCCGCCAAATGCCTGGCGCCCGTTCGTCGAGGATACCGGGCGCTAGGGACGACCGTCGTCGAGCGCTTCCTTCTTCACCGGCAGCAGGTCTTCGCGCGAGACCCCGAGCCACATGACGATCGGGCTCGCGACCAGCGCCGAGGAGTAGATACCGAACATGATGCCGATGGTGAGCGCGAGCGCGAAGTAATGCAGCGTCTCGCCGCCCAGGAATAGCATGGCGAGCACCGCCATCTGGGTGCTGCCGTGAGTGATGATGGTGCGCGACAGGGTGCGGGTAATGGCGTTGTCGATGATCTGCGGCACCGTGTGCTTGCGCAACTTGCGGAAGTTCTCGCGCACGCGGTCAAACACCACCACCGATTCGTTCACCGAGTAGCCGAAGATGGCCAGCACCGCGGCCAGCACCGTGAGCGAGAATTCCCACTGAAAAAACGCGAAGAAACCGAGAATGATGACCACGTCGTGGAGGTTGGCGATGATCGTGGCCACGCCGAATTTCCATTCGAACCGGAACCACAGATAGAGCACGATGCCGATGGAAACGAACACCAGTCCAAGCGCCCCGTTTGTCACCAGTTCCCGCCCGACCTGCGGCCCGACGAATTCCACCCGGCGCAGCTCGACCGTCGGGTCGGCCTGGCGCAAGGCCGCCATCACGGTGTCGGAGAGCTTGGCGCTGCCGGTTTCCTTCTTCAGCGGCAGGCGGATCAGCACGTCACGGGAGGTGCCGAAATTCTGCACCGCCACGTCGCGATAGCCGAGGCTCGTCAGCGTTTCGCGAATCTTCGGGATCTCGGCGGCATGCGCGTAGTTCACTTCCATGACCGTGCCGCCGGTGAAGTCCACGCCCAGATTGAGACCCTTGGTAATGAGGAACAACACCGCCAGGATGAACGTGATCGCCGAAATCACGTTGAACACCAGCGCGTGGCGCATGAACGGGATGTCTTTCTTGATCTTGAAGAATTCCATGGGTTAGCGCGCCGACTGGCCGGCCTCCTTCCACGAGGTGTTGCCGATGGGAATACGTTCGAGCTTGCGTCGGCCGCCGTACAGCAGGTTGACCATGGCACGCGACACCATGACGGCGCTGAACATCGAGGTGAGAATGCCCAGGCACAGCACCACGGCGAAACCGCGCACCGGGCCGGAACCGAACATGAACAGCGCCAGGCCCGCAATCAGGGTGGTGACGTTCGAGTCGAGAATGGTGCCGAAGGCGCGCTCGTAGCCCGCGAAGATGCTGGCCTGCGGGGTATTGCCGTTGCGCAATTCCTCGCGGATGCGCTCGTTTATCAATACGTTGGCGTCGATCGCCATGCCGACCGTGAGCGCGATGCCGGCCATGCCGGGCAGCGTCAGGGTGGCCTGGAGCATCGACAGCAGCGCCACCAGCAGCAGCACGTTCACCGCCAGCGCCAGCACCGACACCACACCGAAGACCATGTAATAGACGCTCATGAACACCGCGATCGCCGCGAAACCGACCCAGGTGGAATGGAAGCCCTTGGCGATGTTATCGGCGCCGAGACTCGGTCCCACGGTGCGCTCCTCGATGATCTCCACCGGCGCGGCGAAGGCGCCAGCGCGCAGCAGCAGCGCCAGGTCGTTCGCCTCCTGCACCGAATCCAGCCCCTCGATCTGGAAACGCGCGCCGAGCTGCGAGCGGATCACCGGCGCGGTGATCACCTCCTCCACGCGTTTGCTCGTCAGCACCGGCCGGCCGTCCTTGTCCAGCACCGGCTTGCCATTCACGTCCAGCTTGGGTTCGGATTTGATTTCGATGTACACCACCGCCATGCGCTTGCCGACGTTTTCGCCGGTGACGCGCTGGTTGATGGCGGCGCCGCGCGAGTCGAGCGTGATCGAAACGATCGGCTGGCTGTTCTGGCTGTCGAAACCGGCGGCGGCGTTGATGATGTTGTCGCCGGAATAGATGACGCGGTTCTTGAGCAGGATCGGACGGCCGTCGCGCATCTTGTAGACCTTGTCGCCGGGCGGCACCTGGCCCGCGAGTGCGCCGGCGATGTCATGCTCCTCGTCCACCATCATGATCTCGAGGGTGGCGGTGCGCCCGAGGATTTCCTTGGCCTTGGCGGTGTCCTGCACGCCGGGCAGTTGCACCACGATTCGGTCCTGCCCCTGCTGCTGGATGATCGGCTCGGCCACGCCCAGCTCGTTCACGCGGTTGCGCAACGAGTTCATGTTCTGCTCCAGCGCGAACCGGCTCTTGTCCGCGATCGCCGACGGCTTCATCGTGGCATTGAGAATGTAATCGGAGCCGCGTTCGACATCGGTGAAATCGAGGTCCAACAGCTCCTTGGCGATCGCTTCGCGCCCCTTGTCACGCTCGGCGGCGCTGGGAAAACGGATTTCGATGCCGCCGCGCTCGAGGCGCGTCACGGTGTGATACTGCACCTTCTTCTCGCGCATCACGCGCCGCATGTCGTCGGTGTAACTCTCCTCCGCCTTCTTCAGCACCGCCGCCATGTCCACCTGCATCAGGAAATGCACGCCGCCGCGCAGGTCCAGGCCGAGGTACATCGGCTTGGCGCCGATGGCGCGGAGCCAGGCAGGCGTGGCCGGCACCAGGTTGAGCGCCACGGTGTAGTTGTCGCCGAGGGCCTTCTGCACCAGATCGCGCGCGCGTATCTGGGTGTCGGTGTCCTTGAAGCGGATGAGCGCGGTTTTGTCTTCGAGCCTTGCGTCGGAATACGGAACGTTCGCCTGCTTGAGCTCGCTCTCGACGAAGGCCAGCGTCGACTGATCGACCTTGGTCGTGCGCGTCGGGGAAATCTGGACCGCCGGATACTCGCCGTAGAAATTGGGCAGGGTATAGATCACCCCGATCAAGACCAGGACGAGGATCAGCAGATTTTTCCAGAGCGGGTATTTATTCATTTCTCGGATTATTGTTAACCGCCAAGGCGCCGAGAGCGCCAGGAGAATCGTATTTTGATCTCATTTCCTGGCGATCCCTGGCGTCCTGGCGGTTCAAATCATTTTTTGATTCTCAAACCGACTTGATCGTTCCCTTGGGCAGCACGGTCTGGACCGCCGGCCGCTGGACCTTGATCTCGACCTTGTCGGCGATTTCCACCGTGACGTACTGGTCGCTGATCGCGGTGACGCGGCCGAGCACGCCGCCGGCGGTCACGACCTCGTCGCCCTTGGCGAGTGCCGCGATCATGGCCTTGTGTTCCTTAGCGCGCTTGGCCTGCGGACGGATGAGGATGAAATAGAACGCGGCGAACAGCACGCCGAGCATGATCAGCGTCATCAGCGGATTGCCCGGCGGGGCGCCCGCAGCGGGGGCAGCCGGGGCTTCGGCCCAGGCTTCGGAGATGAAAGAAAGATTCATAATTTATCCTCGAAAGAATTTCACAGGATTAACAGGATTCGATTCATCAAAGATGTTTTAATCCTGTAAATCCTGAAAAATCCTGTTAATTCTGTCGATTTTCAGTTGTCAGGGCTGGCCGGGGGCTCCGGCCGGCGCATACGATAAAACTTCTCGATGAATTCATCCAGTTTTTTTTCAGCAATGGCCTGACGCAGGCCACGCATCAAGGCCTGGTAATAATGGAGATTATGGATCGTGGCCAGTCGCGCCCCGAGGATTTCATTGGCCTGCTGCAAATGGCGCAGGTAGGCGCGGGTGTAGTGCCGGCAGGTGTAACAGTCGCAGTGCTCATCTACCGGCCCGGTGTCACCGCGATAACGGCTGTTGTGGATCTTGAGGCTGCCGGTGTGCGTGAAAAGCCAGCCGTTGCGCGCGTTTCGCGTGGGCAGCACGCAGTCGAACATGTCCATGCCGTGGCGCACCGCTTCGACCAGGTCTTCCGGGGTGCCGACCCCCATGAGATACCGCGGCCGGTCGGCCGGCATCTGCGGCGCGATATGGTCGATGACGCGGAACATCTCGGCCTTGCTCTCCCCCACCGACAGGCCGCCGATGGCGTAGCCGTCGAAACCGATCTGCTTCAGGCCGGTGAGCGAAATATCGCGCAGGTGCTCGTACATGCCACCCTGGATGATGCCGAACAGCGCCGCCGGGTGATCGGCGTGCGCAATTTTGGAACGCTCGGCCCAGCGCAACGACAATTCCATGGAAGCGCGCGCCTCCGGTTCGGTCGCCGGGTGCTGGGTGCACTCGTCGAAAATCATGATGATGTCGGCGTCGAGCGTCTGCTGCACCGCCATCGATTCCTCCGGCCCGAGAAAAATCTTCGCGCCGTCCACCGGCGACTGGAACAGCACGCCCTTCTCCGACAGCTTGCGCAGCTGGCCCAGGCTCCACACCTGGAACCCGCCGGAGTCGGTGAGGATCGGCCCATCCCAGTGCATGAAACGATGCAGGCCGCCATGCGCGCGGATCACTTCCGTTCCCGGCCGCAACATAAGATGAAAGGTGTTGCCAAGAATGATCTCGGCGCCGGTGGCGCGCAACTCCTCCGGCGTCATGCCCTTGACCGTGCCATAGGTGCCGACCGGCATGAACGCCGGGGTTTCAACTACGCCGCGTTCGAAGGTCATGCGACCGCGCCGGGCGGCGCCATCGTTTGCCAGTAATTCGAATGTGAGACTCATAACGAGCGGCGATGGTAACACAGCGGCACTGCTCACTCGTTGATCATGGCGTACACCGACGCAGCACCGATGAGGGCCGTGCCAGGGCCACGCGTCAGTAAAAATTAGTTTATAAAACAGCCTCTTTTGTATGCAAGCAACACGTGCCAACCTGCCTGGTTGGACCCATCTACCGCGCTGTGTCAGAATGCCGCGACATTACAAAATAAATCTCCTTGACGTAAGGGAGTGAAGTTAAAAGAGGGTTATGAATATCTCGCGAGCGGTTTCCCGGATTGGCTTTCTCCGTCGTCGTTCTCCCCATGGCTGGATGCGTTTACGCATCGCGGCCTGCGCCGTTCTGGCGGCCATATTCTGTATGCCTCAGATCGCGGCCGCCGCCAACACGATCGTGCGCATGGTCACGACTCTCGGAACAATTGATATTCAGCTTTATGATGATCAGGCTCCGATCACCGTCACCAACTTTCTCCGATACGCCGGCCGCGGCGATTACGACAGCAGCGTGATTAGCCGCAGCGTGCCCGGCTTCGTCATACAAGGCGGCGGCCATCGCTGTCTTCCCAATCCTTTCGTCGGGATGGGTTGTTACAAGATACAGACGGATCCGCCGATTCAAAACGAGTTTTCCCCGACGCGCTCAAATATTCGCGGCACCATCGCCATGGCCAAGCTGCCAAATAATCAAGACAGTGCGACCAATGAGTGGTTTTTCAATCTGGCCGATAACTCAGCAAACCTTGATTACCAGAACGGCGGATTCACCGTGTTCGGCTGTGTTCTTGACAGCGCGTCCGCTATCTGCCCAAGTTCCAAAACCGGCATGGCTGTCGTGGACGCCATCGCAGCGCTGCCGATATTCGACGGGGCAAACAACTTTCCTTACTATTATCCGTGCAACCCCCAGAATGGGTACTGCACAAACCCGACCTATTTTGACCATTTACCAACCTATAATTACAACACTGCAGCGTATAACAGCAGCGATCAGACAACATATCTGCAAACAAACAATTTGGTAGTAGTCAACAATATTCCCAACGTCACGGCGACAAAAACGCTGACAACGCAGACGACGTCGGCATACGCCGCTGATCCCGACGTGACCTTGCAAAATCCCAATTCCAATACAATCGGCTCCATTACCTACACAACCGTTGATGCGACTACATCCACGTCTTGGCTTGCAGCTTTTACCCCGCCGCCCGGCAAGACCGTGCAGTTCAACGATGAGATATCGCAGTTCAAGATGACTTGGCCCGCGGGCTCTCCGACTACTCGCGTCGTCACGCTGTACCACGGCGCCGCCTCGAGCGTGAACGCCTATTACGCCTACGGTCCCACATCCGACAATCCGACACCGCACTGGTATGATTTCTCGTACGATGGTCAAACTGGCGCCGAAATTGTCGGCAACAAGGTCTTGCTGCACTTCGTCGACGGCCAACGCGGCGATGACGATATCGCCGCGGACGGCAGCGTCACCCATACCGGCGCACCGGTACTGATAACAGACATCCCACCCAGCTCATCAAGCTCGGTCGGCTGTTCGATTGCCGCTACGCCAACGCCGATCCGGGGTAGCGGCGACTGGATCGTGGTCTCGATGTTTCTCGCCTTTGTGGCGCTGGTGCGGAGACGCCACCGCCTCGACCGGGCTGAGACCGCCCGGCATTAGCGGGTGACGAACATCGCGTCCCCGTAACTGTAGAAACGGTATTTATTCTCCACCGCATGGCGGTAGGCGCTGAGCACGTTCGCGGTGCCACCAAAGGCACACACCAGCATCAGCAGAGTCGATTCCGGCAAGTGAAAGTTAGTCAGCAGCGCGTCCACGGCCCGGAACCGGTAACCCGGATAAATGAAAATATCGGTCTCGCCCTCGTACGGCGCGATGGTTCCGTCGCGCGCCGCGGTCTCGAGCGCGCGCACCACAGTCGTGCCGACCGCCACCACGCGCCGCCCTTCGCGCTTCGCGGCGTGGATTTGATCGCAGGTCGCCTGAGGCACGCTGAGGGATTCCGCGTGCATCCGATGTTCGCGGATGTCGTCGGCCCGCACCGGCTGGAACGTCCCGGCGCCGACGTGCAGCGTGACGAAGGCGCGTTCCACGCCCCGCGCCTCCAGCGCCACCAGCATGGCCGCGTCGAAATGCAACCCGGCGGTCGGCGCCGCCACCGCGCCGCGGTGGCGCGCGTACACCGTCTGGTAGCGCTCGCGGTCGGTCGTTTCGTCGGGACGCGCGATGTACGGCGGCAGCGGCACGTGGCCAATGCGCTCGAGCACCTCCGCCACCGGCGCCTCGCCGTCGAACGTCAGTTCGTAGAATTCCCCTTCGCGCCCGCGCACTTCAGCGGTCATGCCGCCTTCCAGCGCCAGTTTCTGGCCCGGCTTCGGCGGCTTGCTCGCACGCACCTGCGCCAGCACGCGATGCGCGTCGCGGATGCGCTCGACGAGCACCTCGATGCGCCCGCCGCTGTCCTTGCGACCGTGCACCCGCGCCGGAATCACGCGCGTATCGTTGAACACCAGCAGGTCGCCGGCGCGCAGCAATGTCGGGAGGTCGGTGAACCGCAGATCGCGCACCGCGCCGCTTGCACCATCGAGGTGCATCAGCCGGCTCGCGGTGCGCGGCGATGCCGGGAATTGCGCGATCAGTTCTGCGGGAAGGGAATAATGAAAATCGGATTTGCGCATGCGTTTCATCTGTCGCAACGGCCGGGTGCGTCGATGTGTCGCTGTGACCCGGAACGGGCGCTCATACTATACTATGTAGCCTGAGACTATCCTGAACGAATTGAAGACACTATGCCCGGCACCCGTTACAAACTCGAAGTCCAACCGGTCATTCCCGAGCGCCTGAAGCGCCTGCAGGAGCTGGCCAACGACCTGCTGTACAGCTGGGACCGCGAAGTGCGCTCGCTGTTCTTCCGCCTCGACCGTGAGCTGTGGGAATCCTGCCGCCACAATCCCAAGGTGTTCCTGCGCCGCGTCGCGCAACAGCGGCTGCTGGACGCCGCCGAGGACCGCGTGTTCATGGAGGACTACAACCGGGTCCTGTCGGTCTACGACACCTACCATCAGGAGCGCGCGCGCTCCGATATCACGCAGTTGCTCGACCCCAAGGAGGACCTGGTCGCCTATTTCTGCGCCGAGTTCGGTTTTCACGAGAGCTTTCAGATTTACTCGGGAGGCCTGGGGATTCTCGCCGGCGACTACTGCAAGGCGGCGAGCGACCTGAACCTCCCCTTCGTCGCGGTCGGCATGCTCTACCGCCAGGGGTATTTCACCCAGACCATCGACGCGCACGGCAACCAGATCGCGCATTACACGCCGACCAGCTTCGACGACCTGCCGATCGCGCCCGCGGCCGATCCGCAGGGTGCTGAAATCCACGTGCATGTCGACCTGCCGGGGCGGCGCGTGATGCTGAAGGTGTGGAAGGCCAAGGCCGGCCACATCGCGCTTTACCTGCTCGACAGCGACCTGCCCGAAAACGCCGAAGCCGACCGCGCCATCACCTACCAGCTCTACGGCGGCGACATCAACACGCGCATCCAGCAGGAAATCGTGCTCGGCATAGGCGGCGTGCGCGCGCTGCGCGCGGCCGGGCTGGGGCCGACGGTGTGGCACATCAACGAAGGCCATGCCGCGTTCCTGATCCTGGAGCGCTGCCGCGAGCACGTCGCGCAGGGTCTCGACTTCAACAGCGCCTTCGAACTGACCGCCGCCAACACCGTCTTCACCACGCACACCCCGGTGCCGGCCGGGCACGACATCTTCGACCATCATCTGATGAGCACTTATTTCGCCGACTTCGCGAAACAGCTCGGCGTCGACCTGAACCAGTTTCTCTCGCTCGGATCGAGCCCGAACAACCAGGGCGGCTTCAACCAGACGGCGCTGGCGCTGCGCGGTTCGCGCTTCCGCAACGGCGTCTCGCGCATCCACGGCGGCGTGGCGTCGCGCATGGACGTGTACGTGTGGCCGCAGATCCCGCCGGAGGAGAATCCGATGGGCTGCGTCACCAACGGCGTGCACGTGCCGACATTCCTGGCGCGCGAGTGGGCCAACATGTTCGATATGCGCTTCGGCGGCGGCTGGCGCAACGAGCTCCTCAACAAGGAATTCTGGAACCACGTCGACGAGATTCCGGATCACAGCTACTGGAGCGTGCACCAGTCGCTCAAGGCGGAAATGCTGGCGGAGGTGAAGCGCCGCGTGATCATCCAGCAGCGCCGCAACGGCGCGAGCGAGGCGCTGATCGAGCGCTACACCCAGCATTTCACTCCGCAAGATCCCGACATCCTCACGCTCGGCTTCGCGCGCCGCTTCGCCACCTACAAGCGCGCCACCCTGCTGTTTTCCGACCCGCAGCGCCTGGCGCGCCTGTTCAACGACCCGAAACGCCGCGTGCTGCTCATCATCGCCGGCAAAGCACATCCGCACGACCTGCCGGCGCAAAAGCTGATCCAGGCGATACACGAATACGCGCGCCAGCCCGAGTTCGAGGGAAAGATTATCCTGCTCGAAGGCTACGACCTCGCGCTCGCGCGCAAGCTCGTCACCAGCGTGGACGTGTGGATCAACACGCCGGAATACCCGATGGAAGCGAGCGGCACCTCCGGCGAGAAAGCCGGCATCAACGGCGTCATCAACCTCTCCGTGCTCGACGGCTGGTGGGGCGAGGGTTACGACGGCGAGAACGGCTGGGCCATCACGCCGCACGGACCGCAGTACGACAGCGCCTACCGCAACCGCGAGGAAGGCGAGGAATTGCTCGAGATCCTGGAACGCCAGGTAATCCCGCTTTATTACACGCGCAACGGTCACGGCTATTCGGATGGCTGGGTCAGGAAATCCAAGAAATCCATGAAGTCGCTGATGCCACGTTTCAATTCCCAGCGAATGGTGATGGATTACGCGCGGAATTATTACGCCCTGGCGAAACGCCAGCGCCTCATGATGATGGGCAACAACTTTGCGCGCGCCAAGGAGATCGCCGAGTGGCGCCAGCGGCTCGATGAATACTGGCCGCGCGTCGGTTTCCGCCGCGTGGACAGCGCTTCATCGGAAATGCGCTCCGGCGAGGTATTCCCCCTGCGCGTGGCGGTCAACCTGAACGGTCTGAAGCCCGAAGACGTTCTGGTCGAATGCCTGGTGGGACGGGAGGATGAAAACGGCGAGTTCGTGAAACTGGACAGCCACGTGTTCGCCCCAGAGTCGCAGAACGAACACGGCGAGACGCTGTTCAAGCTCGACCTGTACCCTCGCCTGCCCGGCTTGCAGTATTACAAAATCCGCATGTTCCCGTTCCACCCGGCGCTGTCGCACCGGTTCGAGGCGGGATACATGATCTGGCTGTAAATTTCAGTGTAGGTTGGGCTGAGCGCAGCGAAGCCCAACAAGCGATATCCCGGTTCTCGTTGGGGTTCGCTTCGCTCACCCCAGCCTACATTTATTATTCGCGCCCGTACATCCGCATCATTCGCCGCAGGCGATCGGCGAGATCGGGCGCCAGTTCCTCCCAGCTGAACCGCCAACTCCAGTTTCCCTCCGGCGTGCCGGGCGCGTTCATGCGGTGACCGCGCCCCAGTCCGAGCAGGTCCTGCATCGGCACGATCGCCAGCCGCGCCACCGAGGCGAGCGCGGCGCGAATCAGCGGCCAGGGCATCGGCTCGTGCTGATAACCGAGATATTCCACCACCGACAGCTGTCGTTCCGCGGATAATTCCTCGAACCACGCCACGGTGGTATCGTTGTCGTGCGTGCCGGTGTAAACCACGCTCGCGACATCGTGATTGTGCGGCAGGTATGGATTGTCCGGACCGCTGTCGAATGCGAATTGCAGGATCTTCATGCCTGGCCACCCGTAGCGGACGCGCAAGGCGTTTACCTCCGGCGTGATCATCCCCAGATCCTCCGCCACCAGCGGCAGCTCGCCGAAGTGCGCCGTCAGCGCATCGAACAGCGCCGCGCCCGGCACCTTGACCCAGCGGCCGTTGACCGCCGTCGTTTCCGCCGCCGGAATTTCCCAGCACGCCTCGAAGCCGCGGAAATGATCGATGCGCAGCAGGTCGAAACGCCGGAACTCGGTGGTCAGCCGCTCGATCCACCAGCGAAAGCCGTCGCGCTGCATGCGCTCCCAGCGATACAGCGGATTGCCCCAGCGCTGGCCCTCCTTGGAAAAATAATCCGGCGGCACTCCCGCCACCACTGTCGGCCGGCCTTCGGCATCGAGCAGAAAGTATTCACGGTGGATCCAGACGTCGACGCTGTCGTGCGCGACGAAGATGGGAACGTCGCCGAACAACCGCACCCCGCGCGCGGCCGCGTGCTCGCGCAGCTCCGTCCATTGGCGCGCGAATGCGAACTGCTCGAAACAGACGCGGACGATTTCGTCCATGAACCGTATGCGCGCGGCCGCGAGCGCCTCGGGATCGCGATCGCGCAACGGCGCCGGCCACTCATACCAGGCCTGGCCGGCAAATTCGTGACGCAGCGCGCGATAGAGCGCGTAGTCCTGGAGCCAATAGGCCTCGGCGTTGACGAACGCCTCGAACGCCTGCTGGTCGGTCTCGGGAGCGCGTTGCGTGAACTGTTCATACGCCTGTCCCAGCCGAGCGAGGTGAAAGCTCGCGCCGCGCCGGGCGGTGGGCGCCGCATCGGCCTCGAGCCAGCCCCGCTCCACCAGCCGTTCGAGGCTGATGAGCATGGGGTTGCCGGCGTGCAGCGACTGTGAATGATACGGCGAACCGTCGTGGTGCGTGGGACCGAGCGGCAGCATCTGCCACACGCTGAATCCCGACTGCGCCAGGAAATCCACGAACCGGAACGCCTCCGCGCCGAGATCGCCGCTGACGCCGCCCGGTAGCGAGGTCGGGTGCAGCAGCACACCGGCGCGGCGCTGGTCGAGAACAAGTTTCGAGTTTCCAGTTTCTGGTTTCAAGTTCATGAAAATGTCGTGTGTGATGGATCTGACCAGGTATCTCGGTTCGCTTAGCGCACAACTTGAAACCAGAATCTTGAAACCAGAATCTTGAAACTCAGTTTTGTTTCCCCGGCTTCATCGTGCCGCCATGCATCGGCTTGCCGCCGCCGCGCGTGAAGACCTGCGTGAGATACTCCGGCGGTTCCTGACCGATGAGCTGATACAGATTAGTGAGATGCTGGCGGTAGAGCCGTTCGAAATCGGCCACCGTCGCCGTCGGGTTGTCGCCGCCGAACCACCAGAACCAGTCTGAGCCCTCGCACACGGCGAGCTGACGCCGCGCGCGCTCGTGTTGCTCGGCGCCGAGGGGACCGGCGGCGGCATCGAACGCGCGCTTGGCGTCGCCCAGCATGTCCCAGCCGCGGTTCTTGTCGGCTTCGCCGATCCAGGTGGAAAGCGTCCCGTACACCCACGAACCGGCGGTGAGCACGCGCAGCGGTTGCGGC
>JBLMXN010000140.1:0-5600 GCA_050257795.1 Bacteroidota bacterium
TGACCTGGTAGAGCTGATCCGGATCCACGCACACGGCGAGATCGGTAATGTCCTGGGTGGCGAACGCGGGGCGGGGGATAGATACGGCATCGCAGTACTGGCGCAGGAAATCTTCCAGCCAGGTCTCGATCTCCAGCCGCACGGGATTGATCCGATCCCGGCGCGAGAGTTGCGTGACGTTCTGCACGATCACGTTCATACGCTTGCTCTGTTCCTCGATGATTTTGACGAGGCGCTTTTCCTCGGCGTTGTCGGTGCTGACGTTTTCCCCGAGCAGCTGCGCCGCGTTGGTGAGTGCGCCCAGGGGGTTGCGGATCTCGTGCGCAATACTCGCGGTGAGCCTGGCAAGCGCCGCCATTTTCAGTTGTTGAGCTTGCTGCTTCAGCACCGCCATATCGTCTAGGAAGATCAGCTTGACCGAGTCCTGTTTTTCGCCCAAGGACACGAAGCGCGGCAGCAGCGTATAACCCACGCGCGAGGTGAAGATTTTTCGTCCGCGGTTGGCAGAGCTGTTCGCAAGCCACTGGAACAGTTGAATCGCAAGGTCAGAAGAAATTTCACTGAGCGAGGCTTTCTTGTCATCCTCGCTGTGAATGCCGAGATATTTTTGCGCCGCCAGATTGATCAGGCGGATACCGCCTTTGGGGTCGCAGATCACCACGCCGGATTGCATGCGTTGGATGACCAGTTCATTGAGTTGCGTGAGGTTGGCGACGTCAACGCCGCGGCGCTGCGCCAGTTCCTCCGTGGCCCGCAGCCGTGTGGCCAGCAGGTAGGCGAAGAACGCCGTGGCGAACAGGCCGACGCCGAACAGTCCCACTTGGGGGAAGTCCTGCATCACATCGCTCTCGGTGATCCCGGTGTCAGTCAACCAGCTCCAGGAGTGCTCCAGCATCACGGCGATGGTTGCCAGGGCGGCGTAAAAGATCGTCAGGCGCTTGCCGAGCATGAGACTGGTACTGGCGATCGCTACAATCAGCATCAACCCGAGGCCGCTCGACAGCCCACCGCTGGCATGCATGAGGATGGTCAGCAGGGTAACGTCGGAAAAGGCAAGCAGGGTGGCCTGGCTGTCGAAGTCCGGTTTTTGCCAATGAATGGAAAAAGCCGCGGTCAGGCTGATGATCGCGTAAACCACGCTCGTGCTCAGGAACAGCCCCGGATAGGCCTCGCCGAATGGCGAGAATTTCCCCGCGAAAATGGCGATGCCCGCCGCCGCCACGGCGATGGCGATGCGGTAGAAATTGAAATATTTAAGGAGCTTCCAGTTTTGTGCTTCGACAGCCGCCCGGCCTTCGGCCCGGCTCAGTCCTGGTTGGGGAAGCGCGCTCTCCATAGCGGTCATACCCTATTGAAGTAGCACAGATTTGCCCGACTGGCAAAAATTGGCAGCCCGATTTTTCCCTGGAAATTGCCATTGCAACGGTACAGAACGGCTTGGCGTGCGCGCCCGTGGCCATGTCGCCTTCAAGACGCCTGGTTCAATGGCGTGTGGCGCTCAGGTGTTCCTGCGAGCAGTAGAAACGGTCGCCGTCCCGAATTGCTTCCGATTCGGGCACATGTATACCGCAATGCGCACAGGCAACCATCCTGGGGATTGCCGGTTTGGCGCGACCGGCGTGCGACGAGGAAGCGGAGGAAGCGAATGAACGCTTGATTATCTGAATAACCAACCATACCCCGAACAGTATGATTATCAGGCGTAGCAGCTGTCCCATGACATTAACGACTCAATTCGGTAGAAAGTGTGAGAAAAGCCAATGAGGAAGACGGGTCCAGCGCGCAAGCCCCGTACGCCCTGCGTTCTCGGGAAACGCGGGGCTGATATCCGAACACCCATACAGGGATGTTGGTCGGGGTGAGAGGATTTGAACCTCCGGCCCCTTGCTCCCGAAGCAAGTGCTCTACCAGGCTGAGCTACACCCCGTTGATACTTAATGATCGCGATGGACGGAAAAATGGGCCAGATCGAGAAGCGCTTGTTTGTAGGGCGAATCCGGTATGGCAACCAGAGCCGCGGTAGCCAGAGCGGCTTCGTCTTCAGCCCGGCGTGCAGTGTACGTGATGGAACCCGTTGATTCAATGGCATCCATCACTTCGTCGATTTGCGCGAGCCCGCCTTCCTCGATGGCGCTGCGGATCAGCTGGCGCTGGCGGCTGTTGCCCTGGCGCAAGGTATAAATGAGCGGCAGGGTGGGTTTACCCTCGGCCAGATCATCGCCGATGTTCTTGCCCAGATTGTGGTTGTTACGGTCATAATCCAGGGCATCGTCGATGAGCTGGAACGCCGTCCCCAGGTGCATGCCGTAGGTGGCCATGGCCGACTCGATGCGGCCGTTCTGATTGCTGATCACGGCCGAGAGCCGCGAGGCCGCCTGGAACAATTTGGCGGTTTTGTTACGGATCACTTCGATATAGTTCTCTTCGGTGGTTTCCGGGTCGTGGCAGTTCATGAGCTGCATGACCTCGCCCTTGGCGATGGTGTTGGTGGTATTCGCCAGAATTTCCATCACGCGCATGCTTCCGACCTCGACCATCATCTCGAAGGCGCGTGAATACAGAAAATCGCCCACCAGCACGCTCGCCTCATTGCCCCAGATGGTGTTGGCGGTGGTATGACCGCGGCGCATTTCCGAGGCGTCCACCACGTCGTCGTGCAGCAGGGTGGCAGTGTGGATGAATTCGATGATCGCAGCGAGCTTGATGTGAGCGGAGCCCTCGTACCCGAACGATCCGCTGCCGAGCAGCACCAGAACCGGGCGCAGGCGCTTGCCGCCGCTATGGATGATGTAGGCGCCCATCTGGTTGATCAGGGCGACGTCGGACTGCAGCCGGGTTTCGATCTCGCGGTCTACCGCCCGCAGATCGTCCCGGACAAGCGTCTTGACGGCTTCATAATCCATTGAATTTCAGGGTCGGTGGAGGTCAGGGCCGGCATGCTAGGGGGGCGTTTTGCGCCAGTCAAGCCGTTTGACCTGGTCCGGCGCAGCCGTTAGAATTGCCAGCCTTTTAGCGGGGTTACCCGCCAAATTTACCCCCGGAGCGGGGCATTTCAGGAGTTGAATTCATGTACGCGGTAATTGAAAGCGGCGGCAAGCAATACCGGGTGTCTCCCGGCGACGTCATCCGGGTGGAAAAGCTCGAAGCGGCCGCGGGCGATACGGTGAATCTGGATCGCGTGCTCATGGTTGGCAGCGACGAGGACGTGCGCATCGGCAATCCGATGCTGACCGGCGCGTCGGTGACCGCCACGGTGAAGAGTCACGGGCGCGCAGATAAGGTTCGCGTGTTCAAGTTCCGTCGACGCAAGCATTATCGCAAGACCACCGGGCACCGGCAGCATTACACCGAGCTTGAGATCACCGGCATCAAGTAACGGAGCGAATTGTCATGGCACATAAAAAGGCAGGCGGTAGTTCACGCAATGGTAGAGACTCCCAGGCGCAGCGCCTCGGGGTCAAGCGCTACGCGGGCGAAGCGGTGCTCGCGGGCAACATCCTGGTGCGTCAGCGCGGTACCCAGTTTCATCCGGGCTCCAACGTCGGCATCGGCAAGGACGACACATTGTTCGCCAAGGTCGACGGCCAGGTGCGCTTCGAGATCAAGGGCCCGCGGAACCGGAAAACCGTAAGCATCATCCCGGGCTGAACCCTTCTTATGCATCACAAAACCCCGCCCTGGCAACACGGCGGGGTTTTTTATTTATGGAAGCAGCAAGTATCAAGTAGCAAGTGACAAGAATCGAATAAGATTTTCTTGCTACTTGCTACTTGCTACTTGAAACTGAATTTATGAAATTCGTCGATGAAGCCACCATACGCGTCGAGGCCGGCAACGGCGGCAACGGCGCGCTGTCGTTCCGGCGCGAAAAATTCGTACCCTTCGGCGGACCGGACGGCGGTGACGGCGGTGACGGCGGCAGCGTCTATCTCATCGGTCGCGGCGGGCTGAATACGCTCGCGGATTTTCGCCACACCCGCGCGTTCCGCGCGCAGGGCGGCGCCAGGGGCGGCGGGAGCAACCGCAGCGGCAAATCCGGGGAGGATCTCTACATCCAGGTTCCGCTCGGCACGCGCGTGCTGGACGCTGACACCGAGGAACTGATCGGCGAGATCACGCGCGACGACGAGACCATGCTGGTGGCGCACGGCGGCAAGGGCGGGCTGGGCAACACGCGCTTCAAGTCGAGCACCAACCGCAGTCCGCGCCGCACCACGCCGGGCAAGCCCGGCGAGCAGCGCGAACTGGCGCTCGAGTTGCAGGTGCTGGCGGACGTAGGTCTGCTCGGGTTGCCGAACGCCGGCAAATCCACGTTCCTGCGCGCGGTGTCGGACGCGCGTCCCAAGGTGGCGGATTATCCATTCACGACGCTGCATCCGCATCTGGGTGTGGTGCATGCGGGCGAGCATCGCAGTTTCGTCGTCGCCGATATTCCCGGCCTAATCGAAGGCGCGGCCGAAGGCGCGGGTCTGGGTCATCAGTTCCTGCGCCACCTGTCGCGCACGCATATACTGCTGCACCTGGTGGACATGGCGCCGCTCGAACCGGAGGCGGATCCGGCGCAAGGGGTCCGCGCCATCGAGGCCGAGCTCAGGAAATTCAGTCCCAAGCTCGCCAAGCGCGAACGCTGGCTGGTGCTCAACAAGATGGATCTGCTGCCCGATGACGAGCGTGAGAAAAGCGCGCAAAAACTGGTAAAAAAGCTAAGATGGAAGGGGCCGGTGTATAGAATCTCCGCCATCAGCGGCGACGGTTGCCGCGAGCTGACGCTGGACCTCATGCGGCGTCTGGAACAACCGAAAAAGAAAACCGGGAAATCCGTCGATGCTTGAGAACACGAGTGATAGCGCCCGTAACGGTTTGCGTCACGCGCGCCGGGTTGTCGCGAAGATCGGCAGCGCGCTGCTCACGCGCGATGGTCAGGGACTGAACAGCGAGGGAATCCAGAACTGGGTTGCGCAACTCGCGCAACTTCGGACGCGCGGCGTGGAGGTGGTGCTGGTGACCTCCGGCGCAGTGGCGGCCGGCATGCAGCGTCTCGGTCGCACCAACCGCCCGCATGCGTTGCACGAGCTGCAGGCGATGGCGGCGGTTGGTCAGATGAATCTGGTGCAAGTCTATGAAACCGCGTTTCAGCGCCATGGCCTGCACACCGCCCAGGTGCTGCTCACCCACGAGGATCTGGCCGATCGCCGGCGCTATCTCAATAGTCGCAGCACACTGCGAACCCTGCTTAACCTCGGCGTCATTCCCGTGGTGAATGAAAACGACACGGTCGCGACCGAGGAAATCCGTTTCGGCGACAACGACACGCTCGCCGCGCTGGTGGCCAATCTGGTCGAGGCGGATTTACTCCTGATCCTCACCGACCAGCGCGGTCTCTACGACCGCGACCCGCGCCAGGACCCGGAGGCTAAACTGGTGGCGGAAGCCGAGGCCGGTGACCCGCGGCTGCTGGCGATGGCCGGCGGTTCCGGTACGCTCGGTCGCGGCGGCATGCGCACCAAGCTGACGGCGGCCGAGAAGGCGGCGCGTTCGGGCGCGGCGACGGTGATTGCCCCCGGGCGCGAGGAAAACGTGATCGTGCGGGTGCTTGACGG
>JBLMXN010000141.1:0-23587 GCA_050257795.1 Bacteroidota bacterium
GCGGGCGCGCGATCGGCTGCGCCTTGCCGCGTGCGGGCTTGGTTTTCTTCGCCGACCCGTTTCCCTTGGTGGTTGATTTCTTCGCCATCAGATAACTTCCTCTTGGTCGCTACTCCATTACAGCCTTGTCATCGTATCCGGCATGGGGTATCGCACGCTCGTCCGTCATGCACGTGTTCGACGATCCGGCACCGTATCAATGGGATTTTGTTTCGGCCACCTTCTTCAGGGCGAGATTCATGAGATCGAAACCCTTGCGGGTCTTCGCGCCGATGAAAGGCAGGATCAGCGGCGTCAGCAGCCCGGAAAAATGCTCGCGCTGGATGAAGCGCACGCCCTTGAGTCCGTTCGGCACGATGATGAACGCATGTTCACCGTCGAACAGCCCGGCGACAAAAATCTTGCCGCGCCAGCGCAGTTCCGTGGCGGGAATGGCTTTCAACACGCGCGCTGAAAACTTACGGGATCGGCCATGCGGCAGTCGCATGCTTATCTTCAGCCGTTGTCCCTGAACCGGCTTGCCCTGCACCGAGCGAATAAAGGGATTCCATTTCGGGTACGACGGAAAGTCGGTCAACACGCGCCACACCATTTCGGGCGAGGCGGCGATGTCGATGGTGGTCTTGATGACCGGCACTAGAGGACCTCCGCCTTGTCGCCGTTCTTCTCCAGCCAGCCCTTGCGGTCCGGCGCGCGCTTCTTCGCCAGCAGCATGTCGAGCAACTTGTTGGTGTTGTCGCCGGTCTTGATCTCGAGCTGCACCAGCCGGCGCGTGTTCGGGTCCATGGTGGTTTCGCGCAACTGCGCCGGGTTCATCTCGCCCAGGCCCTTGAATCGCGTGACCGCGGGCTTGGCGCGCGCGCCGTTCGCGGCGATGCGCTTCAGGATCGCCTGCTTCTCCTCCTCGTCGAGGGCGTAGTACACCTCCTTGCCCACGTCGACGCGGAACAGCGGCGGCATCGCGACGTACACGCGCCCGTCCGCCACCAGCGGGCGGAAGTGGCGCACGAACAGCGCGCACAGCAGTGTCGCGATATGCGCGCCGTCGGAATCGGCGTCGGCGAGGATGCAGACCTTGCCATAGCGCAGTCCGTCGAGCTGGTTCGAGCCCGGATCGACCCCGAGCGCCACCGCGATATCGTGCACTTCCTGCGAGCCGAGCACCTCGGACGGGTCCACCTCCCAGGTGTTCAGGATCTTGCCGCGCAGCGGCATGATCGCCTGGAACTCGCGCTCGCGCGCCTGCTTGGCCGAACCGCCGGCGGAATCGCCTTCCACCAAGAACAGCTCGGTGCGCGACAGGTCCTGGCTGACGCAGTCAGCGAGCTTGCCGGGCAGCGCCGGGCCGCTGCCGATCTTCTTGCGCGCGACTTTTTTATCTGCGCGTTGGCGCTCCTGCGCGGATTCGATCGCAATGGCCGCGATCTTCTCGGCGTCGGCCACGTGCTGGTTGAGCCACAGGCTGAAGGCGTCCTTGGCCGCGCCCTGCACGAAGCTTGCGGCTTCGCGCGAGGTCAGCCGTTCCTTGGTCTGTCCGGAGAACTGCGGCTCGCGCATCTTGAGCGAGAACACGTAGCTCGATTTGCCCCAGATGTCCTCGGGCGCGAGCTTCACGCCGCGCGGCAGCAGGTTGCGGAATTCGCAGAACTCGCGCATCGCGTCGGTGAGGCCGGCGCGAAAGCCGTTGATGTGCGTGCCGTCCTGCGTGGTCGGGATCAGGTTGACGTAACTTTCCATGATCGGCTCGCCGCCGTCCGGCAGCCACACGATCGCCCAGTCGGTCTCGCCGTCGTCGCCCTTGAAATGGCCGACGAAGGGCTCGACCGGAAGATATTCCCAGCCTTCGAGTTGCGTCTGGAGATAATCCTTCAGTCCGTCCTCGTAATGCCACTCCTCGTTTTCCTTGGGATCGGCGGCGTTGGTGAAACTGATGTACAGGCCCGGGCACAGCACCGCCTTGGCGCGCAGCACGTGCTTCAGGCGCGGTACGTGGAATTTCACCGTATCGAAGAACTGCGGATCGGGCCAGAAGCGGATGACGGTACCGCTCGCGCGCTTGTCGGCCTTGCCGGTAGGCTTCAGTTCCGTGACCTTCTGCCCGTCGGCATAGGACATGTGGTATTCCTTGCCGTCACGCCGCACCGTGACTTCGAGCTTGTGCGACAGCGCGTTGACCACCGACACGCCGACGCCGTGCAGGCCGCCGGAGTAGGTGTAATTCTTGTTCGAGAACTTTCCGCCGGCATGCAGGCGCGTGAGGATCACCTCGACGCCGGAGACGCCCTCTTCCTTGTGCTTGTCCACCGGCATGCCGCGACCGTTGTCGGCGACCGACAACGAGCCGTCCGCGTGCAGCGTGACGTCGATCGCGGTGCAGTGGCCGGCGATGGCCTCGTCCACGCTGTTGTCGACGACTTCCTGGGCGAGATGATTGGGCCGGTCGGTCTGGGTGTACATGCCCGGGCGGCGGCGCACCGGCTCGAGGCCGGTCAGGACTTCAATGGCGGAGGAATCGTATACGGCGCTCATGGTCGGTAATTGGTTTGGACAGGGGAAATCATTAATGTCAGTGTTTCAGCAGGCTCACGATTTCAGCGGGTGTGCGCGCCGAGGAATTTTCATCGCAGACAAAACGGCTGTAAAGCCGGTAGCGAAAGGCGTTGATCTCCGGGCGCGGTATGTCCCGCCACTGCGGGTTCGTCACCGGCGTGAAGGCGCGATCGGTCGTCCCGATGGCGTAGGTTTTATACTGCCTGGTTTCGCAGCGCAAACCGTCGTAGAAAACGCTGAGCGCGCCGGAACGGCTTTGCACGACCAGCGTGAACCGGGCAACGCGATCCGGTGTGCGCGAAATGGATTTGCGGTCGAGGTAAATTTTCAGCGTGTCGGTATCGTTCGTGGGCACCGCGAGAAGATCAGCGTCGTTCGGGTAAGCCGGGATGGTGGTTTTGCTTTCCTGCCACTTTTCCACCTGGCTTTCGTCGAAGGTGGATTCCGGGATCTCGTTCCCGAACAGATCCCGCTTGGCGTGTGCGGCGTGAACCGCCATGAGCAGCGCCGTGGTCACAAGCACACGGCCGAAGAAATATCCGCGGCGTCCGATCCGTAGTCCAGAAAACCAAGGGGTTCCGTGCATCGGGCGCGGAGTATACAGGAGATCGGCGCCTCGCACGAGAAGGTACCTCGCGCGCGTTCGGGCGAGGCGCCGTTGACGCGTATGAAGATGCCGCTCGTCAGTGAGCCGACAAATCCTGTGCCAGCGAGTCGCGCACAGCGGCGGGAATCGGATCGACCACATGCGTGTAGGCCGGATGATCGATGCCTATCGCAACGGCCGCGCTCTGCTGGACCGCCCGCACCATCTCCGGCGTCAGCTCGAAACGCAGGAAATGCACCGATGATGTCTTGGTCTCGTCTTCGCGTTCGAGGTCCTCGTCGGCGATCGGACGCACCGGCTCGAAACCCGCCACGCGCACCCATACCCGTCCTTCGACGCCTTTCAGCCGCTTCAGAGCCTCGCGCCGCTCGGCTTCGTCCGGGAACTCGACCATGAAAGTCGCCTTCCAGTTATGGCCGTCCGGGATCAGGGGGTTATAGGCCTCGAGTTCCTCGCGGATGCCTTCGGGCTCGTAGATGCGCTCGATGCGCAGCATTTCCTGCACCTGGTACTGCATGGTCAACCGGTCTTCGAAGTAAAGCGTGGCGTTGGGGCCAATAGTAACCTGGCGATTCTTCTTGTGGGCAATGACCTGTGCGCGGAATTGCGGACGCAACTCGGCGTATTTTTCGAGCGAGAATAGATCCTCGCGGTTCAATTTCTTCATGGCGACGCTCCCGCTGACTTGACCGGAAATATGATTCAACATTGGCTTACTCCTTACTCTTGTGTTCCAATCCCACTAACGGCTTCTTGGTAAACAGGTAGTCCCGCAGCTCCTTGGTGAATCGCTTGTCGTGGCGGCGGATCCATTCCAGCACCATCGCGGCGTGCTCCTTTTCCTCGTCGCGGTTGTGCGCCAGGATCGCGCGCAGTTCGTCGTCCTTGCAGGCATCCACCCGCTGGTTGTACCAGTCCACCGCCTCAAGCTCTTCCATTAACGAAACGATGGCGCGATGCATGTCGCGCGTTTCGTCCGATAACTCATCCAGCGGCTCGTGATAGCCTTCGTTTGCCATGGCGTTCTCCTTTGCAGGTCAGATGCCGTAGGCCAGACGCAAAAGCGACAGCGGGTGCTGCGGTTTCTTGCCGCCCTGCAACCCGTTCTCGATCTGGTGCCCCGCCATCGGACAATCGCTGGAATAATGATCCGGCTTTGCCTGCTCAACGCGGTTAACCACGGGTTTGCAGATTTTCATGGAAATCTTGTGGAACTCGCTCTTGACCGCGTAGGTGCCGTCATGGCCGGAACAGCGCTCGATGGTGTCAATTTTCGTGTTTGGCACCAGACTCAGAGCCTCGCGGGTCTTGAGACCGATGTTCTGCACCCGCAGGTGACAGGGCACGTGGTAAGACACGGAACCCAGTTCTTTCTTGAAATCCGTCTTCAGTTTTTCTTCCTTGTGTCGCAACATCAGATATTCGAACGGATCGAAAATGGCCTGTTTGACCTTGGCGACATCGGGATCGTCCGGGAACATCAGGGGCAATTCCTGCTTGAACATGAGCACGCAGGACGGCACCGGCGCGACGATGTCCCAGCCTTCGTCCACGAGTCGGGCCAATACCGGGATGTTCGTCTCTTTCGCGCGCGCCACCGCCTCGAGATCGCCCAATTCCAGCTTGGGCATGCCGCAACATTTTTCCTTCTCGGCGAGCCTGACCGGAATGCCGTTGTGTTCGAACACGGCGATGAGGTCCTCGCCGATATGCGGTTCGTTGTAATTGCCGTAACACGTGGCGAACAGCGCGACTTTTCCGCGCGTGCGGCCGGCCGGCGTTGCGACCGTGCCATTTCCCTTGTGCTTTTTCGCGCGCTTGCGCAGCGTGCTGCTGTGATACTCGGGCAGAACCGCGTCAGGATGCACACCCAAAACCTTGTCGAGCGCTTTGCGCATGACGGGCGAACGGTTGGCGGCGTTCACCGTCTGCACCACGACAGGAATTCCCGCCAGCCTGCCGACCATGTCGGTACTGGTAAGCAATTTGTCGCGATTTTTTACGTCGCCTTTTTTGAACTTCAGCGCCTTGGCGCGCAGCATGAGGTGCGGGAAATCCACGTTCCACTCGTGCGGCGGTACATAGGGACACTTGGTCATGAAACACAGGTCGCACAGGTAACAGTGATCCACAACCTGCCAGTAATCTTCCTTCTTTATCCCGTCTACTTCCATGGTGGAGGAGTTGTCCACGAGATCGAATAGCGTCGGGAAGGAATTGCACAGACTCACGCAACGGCGGCAACCATGGCAGATATCGAAGACGCGCTCGAGCTCCTTCATGAGCGCCTCTTCGTTATAGAACTCCGGCTGGCGCCACTCGAGGGCATGACGTGTCGGAGCCTTGAGACTGCCTTCGCGTCGTTCGTCCGGGTTCGTAGCCATGATCGCCTCCCTTGCTTGACAGTCCGGTAAAAGCCCGGGCCGGTAACACGGCCCGGTCATCACTGGACAATTTTTACTTGCCGAGGGTATCGAGCGCCTTCTGGAACCGATTGGCGTGCGAACGCTCGGCCTTGGCCAGCGTCTCGAACCAGTCGGCAACTTCCTCAAAGCCTTCCTCGCGCGCGGCCTTGGCCATACCCGGGTACATGTCCGTGTACTCGTGGGTCTCGCCGGCAATCGCGGCCTTGAGGTTGTCGGAAGTTGCGCCGATTGGCAGGCCGGTGGCCGGGTCGCCGCACTGCTCCAGGTACTCGAGATGGCCATGGGCGTGGCCGGTTTCGCCTTCGGCCGTGGAACGGAATACGGCGGAAACGTCGTTATAGCCTTCCACGTCAGCCTTGGCGGCGAAATACAGATAACGGCGGTTGGCCTGGGATTCACCGGCAAAAGCAGCCTTCAGATTACCTTCGGTTTTGCTTCCTTTGAGATTCTTCATGGCAGACTCCTCGTCGTATTTAACTCAAGATATTGAATTTCCACAGTAAAAAATCGAGTAGCTCGATTTAGAATAATTCTAAATTAAGCAGAAACCGCTGTCAACAGTGTGCGCCCCCGAATAACTCATGGCAAATGGCGATTGGAAGGAATGTGACTATTCTTGAATTGACAGCCCATCCGGAAAGCGGTTGACCACATATCCAGAGCTACATCCCGGGCACCACTACCCAAGGAAGTAACAAACAGCACAGAAATGCGCGACGGGTCCACATCCAATACCACGCATTCCCAATCCAGGCGCTACCTTGATAATTACATGTGGTTTGCCGACGGAAGGAGGGAAATTGGGTTGGCTAGGATGTATATCTAAACTATATTTGAACAATTCGGCGTAAAAAGCAGTGACGCTTAGCTAATTTCACCATTTATGGCAACCGCAAGCACGGCAACGAACCTGAGTGGCCTGGCGCTGAGGCTGGTCCGCGACAACCTCCTGAGCCCGACTGATGCGGAGCGCATCCAGGCGGAGGCGCTGGCCAAGAAAACCTCATTCGTCAGCAAGCTGGTCGAAAGCAAGAAACTCGACAGCCCGACCATCGCCCGCGTGGCGTCCGAAGATTTCGGCATCCCGCTGTTTGAAATCAGTTCGCTCGACCTGGAAATGGCCCCGGTCAAGCTGGTCGATGAAAAAATCATCCGCCGCCATCATGTGCTTCCGCTGTACAAGCGCGGAACCAGGCTTTACGTCGCCGTCGCCGATCCAACCAATCTCCAGGCGCTCGACGAGATCAAATTCCATACCGGTCTTGGCACCGAACCGATCCTGGTCGAGGAGGAAAAGCTCGCCACCATTATCGAGAAATCCCTCGATGCGCAGGACACCACTCTCACGGATCTGGCTAGCGATGACAGCCTAGAAAACCTTGAAATCGTCGCCGGCGAAGACGATAAAGATGGCTCTGCCGTTGGCGGCGAGGAAGGCGTCAATGATGCGCCGGTGGTCAAGTTTGTAAACAAAGTGCTGATGGATGCGATCAACCGCGGCGCATCGGACATCCATATCGAACCCTATGAAAAAACCTACCGTGTGCGTTATCGTCAAGACGGCATGTTGCACGAGGTGGCCAATCCGCCGATCGCACTGTCTGCACGCATCGCCGCGCGCATCAAGATTCTTTCGCGGCTAGATATCGCCGAGCGACGTATTCCGCAGGATGGCCGCATCAAGATGCGCATCTCGAAAAATCGCGCCATAGATTTCCGCGTCAGCACCTTGCCGACTTTGTGGGGCGAGAAGATCGTGATGCGTATTCTCGATCCTACGTCCGCCACGCTTGGCGTGGAAAAACTCGGATTCGAGGATTTCCAGAAACAGCTGTTCCTCGAAGCCATCCACCGTCCTTATGGCATGGTACTGGTTACCGGTCCGACCGGCAGCGGCAAAACCGTCACCCTCTACACGGCGGTGAACATACTCAACACGCCAGACACCAATATTTCCACAGCGGAAGATCCGGTGGAAATCAACCTTTCCGGCGTCAACCAGGTTAATATCAATGACAAGGCGGGGCTCAATTTTGCCTCGGCACTGCGCGCCTTCCTGCGCCAGGACCCGGACGTCATCCTCGTCGGCGAAATTCGCGATCTCGAAACGGCTGAAATTGCCATCAAGGCGGCGCAGACGGGTCACATGGTGCTTTCGACCCTGCATACAAATGATGCCCCGTCCACGCTGACCCGCCTTGCCAACATGGGCGTGCCGCCGTTCAACATCGCCTCGGCGGTTAATCTGATCATTGCCCAACGTCTGGCGCGGCGATTGTGCGCGCATTGCAAGAAACCCATAGACATTCCCAAACCAGCGCTGCTGAAGGCTGGTTTCAGGGAAGAAGACCTCTCCGGCCTCACGGTTTATGAGCCCGTGGGTTGCGATGCCTGTAATGGCGGCTATAAAGGACGTGTGGGCATCTATCAGGTCATGCCGGTTACCGAAGAAATCGGCGCCATTATCATGCGCGGCGGTAATCAACTGGATATCGAAAAGCAGGCCAGGAAGGAAGGTGTTCCCGATCTGCGGCAGGCGGGCCTGATGAAGGTCAAGGCCGGCGTCACCAGTCTGGAAGAAGTCGAGGCGGCAACCAACGAGTAAATGTAAATTATGGCAGAAGCGGCGATAAAGAAACCGAAATTCGACGCCTTTACTTGGGAAGGCGTTGATAAACAGGGAAAGAAAGTCAAAGGCATCATGGAGGCCGCAAGCGTCGCCTACGTGAATGCCACCCTGCGCCGTCAGGGAATCAATCCGGTCAAGGTAGCCAAACAACGCAAGGCCGCCTTCAGCTTCAAGAAGAAGATCAAGACAAAAGACATCGCGGTATTCACCCGCCAGCTCGCTACCATGTTGACGTCCGGAATACCGATCGCCCAGTCCTTCGATATCGTTGGCAAGGGACACGAAAACCCGGCGATGCAGGAAATCATCCTGTCGATCAAACAGGACGTGGAGTCGGGTACCGCCCTGACCCAGGCGCTTGGCAAGTACCCGCTCTATTTCGATGCCCTTTACTGCAACCTGGTGCAGGCGGGCGAACAGGCCGGTATTCTCGACGGGATTCTGGACAAGGTCGCGACATACAAGGAAAAGATCGAAGCCATCAAGGGCAAAATCAAATCGGCGCTGTTCTATCCGACCGCGGTTATCGTTGTGGCCTTCATTATTACTGCCGTGCTGCTGGTGTTCGTCATTCCCCAGTTCGAAAGCCTGTTTGCGGGCTTCGGCGCGGATTTGCCGGCGCTGACCAAAATGGTGATCGACCTCTCGCGCGCGTTCCAGCAATGGTGGTGGCTCATCATCGGCTCAATCGTCGGCGCGGTGGTTTTTATCAGCTACAGCTACAAGCGCTCCGAGAAAATGCAACATAGCCTGGACCGGGCCTTGCTGAAATTTCCGGTCATCGGCGAGATCGTGAAAAAGGCCACGATCGCGCGTTTTGCGCGCACGCTGGCAACCATGTTCGCGGCCGGTGTCCCGCTGGTGGAAGCGCTGGATTCCGTCGCCGGCGCGGCCGGCAATCGCGTCTACTATGAAGGAACCATGGCGATCAAGTCCGATGTCAGCACTGGTATGCAACTCCAGGCTTCCATGAACGCCACCGGATTGTTTCCCAACATGGTGGTGCAAATGGTGGCGATCGGCGAAGAATCCGGTGAGCTCGACAAGATGTTGAGCAAGGTCGCTGATTTCTACGAACAGGAAGTCGACGATGCCGTCGCCGGTTTGAGCAGCCTGCTTGAACCGATCATCATGGCCTTCCTCGGCGTCATCATCGGCGGTCTGGTCATCGCCATGTACCTGCCGATCTTCAAGCTTGCGGCCACCGTTTAATTCCGCGGATTCGCCCTCATGTCTTTGTTTCGGGCATGATCCCGCCCGATGAGCGGCGTTTCTTCTTTCTTTGTCAGTTATCCTGCGGCCTTTCCCTGGATCGCCGGCCTGTTCGGTCTGGCGATCGGCAGCTTTCTGAACGTCGTCATCTTCCGTTTGCCGGTGGTCCTGGAAGGACGCTGGCGCAGTCAATGCCACGAGCTGATCCATCCGGATAAAACCTCCGTCGCTACGGAACCGTTCAATCTCGTTCTGCCACGCTCGCGCTGTCCGCATTGCGGGCATGCCATCACGGCGCTCGAGAATATCCCCGTCTTGAGTTTCCTCTGGCTGCGCGGAAAATGCTCTGAATGCGGCAAACCGATCTCCTGGCGCTATCCCGCGATAGAGCTGCTAACCGCCGGCCTATCGGTCTGGGTGGCCTGGCACTTTGGTTTCAATACCGGCGGCCTGGCTGCGCTGTTCCTGACATGGAGCCTCATCGCCCTCGCCTTCATCGACTATGACCGGCAGTTGTTGCCGGACAACATCACGCTGCCATTGCTGTGGGCCGGCCTGCTGCTCAATATTTTTGCCGTCTTCACTCCGCTGACCTCGGCGGTTATCGGCGCCGCCGCCGCCTATCTTTTCCTGTGGCTGGTGTACCAGTTGTTCAAGCTGGCAACGGGGAAGGAAGGCATGGGATACGGGGACTTCAAGCTTTTCGCCGCAGTCGGCGCCTGGCTGGGATGGCAGAGTTTGCCCCTGATCATCCTGCTCTCTTCGCTGGTCGGCGCCCTGACCGGAATCGTCTTCATTCTCTTTTTCAGCCACGACCGTCGGGTGCCGATCCCCTTCGGACCGTTTCTGTGTGTCGCCGGGTGGATCGCGCTGATGTGGGGCGACGCCCTCACGCGTTTTTATCTGCAGTTCGCCCGTCTCACCGTTTGATCCCAGCCCATGCTGCGCATCGGCCTTACGGGCGGCATCGGAAGCGGAAAATCCGCCGCTACACTGCTTTTCAGCGCGCGCGGCGCGCCGGTGATTGACACCGATGAGATCGCGCACGCCCTGGTCGAACCAGGTCAACCGGCATACGATGAAATCGTCAAAAGTTTCGGCGAAGACATCCTTGACGGCAACCACCGGATCAACCGGGACAGGTTGCGTGAGCGTGTGTTTGAAAACGCCACTGAACGCAAGCGACTTGAGGCCATCTTGCATCCGCGCATCCGTGAGGTCGTGCGCGCCAAAATAGCGGATCTCGAATCCCCCTACTGCATCGTGGTCGTGCCGCTGCTGATCGAGTCGGGATTCGACGATCTCGTGGACCGCGTCCTGGTCGTGGATGCCAGCGAGAACCTCCAAATCCAGCGCACCGTAACGCGCAGCGGGCTGAGTGAACCGGAAATCCGCAAAATCATGTCAGCCCAGGCGACGCGGGCACAACGGCTGCAAAGGGCGGACGACGTCATCGAAAACAATGCGGACCGCAAGCAACTGGAAAAAGAGGTGGAGCGCCTGCATCACTGGTACCTTTCCCTGGCGACCACCATCAGAAAAAACTAGACCGCCGTTAGTGTGGCGACCGCGTCTTCTATCGAGGCGGCGTCCCAGATCCCGCTGATCATTGCGAGCCCGTGCGCGCCATGCCGGCGCGCCGGCTCCACATCCTGTATCCGCATGCCGCCGAGGGCGTATATCGGCAGGTTGACGCTGCTACGCCACTGCAAGAATTTTTCCCATCCAAGCGGCGGGGCGTCGGGATGCGAGGCCGTGCCAGTCACAGGCGACAATACGGCAAAATCCGCCGCCAGATTTTCCGCCTGCCGCAATTCCTCGACGTTATGGCACGAAGCGGCCACCCAGAATCGATCATCGAGGGGTCGCGTCCGACATTGCATCAGCCGCCGGCTGTTGAGATGCACGCCGTCGGCATGGCAGAACGGCACCCATTCCGGTTCGGCGTTGAGCAGAAGTTTTGCGTCATATCGATGGCACAAATCGGCCGTGACGAGCGCATACTCGCGATATTCTTCCGGCGTCATGTGCGGTTCGCGCAATTGCACCAGCCGCGCGCCAGATTGCAAGGCACGTTCGAGCCGTACGAGAAACTCGATTTTTCCGAAACGGCGTGAGTCGGTAATGAGATAAAGCGGGGGCAACCAGAGCCGGCGCAGGATCGGACGGTCGGCGGCGGGAAACTCGAGCCGCATCAGCTCCGGGAAGGCCGCCCAGCGCGCCTCCTGGCCTTCGCGTCCATGTGGCGCGCCCCGAAAATCCGTGATACGCCAGACTTCCAGAAGTACCTGACGGTCCGGATAGGCATGCCGCACCTGCATGCTGGGCTCCCCCGCCACGACTTCAATACCCAATTCTTCCCTGAGCTCACGCTTGAGCGCCGAGAGCGTATCCTCTCCCGGCTCAACCTTGCCGCCCGGGAATTCCCATTTTCCGCCCTGATGGCTGTTGGGGAAACGGCGGGTAATGAAAACCTTATTGCCGTCCGTGAGAACTCCCACCGCCACGCGCAGCGGCGCATCAGCTGCGGTATTCAGCGTTGATCCGGACATAATCGTGCGAGAGATCCGAGGTCCAGATGCACGCCGCGGCGTTCCCCGCGCCCAGATCCACGCCGATGCGGATTTCCGGCTGGCGCATCACGGCCGCTCCCTTGGCTTCGGTATACTCCAAGTCGGGCGCGCCATGACGCACGACGCGAACCTCATTGAGATGAATCGCCACCTTGTCGACGTCCAGTTGCGCAATCGGGGCGCGTCCGATTGCGGCAAGAATACGCCCCCAGTTCGGGTCGGAGGCGAAAAACGCCGTCTTCACCAGCGGTGAATGCGCGATGGTGTAGGCGACCTCGAGACAATCCGCCTCCGTCCGGCCGCCGCGAACTTCAATGGTGATGAATTTGGTCGCGCCTTCGGCGTCGCGTACGATCGCCTGCGCCAGTTCGGTGAATACCTCCGTGACCGCGCGCGACAATCCGGCATAGGCCTCGCCCGCCGCGCGTTCGACCACAGGATTGCCGGCGGCTCCCGTCGCGAGCAACACGCAGGCATCGTTGGTCGAGGTGTCGCCGTCGACGGTGATCCGATTGAAAGTCAGATTCACGGCCGCCATCATGCAGGCTTCCAACACTGCCGGAGTCACGGCAGCGTCAGTCGCGACGAACGCCAGCATGGTCGCCATGTCCGGCCGGATCATGCCGGCGCCCTTGGTGATACCGGTAACGGTAATGATTTTCCCGTCGATGCGGAACTGACGCGAGCTGCCTTTGGGGATAGTGTCCGTGGTCATGATCCCGTGCGCCGCTTCGGACCAGCCGTCCTCACTGAGATTTTCCAGGCACAGCGGCAAACCGGCGATGACCCGGTCCCGCGGCAGCCGCTCCCCGATTACGCCTGTGGAAAATGGCAGGACTTCCTCGGTCCGGCAATTCAGTTGCGGCGCGAGCGCGGCACAACAGGCGCGCGCATCTTCCAGTCCCGGCGCGCCTGTTCCGGCATTGGCAAATCCGGTGTTGATCAGCAGCGCGCGTGGTGCAGTTTTGGCGAGATGTTCGCGCGCTACAATCACCGGTGCGGCGCAGAAACGATTCTTGGTGAAGCTGGCGGCGACTTGCGTGCCCGACTCACACGTGATCACCACCAGATCGCGCCGACCCTGCTTGCGAATACCCGCAGCCGTGACGCCCAGGCGTATACCTGGAACGGCATAAAGATGCGGAAGCGTGGTTAAGCCGACTGCCATTTGGCAAGTTTCTGGTTTCTGGTTTTCAGTTTCAAGTTTTCAACCGGAAACAAGAAACTAAAAACTCGAAACTGTTTCACGCCAGCTTTCCGTGGCAGTGCTTGTATTTCTTGCCCGAGCCGCAGGGACAGGGCTCGTTGCGGCCGACCTTGGGCTGAGTACGGGTCACGGGCCTCTGGGCCACGGCTACGTCTTCCCCGTTCTCCTCGGCTTGACCGCCGGCATCCACCGTCGGGTGCATGAAATGCATCTCCTGCGGCGCGCGGTTCTGGCTCTCCAGCGCCTCGACGTCCTGTTGTGCCTGCACCTGCAGATGCGCCAGCAGATGAATGACGTCGTGCCGGATGCGGTTCAGCATGTCGGAGAACAGCACGAAAGATTCGCGCTTGTATTCTTCCTTCGGATTTTTCTGGGCATAGCCGCGCAGGTGGATGCCCTGGCGCAGATAGTCCATGGCCGCCAGGTGATCTTTCCACTGCGTGTCGAGCACCTGCAGCATCACCGCCTTTTCCAGGTGGCGCATGACGTCAGGACCGATGGCGATGGTTTTTTCAGCGTGCTTGCGATCGGCTTCGGCGAGGATGCGGCTGCGCAGCTTTTCCTCGTCCAGGTCCGTTTCATCCTTGAGCCATTGGACTATCGGCAGCCTGAGCCCGAACTCGCGCTCCAGGCTCTCTTCAAGACCCGCGATATTCCACTGTTCTTCCAGGCTTTCCGGCGGGATGTGCTGATTGACGAGCTCGCTCACCACGTCATGGCGGATCGTCGTGACGCTCTCGGAAATATCGTCCACATCCATCAGTCGGTTGCGCTGTTCGTAGATCACCTTGCGCTGATCGTTGGCAACGTCGTCGTACTCGAGCAGCTGCTTGCGAATATCAAAGTTGCGACCCTCGACCTTGCGCTGGGCGTTTTCGATCGCACGTGACACCCACGGATGCTCTATCGCTTCGCCCTCCTGCATACCGAGCCGCTGCATCAAGCCCGAGAGGCGTTCGCTGCCGAAGATACGCAGCAGATTATCCTCCAGCGACAGATAAAACCGTGAAGAACCGGGATCGCCCTGGCGTCCGGAGCGACCGCGCAGCTGATTGTCGATGCGCCGCGATTCGTGACGCTCGGTGCCGACCACGTGCAACCCGCCCGCGGCCACCACCTGCTGGTGACGGCGCTCCCATTCCTCGCGGATCTTGCGGCGTCGGTCGTCGTCCTCTCCGGCTTCCTTGAGCTCCATCTCGAGATTGCCGCCGAGCACGATGTCAGTACCACGACCGGCCATGTTGGTGGCGATGGTGACCGCGCCCGGACGCCCGGCCTGCGCCACGATCATGGCTTCGCGCTCATGCTGCTTGGCGTTCAACACCTGGTGCGCGATCTTTTCCTTCTGCAGCAGCCGCGAGAGATCTTCCGAGGACTCGATGGTGACGGTGCCAACCAGCACCGGCTGGCCGCGCTGGTGGCAATCCTGGATATCGGACAGGATCGCCGTGTGCTTTTCGTGGCCCGTGCGATAGATCTGGTCCGCCATGTCATTACGGATCATCGTACGGTGCGTGGGAATGACAACCACCTCGAGCCCGTAAATCTGCTGGAACTCGAAGGCTTCGGTATCGGCGGTGCCGGTCATGCCCCCAAGCTTGTTGTAAAGCCGGAAGTAATTCTGGAACGTGATGGTAGCCAGCGTCTGGTTCTCGTTCTGAATTTGCACGCCTTCCTTCGCCTCCACCGCCTGGTGCAGGCCATCCGACCAGCGACGACCCTGCATCATGCGCCCGGTGAACTCGTCGATGATGATGACCTCGTTATCGCGTACGATGTAATCCACCTCGCGCTTGTAGAGCGCATGCGCGCGCAGCGCGGCGTTCAGGTGGTGCATCAGGATCAGGTTGGTAACGTCGTAGAGGCTCGAGCCCGGCTGGAGCAACCCGGCCTGGGCCAGGAGTTTTTCGACCTTCTCGTGACCCGCCTCGGTCAGGAATGCCTGACGGGTTTTCTCATCGACGCTGTAATCGCCCGGCCCGTTCTCGACCGCCTGTTTCGCGAGCAGTGGGATGATCGAATTGATCTTGACGTACAAATCGGTGCTCTCCTCCGCCGGACCGGAGATGATGAGCGGCGTGCGCGCCTCGTCGATCAGGATCGAATCCACTTCGTCGACGATGGCGTAGTTCAGGCCGCGCTGGGAGCGCTCCTCGGCGCGAAACGCCATGTTGTCGCGCAGATAGTCGAAACCGTACTCATTATTGGTGCCGTAGGTGATGTCCGCGGCATAGGCGTCGCGCTTGGTCTGGCGGTCCTGTCCCGGAACCACCACCCCCACGCTCATGCCGAGGAACCTGTAGACTTTGCCCATCCATTCCGAGTCGCGGCGGGCGAGGTAATCATTGACCGTCACCACGTGTACACCCTTGCCGGCAAGGGCATTCAGGTAAACCGGGAGCGTCGCCACCAACGTCTTGCCTTCGCCGGTGCGCATCTCGGAGATTTTTCCCTGGTGCAGCACCATGCCGCCGATCAGCTGCACGTCGAAGTGACGCATGCCGAGCACACGCTTGGACGCCTCGCGCACCACGGCGAAAGCCTCGTGCAACAGGTTGTCGAGTTCCTCGCCGTTGGCCAGACGTGTCTTGAACTCGGCGGTCTTGGCGGCCAGCTGCTCGTCGGTGAGCTTGGTAATGCCGGCTTCGAGGGCGTTGACCCGCGCCACGTCCTGCTGCATGCGCTTGAGGAGGCGGGAGTTGCGGCTGCCGAATATCTTGGTGAGTGTTTTCGTAATCATAAAAATCCACGCGCCTCGCGCCGAGGCGTACCGGAAAGTCGGCAATTATGGAGGAAAAACGGCGAGACTTGAAGCTTGGACGACAACGGAATGCTTATTTCGCGCTCGCCTGCTGCAGGTAACGCATGGGATTGACCGGGCTGCCGTTGCGCACCACCTCGAAATGCAGATGCGGTCCGGTGGAACGGCCGGAGGAGCCGACCAGCGCAATCTCCTGACCCTTCTTGACGCGATCCCCCACTTTGACGAGCGTCGCGCTGGTGTGGCCATAGCGGGTAATCAGGCCGGATTCGTGGGTGATCTCCACCAGCAAGCCATAGCCGGCCTTTTCGCCGCTGTGAGTCACGACACCGTCGGCAACGGCCAGCACCGGCGAGCCCATGCGTGAAGCGATGTCGACGCCCTCATGCATCGCCTGATGGCCGTTGAAAGGATCGGCGCGCGCGCCAAATCCGGAAGAAATCCAGCCCCCGTCCACCGGCCAGCCCGAGGGTGTGACGGCAGCACTGAGCTTGCGATCCAGCAGGAGATTCTCGAGCGCCGACAGACGTTCCTGCTGGCGTTCGACTTGTTGCGCGAGAGTATCGAGCGACGCGGTGACTTCCGACGAATTCGAGGAACCGACGCTCCTTTCCGGACCGCCCATGGCAGCATCGGCGGAAAAATTGAATTCCCGCGGATCCAGCCCGGCCATGCGGGTGAGGCGCCCTCCCAGGGCATTGAGGCGCATGACCTGCGCCTGCAATTGGCCGAGCCGCTGGGCCAGTGCGTTCAGGTGTGCTTCGGCATTGCGCTTGGCCTCCGTGATCTCCATGCGCTGCGCGGCCAGCTCGCGACGCTGCGAAATCAGAAGTGAATCTGCGCCGCCACCGGAGAGCATGTCTTTTATCTTGAATGTCAGGACGCCCAGAAACACGGGCAGGACCACGAAGATGACAAGCGCAATCAGGATCAGGTGCCGGGAGGTCAGCGTGGCATTGCGGCCCTTGGCGTGACGACCGCCGGGAATCAGGATGATGTTCATGCCGGTTGCCTCCCGTTTCTACTCATCATGACCGACATGCACGAAGCCGCTGCTTTGCGTCCGTATCCGGTCAAACAGCCGGAACGGTTCGGACAAAAGCGATCGGTGCCTCTTCGTTCTCGTTGTAGGTGATGAGTTCCCACGCTTCCTGGTTGGTCACCAGTTTGCGCAACAAACGGTTGTTAAGGGAATGCCCGGATTTGTGGGCGCTGAAAGAACCGATCAGGGGGTGGCCCAAAAGATACAGATCGCCGATCGCGTCCAGGACCTTGTGCTTGACGAACTCGTCTTCGTAACGCAACCCGTCGTCATTCAAAATGCGGTAATCATCCAGGACAATGGCATTATCGAGACCGCCGCCGCGGGCCAGACCTGCCTGACGCAGCGCTTCCAGATCGCCCATGAATCCGAAGGTGCGCGCGCGGCTGATTTCTTTCACGAAGGAAGTCGTGGAAAAATCGACGCTCGCATGCTGGGTCGAGTTCTGGAAAGTCGGATGATTGAATTCGATTGCGAAGGAAACCTTGAAGCCTTCGAACGGTTCGAAGCAGGCCCACTTGTCGCCCTCTTCCACGCGGATTTCCCGCTTGATGCGGATAAAACGCTTGGGGGCGGATTGCTCCGAAATGCCGGCTGACTGGATGAGGAATACAAACGGCCCGGCGCTGCCGTCCATGATGGGCACTTCCGCCGCCGTGAGGTCGACGTAGGCGTTATCAATACCAAGGCCGGCGAATGCAGACATAAGGTGCTCTACCGTGGATACCCGTACACCATTACTTTCCAGTGTAGTCGACAGGCGGGTGTCGGACACGTTTTCCGGACAGGCGCGGATATCCACCGGATCGGTCAAATCGATGCGACGGAAAACGATGCCTGTGTCGGATGGCGCAGGTCTGAGGGTCAAATAGACCTTTTCTCCTGTATGCAGCCCTACACCGGTAGCCCGGATGACGTTCTTCAGAGTCCGTTGTTTAATCATCAATTTTTGATCGGTCCTTGTATTTACCACACAACGAAGCGTCATCCTTCCACTGGGATAGGAAATACACGCGGTTATTCGTCAAGGCATGGCCCGCAAGCTTGATTCGACATCAGCAGATAGGGCCAAAATACGGAAAATTCAATCCCTTTTCGTATTTAAGGACAAATTTCCGCCTCTGTCCAGCCAAATTTCCGCGCGAACATGACTATCCGTTGCAACTACCCTGATAAACGGCCCTTCCGCTAAACAAAACTCCGCGCCTAGCTGCCAGATCCCGCGGCGAAGCTCTTCCAGAGGCGGGAATCCGTTCCAGCCCGGGGGACAAATGTCAGTCTTTCTGGCCAGCACCGCCCAAAAAGCATTCGCCTCTCGGGCGCCGTGCGCTAGTCGGCCTGTTTACGTAAAAAGGCCGGGATATCCAGATACTCGATGCCCGCCTCGGCTGCTACCGCAACGGGCCGTTCCGTGCGCCGGTTACGAATCACGGTCGGCGTTTCCAGATCCTCGTAATCCGTCGTGCCGGTTCCGGTTTTGACCACCTTATAGGGCTGCTTGCGGCTCTTCTCCTGCCCCAATCCGGTGGCAACGATGGTCACCCGCAGCTCATCGTGCATCTCGGGTTCGATCACAGTACCGATCACCACGGTGGCATCATCCGCGGCGAATTCCTTGATCGTATTGCCGACCTCCTCGAATTCGCCGATGGACATGTCGAGACCGGCGGTAACGTTCACCAGGATGCCGCGCGCACCGGATATATTGATATCCTCGAGCAGCGGACTCGAAACCGCGGCGGTGGCCGCCTCGCGGGCCCGCGACGAACCGCTGGCCGAGGCCGCACCCATCATGGCCATGCCCATTTCCGACATCACGGTGCGCACGTCGGCGAAGTCCACATTGATAAGTCCCGGCCGCGTGATCAGCTCGGCAATGCCTTGGACCGCGTTCTGCAGCACCTGGTTCGCCTTGCCGAAGGCGTCGAGCAGCGAGGCGTCCTTGCCGAGCACGGTCACCAGCTTCTCGTTCGGGATGGTAATGATGGAATCGACGTACTGACCCAGATCCGCGATGCCCTGATCCGCCACACCCATGCGCTTGCGGCCTTCGAACGGAAACGGCTTGGTGACGACCGCGACCGTCAGGATGTTCATGTCCTTCGCCACCTGCGCCACCACCGGCGCGGCGCCGGTGCCGGTGCCGCCGCCCATGCCGGCAGTGATGAACACCATGTCCGCGCCGGACAGCACCTCGGCGAGACGCTCCCGGTCTTCCACCGCGGCCTGGCGCCCGATGTCCGGGTTGGCGCCGCAGCCAAGTCCCTTGGTCAGATTGGTACCGAGTTGCAGGATGGTCTTCGCTTGCGAGCGCTTGAGCGCCTGCGAATCGGTATTGGCGTTGATGAACTCCACGCCTTCAATATTCGCCGCGACCATGTGGTCGACGGCGTTACCGCCGCCGCCGCCGACGCCGATCACTTTGATTACCGCCTGTTGTCCGTATGTATCCATCAGTTCGAACATAGTTGCCTCCAGTGTAGGTTTCCTAATAACCAGTCGATTGATCCGTCTGCCCGTTCCCCAACCTCAAAAATTCCCCTGAAACCAGCTTTTCATCTTGTTCCAGACTCCCTTCATTCCCATCGATACCGCCGGGTTGCGCGCGTACGGCTTTCCCTCGCGACCGCGGGCGCCGTACAACACCAGCCCCACGCCGGTGGCGAAAATCGGGTTCTGCACCACGCCCTTGAGCCCGCCGATGTATTGCGGCACGCCGAGGCGCACCGGCATGTGAAACACTTCTTCGGCGAGATCCACCATCCCTTCCATCTTGGCGCTGCCACCGGTGATGACGATGCCGCTGCCGATCACGTCCTCGAAACCGCTGCGCCGCAGTTCCGCCTGCACCAGGCTGTAGAGTTCCTCGATGCGCGGTTCGATGACTTCGGCGAGCGTCTGGCGCGAAAGCTTGCGCGGCGCGCGGTCGCCCACACTCGGCACCTCGATGGTTTCGTCGCGGTGCGCGAGTTGCGTGAGCGCGCAGCCGAATTTTTTCTTGATGTCCTCGGCGTGCTGCGTCGGCGTACGCAACGCCACCGCAATGTCGTTCGTCACCTGATCGCCCGCGATGGGGATGACGGCGGTATGACGGATGGCCCCGTCAGTGAACACCGAAATGTCGGTGGTGCCGCCGCCGATATCGACCAGGCATACTCCCAATTCCTTTTCGTCGTCAGTCAGTGTCGAGATGCTGGACGCCAGCTGCTCGAGGATGATGTCGTCCACCTCCAACCCGCAGCGGCGCACGCACTTGACGATGTTCTGCGCGGCGCTGACGGCGCCGGTGACAATGTGCACCTTGGCCTCGAGGCGCACGCCGCTCATGCCGATCGGCTCGCGGATGCCCTCCTGTTTGTCGATGATGAATTCCTGCGGCAGGATGTGGAGCACTTTCTGGTCGGCCGGGATCGCGAGCGCCCGGGCCGCCTCGATCACGCGCTCCACGTCACCCTGACCGACCTCCTTGTCCTTGATCGCCACAATGCCGTGCGAGTTGAAGCTCGAGATGTGCGAGCCGGCGATGCCGGCGTACACCGAGTGGATCTGGCAACCGGCCATGAGCTCGGCCTCCTCCACCGCGCGCTGAATCGACTGCACCGTGGATTCGATGTTCACCACCACGCCTTTCTTCATCCCGCGCGAGGGATGATGTCCGACGCCGATGATCTCGACCTCTCCCGCCGGCGTGACTTCGCCGACGATGGCGAGCACCTTGGAGGTCCCGATATCGAGGCCCACGATCAGCTTGTCATCGTCTCTCTTCGCCATAATTACCCCTTGTTGGCCGTTCCCGCGCCGGCATTGCCAGCGCGTTCCCGCGCACCGCGGACAGCGGCGGTGGCATGCCCGCCGAGCCACTCCACCGCAAAACCGTTCGTATAACGCAGGTCCACCTGCTTGATATTCGAGACTATCGGCGCGAGCGAGCTGGCATAGACACGCGCGAAGCGCTCGAGTTTGTCATCAGGCTGCTCGTGATCGATCATGATCGTGATTCCGTCGGAAAGACCCAGTTTCCAGGTGCGCCGTTCCGTCAGAGTCAGACGCCCCAGACTCAGGCCGGCCGCCGCCAGAATCCCGCCAAAACTCTTGTAATGCTCGAGCACCTGCGGCCCGGTGTCGTCCGGTCCGTCGAGTTGCGGCAATCCCGCAGGCAGGTCCGCGCCGCCGACGCGCACCACGTCGCCCGCCTGGTTGAGGAAGGCCGCCGCGCCCCAGCGCGCGGCAAGCTGTTGTTCGGTAAAACGCACGTATACGTCCTGTGGCCATTCGCGCCGCACCGAGGCCTTGTAAACCCAGGGCAGCAATTCCACGCGCGCCTTGACGGCGTCGAGATCGATCAGGAAGAAATTGCCGTGCACCACGTTCTTCACCGCTCTTTCCAGTTCCTGTTGCGTCACGTGCCGGAACTCTCCCTCGAAGCGCACGTGGCGCACGGGGAAGTTATCGGTGCGCAGCAGCCAGTCGGCGCCGAAGGCGAACACGAGCAAAATGAAAAGCAGCGCAAACAGCAGCACCGCGGCCCGGAACAGCCCCATGCCCTCTTCCGCCTTGTCACGTTGCTCATCGCGCAGCATCGGCGGTCTCCAGAATACGCAACACCAGATGGTCGAAATCGATGCCGGCCTGTTTCGCCGCCTTGGGCACGAGGCTGTGATCGGTCATCCCCGGCACCGTATTCACTTCGAGGGCATAGGCGCGTCCCGCCTGATCCAGCATGAAATCGACCCGCCCCCAGCCGGAGCAGCCGAGTGTGGCGAAGGCGCGGCGCGCGAGCTGCTGGATCTCGCGTTCCTGCCCGGCGGGCAACCCGCACGGACAGAGATAACGCGTGGTGTCGAGCAGATACTTGGCCTCGTAGTCATAGAACTCGCGATCGGTTTCGATCTTGACGAGCGGCAGCGCCTGATCACCGAGAATGCCGCAGGTGATCTCAGCGCCGTCGATGAAGCGCTCGGCGAGCACCTGGTCGTCGAATTTCGCCGCCGCTTCCCACGCGGCCTTCAGCTCGGCCACGCTCTTGGCCTTGCTCACACCCAGGCTCGAACCCTCGCGCGCGGGTTTGACGAACGCCGGCAGGCCGAGCCTGGACGCCACCTTATTAAGGTCGGTCCCGGGCTCGAGCACGGCGTACTCCGGCGTGGGTACCCCGGCCGCGGTCCAGAGAAATTTGGTTTTCATTTTGTCCATGCCGAGCGCCGAACCGAGCACGCCGCTGCCGGTGTAAGGAATACCCAGCACCTCCAACGCGCCCTGGATCACGCCGTCCTCTCCCCAGCGTCCGTGCAGCGCGATAAACGCGCGGTCGAACCGGCCGTCTTCGAGTTGGCGCAACGTCGACTTGTCGGCGTCGATGCCGTGCGCCGCGATACCCTGGCGCTGCAGCGCCGCGAGCACGGCGTTGCCGCTCTTGAGTGAAACCTCGCGCTCGGCGGACGGTCCGCCCATCAGTACTGCGACTTTTCCGAAGTCGCGGGGCGTCATTTCGTTTCACCCATGAACCGCACCTCGGGTTCCAGTTTGACGCCTTGCTGTCTTTCCACCTGCGCCTGCACGTGCAGGATCAGTCGCTCGATGTCGGCGGCGCTCGCCCCACCGGTGTTGACGACGAAATTGGCGTGCAGATCGGACACGCAGGCCGCACCAATGCACGCGCCCTTGAGCCCGCAGGATTCGATCAGGCGCGCGGCAAAATTTCCCGGCGGGTTCTTGAACACCGAACCCGCGTTCGGCAGCTGCGTCGGTTGTGTCGCACCGCGTTTGGAAAGCAGCGTCTTGATAAGGGTTTTTCCCTGGGTCGCATCCCCGGCGCTAAGCGCAAAATGTGCCGCCACAAACCATTCGCCCGTCGGTCCGCTCACATGGCGGTAAGCGATCTGGAAATCCGCGGGCCGTCGCGTGCGCCGTTGGCCGCGGTGGTCGATCGTCTCGACCGCTTCGACGATGTTCCAGGTCTCGCCGCCGAAGGCGCCGGCGTTCATGGCCAGGGCACCGCCGATCGTGCCGGGAATCCCGGCCAGGAATTCCCCGCCGGTCAAACCGTGCTCGGCACAGAAACGCGCGACCTTGGCGCCGGCCACGCCGGCTTCGGCGCGCACCACGCCTTCGCGCAGCAAAGCGATCCCGCTGAGCGCGCCGCTGGTCATGATGACCGTGCCGCGCACACCGCCGTCGCGCACCAGCAGATTGCTGCCGAGTCCGACCCAGTGCACCGGCTCCTGCGACGGCAGTGACTTCAGGAACGTCGCGAGATCGTCGAGATCGGCCGGCGTATAGAGACGGTCGGCCGGGCCGCCGACGCGCCAGCTGGTGTGGCGCGACATCGGTTCGTTCACGAGCAGCTCACCACGCAGGCTCTGGTTCGATTTCGCCGGCATCATCCGGTTCTCCTCTGCACCAACGCCTGGGGCAACGACGTCGCGACCGCGCCGATGGAACCCGCGCCCATCGTCAGCAGCACGTCGTTTCCATGCAGCACGCCGGCCAGGGCGTGCGAAAGCGTGGCGACGTCCTCGATGAAGATCGGATCGGTCTTGCCGCGCGCACGAATCGCGCGACACAACGCGCGTCCGTCGGC
>JBLMXN010000142.1:0-33790 GCA_050257795.1 Bacteroidota bacterium
AGCTACGATTTGATGAAACGCGGGCTCGGATTGACTCCGGAGAAAATTCAGGCGGTGTTCGCCGAGTGGGCGCGCGCAGAGATGTCCGGCTTCCTGATCGAGATCACCGCCGACATCCTGACGCAACGCGATCCCGAGAACTGCGCATTTCTGCTCGACAAGATCCTGGACGCGGCGCGCCAGAAAGGCACCGGTATGTGGACCTCGCAGGAGGCGATGGCGCAGCAGGTGCCGGTGCCGGTGATCGACGCCGCCGTGTCCATGCGCGGGCTGTCCGACTACAAGGAACAGCGGGTCGAGGCCAGCCAGCGCTTCGGCGCCTCGGCGCGACTGAGTGACGTCGACCGCGACGCCAGCCTTGCGCATCTCGGGCAGGCGCTGTACGGCGCCATGATCCTGACCTATGCCCAGGGGCTGCATCTGCTGCACCGCGGCGGGCGCGAACGCCACTACGGAATCCCGCTCGGCGATGTTTGCCGCGTCTGGCGCGGCGGATGCATCATCCGCGCCCGCTTGCTGGAGGAGCTGCGCGCGGCATATGCGCGCAACCCGAAGCTGGACAACCCGATCTTTGACGAGACGCTCGCGGCCCATCTCACGGCGTGCGCGGACGGCCTGCGCCGGACGGTGCAGTTCGCGGCGCGCGCCGGGGTGCCGGCCCCGGGCTTCATGGCCGCGCTCGGCTATTACGACGCCTGGCGCAGCGCGGTGCTGCCGGCCAACCTGATCCAGGCGCAACGCGACTACTTCGGCGCACACAAGGTTGAACGCGTCGATCGTCCCGGCGCTTATCACATCGCCTGGACCGACGAAGACAAGGGCGATGAAAACAGCCACTGACATGCGCGACACGCTGTTCGTGCTGTTCGGCGCGGGCGGCGACCTGTCGCAGCGCCTGATCGTGCCGGCCTTGTTCAATCTGTACCTGGACGGACGCCTGCCGGCGCGCTTCCTGCTGTTCGGTGTCGACCGCGCCGAATACGACGATACCGCACTGGCCGCGCATTACCGCGAAGGTGTCGCGAATTTCTCGCGCCGCGGCGCGCCGGCCGACGATGCCTGGAAAACATTCGCCGCCGCGATCCATTACTTCAAGGCCAACGCCACCGATGCCGCCGCTTACACACAGCTCGGAGAAACACTCGCGGCTCATGAAAAGGACTGGGGCGGCAAGGCCGAGCGCATCTTCTACCTGGCCACCCCGCCGTCGCTGTTCGAGCCCGTGGCGCAGGGACTGGGCGTGGCCGGACTCGCGCACGACCGCGAGCACGTGCGCATCGTGGTGGAGAAACCACTGGGGCACGACCTCGACTCGTTCCGCGAGATCAACCGTGCGCTATGCCGCGTCTTCGTCGAGCCGCAGATTTTTCGCATCGATCACTTCCTCGGCAAGGAAACGGTGCAGAACATCCTGGCGATGCGCTTCGCCAACCCGATCTTCGAGCCAATCTGGAACCGCCGCTACGTCGATCACGTGGTCGTCACGGTCGCCGAGACTTTGGGCGTCGAACATCGCGGCCGTTATTACGAACGCGCCGGCGCCCTGCGCGACATGGTGCAGAATCACCTGTTTCAACTGTTGTGCCTGGTGGCGATGGAACCGCCGGTGATTTACGACGCCGACGACATCCGCGGCAAGAAGGTCGACGTATTGCGGGCGCTGCGTCCGATCCCGCCGGAGGCGGTGCATGAGTTCGCCGCGCGCGGCCAGTACGGCGAAGGCTGGATCCACGGAACGCCGATGCCGTCGTATCGCGCCGAGCCCGACGTCGACCCGCGCTCGAACACCGAAACCTACGCCGCCCTCAAGCTGCACGTCGACAACTGGCGCTGGCACGGCGTGCCGTTTTACCTGCGCACCGGCAAACGCATGGCGGCCGACGTGTCCGAGATCTCGATCCGCTTCCGCGACGTGCCGCACCACGCCTTCCCCACCTCCGTGGGCCTCGACAGCCAGCCGGTGCGGCTGGTGATCCAGATGCAGCCGGAACACGGCATCGTGCTCAAATTCATCGCCAAGGAACCGGGTTCGCCGCTGCGCCTGCGCCCGGTCGACATGCGCTTCAGCTACAAGGAGGCGTTCCAGCGCGAATCGCCAGCCGCCTACGAAACGCTTCTGTGGGACGTGATGATCGGCGACGCCACGCTGTTCATGCGCTCCGATCAGGTGGAAACCGCGTGGGAAGTGTTGATGCCGGTGCTGCAAGTGTGGCAGAACAACCCGGCGCCGGATTTTCCGAACTATGCCGCCGGCTCCTGGGGTCCGGAATCGGCCGAGGCGCTGGTGGCGCGCGACGGCAAGAGCTGGCTCACGCCGTCGCTCACGCACCGCTGACACCGCGCATCACCGCCGATGAACGTCAACGATAATCCGGTTTCCGCCGCCGTCGATGCCCCCGGCGCGCCCGGCATCGCGCCGACCTGGTGCAGCAGCGCCAAGGAAATGGTCGGTTGCGCGCTCGGCCCGTCGCGCCTGTGGTTCACCCTCGGCGGCGGCATCGTCAACGAGGTTTATTACCCGCGCGTCGACATTCCCCAGATCCGCGATCTCGGTTTTTTGGTCGCCGACGACAAGGGATTCTGGGTCGAGGTGAAACGCCTCGACCGGCACGACATCAGCCTGGCGGCGCCGGGGGTGCCGGCGGTCACGATCGTCCACACCCACGAGCGCTTCACGCTTACGCTGAACATCGCGCCGGACCCGCGCCGCGACGTGCTACTGCTCGACGTGCATCTGGACGGCGATCCCGACCTGCGTCCGTACGCCCTGCTGGCGCCGCATCTCGGCGGCACTGGCCACCAGAACTTCGCCGAAGTCGCCGAATATCGCCGCCGACGCGTGCTGTGGGCCGAACAGGGTCCCTTCGGTCTCGCTCTGGCCGCCGCGGATGCGTGCCAGCGCGACGCGTGGGGCCACGCCAGCGCCGGTTACGTCGGCGCGAGCGACGGCTGGCAGGACTTTCACCGCAACGGCGCCATGCGCTGGCAGCACGCGCAGGCCGGTCCCGGCAATGTGGCGTTGACCGGCGAACTCCCGCGCCGCGCGACGCTCGCGCTCGGTTTTGCCAGCAGCAAGGAATCCGCCGCCACGCTCGCCATCTCCGCGCTGCTGCAGCCGTTCGATGAACCCTGGCAGCAGCAGATCAGCGACTGGAAATCATGGCACAGCGGTTGCGGCCAGCGCTGCGACAGCATGTCCGGCGTCCCGGAACCGTTACAGCGGCAATTTCTCACGTCGGCCATGGTGTTGCGCGCGCACCAGGACAAGATCTATCCGGGCGCGATGGTGGCGAGCCTCAGCATCCCCTGGGGCAACACCCGCGACGAACGCGGCGGCTACCACCTGGTGTGGCCGCGCGACCTGGTGGTGTGCGCCGGCGCACTGCTGGCGCTCGGCGCCGAAGACGAGGCGCGCGACGTCCTGCGCTACCTCATCGCCACGCAACACGCCGACGGACACTGGTATCAGAATCAGTGGCTCGGCGGCAAACCCTATTGGCAGGGCGTGCAACTCGATGAGGCGGCGTTTCCGGTGCAGTTGGCGGTGCGCCTGGCGGAACGCGGCGCGCTCAACGGCATCGAGATCACCGACATGGTGCGACGCGCGCTCGGTTTCATCGTGCGCAACGGGCCGGCCAGCCCGCAGGACCGCTGGGAGGAAGACGCGGGCATCAACACGTTCACGCTGGCCGTATGCATCGTGGCGCTGGTAACCGGCGCGCCTTTGCTCAAGCCCGCGGAACGCGATTTCGCGCTGGCGCTCGCGGATTACTGGAACGCCCACATCGAAGACTGGACCGCGGTACGCGACACGCCGCTCGCGCGCCGCCATGGGGTGCGCGGTTACTACGTGCGCATGGCGCCGCCGCTGGCGGCGACGGATCAGCGCGCGTTGATGGATACGCTGCCGATCAAGAATCGCGCCGACGGCGCCGCGCCGCCGGCCGATGAACAGGTCGGCGTGGATTTTCTGCAGCTGGTGCGATCCGGCCTGCGCCGCGCCAATGACCCGCTGATTCTCGACAGCGTCAAGGTCGCCGACGCCCTGCTCAAGGTCGATACGCCCAGCGGTCCATCGTGGCATCGCTATAACGGCGACGGTTACGGCGAGCACGATGACGGCGCGCCGTTCGACGGCACCGGGCGCGGACGCGCCTGGCCGCTGCTCACCGGCGAGCGCGGTCATTACGAGTTCGCCGCCGGCCGCGATCCCCTGCCTTATCTGGAGGCGATGGCGGCCATGTGCGGACCCGGCGGCATGATCCCGGAGCAGGTGTGGGACACCGACCCCGTGCCGTCGCGCCGGCTCCATCCCGGGCGTCCCAGCGGTTCGGCGATGCCGCTCGCGTGGGCGCACGCCGAATTCATTAAGCTCCTGGTCTCGAGCCAGCTCGGCCAGCCATTCGACCGATCGAGCACCGTCTGGCAACGTTACCAGGGCCGGCGTCCGGATATTCATCACGCCTTCTGGTTGCCGCAGGCGCCTATCCACACCCTCCCCCTTGGTGCGGCGTTATTCATTGCCGTCGACGAACCGGCCGTGATTCATTGGGGTATCGACGGCTGGCAAAACCCACGCGATATCACGACGCGCGACAGCGGTCTCGGCCTGCATTACGCACGGCTCGACACGCACACACTGCGCCCCGGCCAGCGCATCGATTTCACGTTCCGCGATACGTCGACGGCCCGCTGGATCGGGCAGGATTACACCGTCACGGTGGAAGACCGTGCGACCCCGGCTTGAGCCGGTCGCCTCGCGCTTACCGCGAGCGCCACAAGATGCGCAAGTCTTGCGCGATACCGGCCAGGTCGGACGACGCCGGATACAACAGGCGCACCCGCCCCTGCGGGTCGAGCAGATACATGAATGAGGAGTGCTCGAGCTTGTAGGCCAGCGAGTTCTGGCCGCGGAAACGGCGCACCACCACGTTGAATTCATTGGCGACCGCCTGCAGCGTTTCCGGCTTGCCCGTCAGACCCACGATGCGCGCATCGAATTTCCGGGTGAATTCACGCACCATCTCCGGCGTATCGCGATCGCCGTCGATGCTGATGAACACCGGTTGCAGGCGCGCGTCGTCGCCGAGCTGTTTGAGCAAGAGCGCCGCCCGGTGCAAAGTCATCGGGCAAACATCCGCGCAGTGGGTGTAACCGAAGACCACCAGTTGCCACTTGTCGGTCTTGAGAGGGAATTCCGTGGGTCCTCCGTGCGCATCCGACAACGTCTCCGGACGTATTGCCTTGGCCGGTTCCACGCGCAAACCGTGGAAAGCGGTCGCCGACGGGTTGGCGCCGCCCGGCGCGGCGGTGCCGAACGCCGAAACCAGCAGCCCGACGAGCAATGCGCGCTTAACGGCGGACGGAAGCATGGCGGTCGGGTACGGGCTGGGGGTCAAGGTGGCGTTGCGACGAGGTCAATGTCGGATCGAAGTCCGTCGCCAATTCGGCGCAATCTGGCAGCAGCGGCGCATCCGGCACCAGATTCAACAACGTCCGCAGCAACTCGTTCGCCGGCGTGTAATGTTCGGTGAACGCGGCGTGCTCGCGCGTGTTCGGCCGGCCCGAGAAATTGATACCGAGATCGTACATCACTTGACCGGCGGGGCCATCCGCGGTGGCGGCGAGCTGGGTCACTTCCGCCAGCAGGCTGATGTGATTGAGTTCGTCCGCGGAGAGCTTGCGCACGCCTTGATGCAGCATCGTCCTGCCGTCCGCGGACGGAAACAGCCACATCAGCTGGCCGCGGCGGCCGATCGCGATCTGGTTGCGCGGACCGCAAACAGTGGCGAAGTTGTAACCGATTACCGGATACACCGGCTTGCCACCGCAGTAGCTGTAGTCGAACGGATCGCCCGGTTTGTCGGGAAAAGTTTCCGCGTAAGCACCAGCAACTGTCAGCGCCAACACGACAAAACCCGGCCGTACCACGTGGCCGACCGCTGACCGTATGCGCAACATTTGCCGACCCGCCGCCCGCAACGCGCGCTCAGAAATTGAGACGCGCGTAAACGGTGCCGTTGGTGTAGACGGCACCGTTGCGCAGCGACTTGTAGGTGATCTGCGGATACCAGGAACTACTGGTGCTCGGCAACGTCACCATCACGTCCATCGTCTGTCCCGGCGTGATATCCGCGCTGGTCACGGTTTGCGGGCTCGGCAACGCGAAACCGTCGCGATTGTAGATGACGAACGACTTGCTGTTGCCGCTGGCGTCCTTGACTTGGAACGTGCCGTCCACCGAATGGATGCCCACCAGCCGGATCGCAACCTTGGCGTTCGTCGCCGCGGTAACGGTTTCGGCCGGCGCGGTCTCGCTCAAGCCCTCGTTGCCGTTGATCAGGAAGTACGTCGGATTGTAATCCGCGAACACCGTGGAATCGCCAACCGCGTTGTCGGCGTGATAGGCCGGATCGACCGCGCTCAGCACCCAGTTCCATTCATAGTCGTATGCCGGCCCGTTCTGGTCGATGACATTTACGAAGTTTCCGAGGTTATCCACGGCCTTGACGACGAACGCGCCGTACATGCCCATCTCCAGGTGCTTCACGGTGTGGACGTGGCAGTGATACATGTGGCTGCCGACGTAACGGCTGTCGACCTGGAAACTGTAATTGTCGCCCAGCACCGCGGCACCGGTCTCCGGCACGCCGTCTTCGGACTGCGGCACGTCCAGGCCGTGCGGATGGATGGTATGCCCCTGGTAAGGCGGCATCTCCTGCGGCGCCATCATGACATTGAGATTGAAATTCGCCGTCTGGCCCACGCCCAGCTCCAGCGTCGGCCCCGGCAGGCGGCAGTTGTTGCTACCCGAGGCGCAGAACACCCAGAATTTAACGTTGGCGCCATCGTGCATGGTCTTGTTGATCTGCTGGACCACCAGCGTGGGGCCGTTGGCAGCGTTCAACACGTCGGTCCCGCCGCCGCCGATCATCATGCCGCCCCCGCCTCCGCCCATCGATGTCGTGGTCGCGCTCGTCTTGGTCCAGGCAAAAGATTCCGGCGACGCCAGGCCGGCCATGAGCAGCAGTCCGAGCGTCAGCGCATACCAGCCGGAGCGCGGCCGGCCGCGACGCGAACCTTCGGATCGGAAAATAATCGTACCCGTCATTATTCTTTCCTCCTCACTGACCGATGATCAAGGTGGCCGCGCCGTTCAGATAGACGCCGTTCGCGGTTTCCATCTGCGCGGTATGCACGTGCATGGGAAAGTCCCCGGGCCGGTACATCGTGTACAACAGCATCGCCGTCGTGCCCGCCTTCACATTAATGGTGTCGCCCGGCTCGGGGCTGGACAGCCGTGTCCCGTCGCGGTCGATGACGTAAAAATGGTTGGCGTGGAAATGCAGCGACTGGTCGAACTGGCCGGCATTGACGATGCGCACCATGCCCACCTGACCGAGCGGTCCCTCCAGGACCGTATTCGGGTCGCGCATGGCGTCGAAGCCACCCATGCCGTTCATGAGGAAATAATTCGGCTTGTAAACCGAGGTATTCACCGTGCCGCCGGAAGCGGCCACGCTGTTCCAGCGCGTCTTGTCCATGTCCGAAAGCACCCACAGGCGTTCGAAGTTGTATGCCGGCCCATTGGTCCAGGCCTTGTTGGCGCCGCCCGCAGCGCGCACTACCAGCGCGCCGTAAAGGCCCATCTCGCGATTGATATTGCCGTTGAGCGTGTCGGAAAAGAGATAGACACCGGCATCGGGCGTCTGGAACACGTAGGTCTTGCTGCCGCCGGCCGGGATCGACGTCTGGTCCGTGGTGATCCCGCGCACCACGAAGTTATGCGGCTTGGTGTGCAGGTTATACACCGTGACGGTGACGGTATCGCCTTCCTGCGCATCGAGCTGCGGACCGGGCACCATCGGGCCGGCGCTCGGCGCATCGGTGAAACCCCACACGGGCAGCGTCGTTCCGCCGCTGCCATTGACGGTCCAGTTGCCGGATTTGATGTAGAGGGTGTACGACGAGGCGGAAGAAATAACGGGGAAGCTCAGAAACAAAACCACCAATGACCAGCAGGACCACGGAATCAGGCGCAACACTTTTGCATCCATAGTATCTCCTCGCTTTTATAGTTCGAACCGGTCCAGTACATGCACGATCAGGAATCGTCGCGTCATGCTCGCATCGGCCCGCCGATCGGCGGATGCCAATCGGGTCGAGAACCAACACGGCGACATCGGCAACAATCCCTGACTGGAAAGGCTCCTCCGTGGGAGACTGGTCGCCTAACTACGCGTGAATTATCGGGAAAATCACGGGGTCCATGGCGCCAAGTCGCGGCACATGAAATCCCCCCAACACCCCCTCGTCTCCCAGTTGCTAAAATTAAGTCAATGGCGAGACTATGTGTCTGTACCTCCTGTCACACAGTCGATGTGTGCTTAAAGTCACAGACGCTCGACATTGCTGTACGGTTCAGAGAGAGGTGCGCAAGAATAAATTGATGGGCGGGTCAAAGAAATTGAATGAATCGCCGAATGTTTCGTGGCATAAAGTAATCTGTCGATAACAGTACACAACAACAAAACCCAGCGTCGTTCCGTCGCACATTATTTTAATTACAAGCGTTGGAACGTTGACTGCCTGACGTAATACGTTCGTCCGGGAGAAATGTTCAATGAGCCATTACTGTGTAAACGCACTGACACGTCCGAAAGATTGGGAAATCGCTTTTCCCGCGCTGAGCCGGATCGCCGATCCGGTATGGCAGGAAACGCTCCGATCCGCCAAGGAGCAGACGATGCCGCCGAGGACGGTGGTCATTCGCAAAAACGATCCGTGCCGTAATTTTCTGCTGGTCGCCCAGGGAACCATCCGCGTCTATCAAAGCACGGAGAGCGGCCGGGAACATCTGCTCTACCGCACCCACGCCGGCGACATCTGCATCCTGACGTTGCAGAATCTTCTCGCCGGCACCGCCTATTCCGCGGAGGCGATGACCGAGGACGAGGTCCGGGTGCTGATCATCCCGGCTGAGTCGTTTCACCGGGCCCTGTCGCAATCGGAAGGATTCCGCAACCTCATCCTGTCGACGCTGGCACAGCGCCTGAACGGCATGATGCAGCTGGTCGAACAGGTCACGTTCCAGGGCCTGGATCTTCGCCTCGCCTGCCTGCTGGGGCAACTCTTCGGGCAGCGCAATACCGCCAGCCTCGCGGTGACCCATCAGGAACTGGCGGGTGAACTCGGCACGACGCGCGAAGTCATCAGCCGCCTGCTCAAGGAGTTCGAGCACATGGGTTGCATCAAGTTGTTTCGCGGCCAGATCGAACTACTGTCGCCGGAGGCGTTGGCGCGCCTGTCACACGGCAACCGTCGCGGAACCGGATCCGCGTGACATTGATCACAGACGTCCGCCGCGATCTGAATCAAGCTCTCCAGCGATGAGGTTGTCCCTTTATCGACGGGATAAGGAAATCCCCGGATACGGGAAACGCCACGCGGCCTTGTCCACGTTGAATGCGTGAAGGGAGGGCGGACACCAGGCGAGGCCTCCCCCGGCCTCGCTTGGTTGTCGCGCTTCAAACGCCACGCCCGGCTTTGTTGCACGATGGCCTGCAGGTCAGCGCGCAACGCCAGCCGCCGGGATTGCCGCAAGGAAATGTCGGGCGATGCCGCCTGGCGCGAGCTGTCGCTCGCCTTCGGCGGCGGCATGTTCGGCGCGCTATCCTGCTGCTGCCTGATACAGGACGCTCCGCGCTTCCTGCACCGGGGCGGGTGGCGCGCCTGCGACGTCGGATCGGTACAGGGCCCGATCCGGGCAACCGTCACTGAAAAACCCGGCCTTCACGGAAGCCCGGACTACAACGGATCAGGCCGGCATGGTGCGTGTGGCTATGGCACGCATTCCGGGTTGAATGACCCCACTCCTCCTGGCGTTAACTCGGCCTTGATCAATCGCTCGCGGCGATCACGCCGATCGCGCACCTGCTGACCTCTGTTCCCTGACCGGCTCGCCGGTTACCATGTTCTTCGATCCCGGGATTGATCCGCCGGCGCAGGAACGGACCGATGCCACAACGGTCATAACTGCGCTGGCTTTCAAACAACAAAGGAGCGTCTCATGCGAAAATGCCTGCCGTTGTCAGTCCTGTTGATTCTCGGTTTCAGTCACGCGGTAACCGCGGCGGCGGATCCCACCGGCGATCCCAAGGCGGGTCAAGAGAAAGCCTTCTTCTGCAGCGGATGCCACGGCATCCCCGGCTGGCGCAATGCCTATCCCAACTACCGCGAACCCAAGCTCGGCGGTCAACATGCGGACTACCTCGTCGCGGCGCTCAAGGCCTACCAGTCGGGATTGCGCAGCCACACGACGATGCATGGCATCGCCGCTACTCTGAGCGACCAGGACATTGCCGACCTGGCGGCATATTTTTCAGCGCCCGTTAAGCAAAAATAAATCCACGGAGAAATAATCATGAACCACTGGACATCGATGATCGCGGCCGGCGCGCTGGCGCTGTGCGCTTTTTCCGCGCATGCCGCCGGCAACCCCGAAGCCGGCAAGCAGAAATCCCAGGTCTGCCAGAGCTGTCACGGCGCCGACGGCAACAGCACCAACGCGCAATTTCCGCGCCTCGCCGGCCAGTACCCCGACTACCTGGTACAGGCGCTGTCGGAGTACAAATCCGGAGCCAGGAAAAACGCCATCATGGCCGGCTTCGCCGCGAACCTGTCGGAACGCGACATGCAAGACATCGCCAGTTATTTCGCCGCACAGAAGGACGGTGTCGTCACCAAACGCTGACGTGCGATGCACGCCGCCTACGGGAGCAGTCGACGCGGCGGTTATTGTTTAGAGACGGACACGCATTTCCATACCTGGGGTCGCCACGGCGGTTCCAGGGGATGGCACGGCAATGCGACCTTGCGACACTGCAGCAGCGCCGCCGGCCAAAAGAGAATCATGGCCGCGTCATTTCATGGCCGGGACATCAAGCCTGGATCATTGCGCCTTGCCTAGGAACTTGTCGGCGAGTACCTGGCTGCATTGATCGCTGGCATGGTGGAACAGCTGCTTGAGGTGCGCGCCATTGTTGGCTTCGAACTGGGAGACGTCGAGTCTGTAAGCGTCGTTTTTGTCGTCGGTCACACACACGTCCGACCACAATACCTTGGCATCGGCGGCACGAATAAGCCGCGCTTTCGCGAACATGCCATAGGTATACGTTTTCCAGTTCACCACCTTATAAGCGGCGCCGTGATATGGCACGGTCACTTCCAGCACCAGGCCGTCTGGATACTTGCCGCGGTAAGACGAGGCGTCCAGTTGCGCCGGCAGTTGCGGCAACCGTGGCTCGACGCGCAGATTGGTCATTCGACCCTCGGCCTTGAGTCTTTGAACGAGCTTCCCGCTCAGCTCTCCGGCGGGGTTGGGCAGCGAATATCCACGCTCCAGCTCGGCCCCCGAGGGCAGCTCGGTCGAGCCGGTAGCGCTCGTTATCAGCCCCCCGCCGGCAACACTCGCCGGTGTCATCAGATTCATGGCCGGCGATGCGCAATGAACCACGTGGATGACTGACGCCTGTTTCAGGGCGGCGCGGTCGTCGGGGCTCATGGGAACGACATTCTGCGTGGTCGCGCAGCCCTGCAAAGCGGCGACGGTCGCGAGAAACGCCGACAGCAGGATCGGCCGGAGTGAATGGCGGCGCGGATAACGGGTCGTGGTCATCGGTGATGTTCCTGTTTGTTGAAGTTGATATGGCAACGCGGATTGATACGGAACTCAATCGTGGAACGATCCGGGCGGCAGGTCTCGCACTTTATTGTAATCAGTGCCGCGGTCTGTATAAGAAGCCGTCAACGAATTGCAGGTAAGCTCATAATAATGTCCCGCCTCGAGGTCGGCCCTGAACAACAGAAACCGGGACAGACCGCTTGATCCGCTGGATGTGTCGTAACACAAAACCTTGATCGTGTACTTGCCGGGCAATACCCTGGTCACCTCCGGGTAGCCGTTCATGTAGGAGCCGTAGTTCTTGCCGTCGACCCCGGACAAGACCGCCCGGTCTCCGCCGTGGACGCGCGGATCCGCCTGCGGCGTAAACAGCACGGCCACGTCGCGACTCGCCCGCGCCGGCCCATCGTAGGCATTGATAACGCCGCCACCGCAACCGGTGAGCACGAAGATCAAAAACGCCGTCGACGAAAATGCGATTTCCCTTGTCATTTTTTTTATTTCAACAGGCCCGGCTCCCCGGACGGCGGGACGGGCGCCTTACCGCCTCACGAACAGGTGGCGGTCAGATTTTCTGAAAAAGCATGATTATTTTTTATGGTCTACGGTGGCTAGCCTGTCAAGCGAGTCGTTGTGCCGCGGCCCGCCCCGATGCGACGGAACTTCCGTTACTCTTCACACGCGGGCAAGGCGCGTTATCCCGATGTCTGACCAAGCATCGTTATTAATATTAAGGTCGGCTTAAGCGAATACCTGAAACCCGCGCCCTCGCCGATGCTGCGCTCTAACGCTATAGGCCCCCAATCCGAATCAAGGCCATACCGCGGGTGCCCCGATTACCAGGATTGGGTGCTTCAACAACCAACGTATAAGACGACGTCCCCCTGTCCAATTATTGCAGCAGCAGGAACAGGGCGCCGCCATCGCGCTGGATGTTCAGCAACAATCCATCGGAGGATTTTTTCACCGCCGCCTCGAGCTCGGCCACGGAACGCACCGGCTGACGATTGACCGAGCGGATCACGTCGCCCGGCCGCAGGCCCGCGTCCCCCGCCGGCGAATCGGGCGCCACCTTCAGCACCAGCACGCCCTCGACGCCGTTGTATCGCGGATCATCCGGCGGAATGTTCCCCAATTCCGCGCCCTGCAGCCGTTTGCTGATTTCGCCGGCCGCGAGCTTGGTCTGTTTCGCCTTTTCGATGCGCGCCTCGATCCGCTGCGGCTTGCCGTCACGCAGGACATCCAGGGTCACCGTCTGGCCGATGCGCATGAGGCCGACGGTGTTGCGCAGGTCGGCAGCGTTGTGCAACGGACTGCCGTCGACCCGGGTGACCACGTCGCCGCTCTTGAGGCCGGCCCTGGCAGCCGGCGAACCCGGCGCTACCTGGGTGACAACCGCGCCTCGCTCCTGCCGGACACCGAGCGCCTTGGCCAGTTCCGGCGTCAGGTCCTGTATGTAAACGCCGAGCTCTCCGCGCCGGACCTCGCCGTACTGGATCAGCTGGTCCATGACCTGGCGCGCCATGCTGACCGGGATGGCAAAACCGATGCCAACGTTGCCGCCGCTCGGACCGACGATGGCGGTATTGATGCCGACCAGCTCGCCGTGCAGGTTGACCAGGGCGCCGCCGGAGTTGCCGGGGTTGATGGAAGCGTCGGTCTGGATGAAATCCTCGTAGCCCTCGATGCCGAGACCGCTGCGGCCGAGCGCGCTGACGATGCCCGAGGTCACCGTCTGCCCCAGGCCGAAGGGATTACCGATGGCGACGACGAAGTCGCCGACGCGCAATTTGCCGGAGTCGCCCAGCGGCACGGCCGCCAGGTTATTGGCATCGATTTGGATCACGGCGATATCCGAGGCCGGGTCGGTACCGACCAGCTTGGCCTTGAATTTGCGGCCGTCGCGCAAGGTCACGCTGATCTCATCTGCCTTGGCGATCACATGGTTGTTGGTCAGGATATAACCGCGCTTGGCGTCCACGATCACGCCCGAACCCAGGCTCTGCGCCTCGCGCTCGCGCGGAGCGTTGTTGGGAATGTCGAAGAACTGGCGGAAAAACGGATCGCGCAGCAGCGGATTTTCCTGCATCCGGATACGCGTGCGCGTGGAAATATTGACCACGCCGGGCACCACGTGCTCGATCATCGGCGCCAGCGTCGGCACCACGCCGTCGCCGGGCGTCATGGGCACAGCCGCCAGGCTCGTGCCGGCGCGACCGACCAACATTACCGCCAGAGCAACGACGAGCCAGAAATAATATGGACGACGATTCATCGGTATTTCTCCTTGGATCACTGTATGCGCATGAACGGCGGAACCGGCGCCCACGGGTGTGCCGGCGGGATCAACCGCCGGGAAGCTCGATCGACAATTAATTTTGGCGCACCGTCGCGCAAACATGGATTTTGTTTGCCGCTTCACCGCCGCGGAGCCGACCCGTCACATCGGGTGAACGGAATCATAACTGCTCCGGCCGGTCGCGGATGAGTTTCTCTTACCGGTGTGTGACCGACACGACGCGCCGGAGTTCCTCGTCCGTGAACGACAGAAACTCTTCATGACGAGTGAACTCCGTGGGCATCTGTCGCTCGAAGGGTGTAGGCACACGGACGGCTTGAGTCGGTGCGACAAACCCGCGCGCTACGCATGGGATCGGCGTTGCACCGTCGGACAATGATCTGCCACCCGACTCGCTGGATTTCGTCATCATCGATCCGGCAAAACCAAGGAGGTCAGCATGAGTCAACCCATTCGTTCGGCCGAAAGGCCGCAAACCGAGGATCAAATTCTTTTGCCGAAACTGCCCTACGCGCTCAATGCGCTGGAACCCCATATCTCCAAGAACACTCTGGAATTTCATTACGGCAAGCACCACGCCGGTTACATCAGGACGCTGAACGAGCTGCGCCGGGGCAGCGAGTTCGCACACGCAACGTTGCAGCAACTCGTCCGCCTGGCGCCGCCCGGGCCGCTGTTCAACAATGCGGCACAGGCGTGGAACCATGAGTTTTACTGGAACTGTCTGGGCCTGCACATGGGCGACCGACCGTCAGGACCATTGGCCAAGGCGATCCAGCGCGCGTTCGGCTCGTTCGACGGCTTGCGCGCGGAATTCACGCAACGCGCCAGCGCGTTGTTCGGATCCGGCTGGATGTGGCTCGTCAAGAATCCCGATGGATTACTGGCGTTGGAAGAAACGGCCAACGCCGATACGCCGATACGGGCCGGCCGCGTGCCGCTGCTCGTCTGCGACGTCTGGGAGCATGCCTACTATCTCGACTACCACAACGCGCGCGCGCGTTACCTCGACGCCTACTGGAAAGTCGTGAACTGGGAGGCGGCGGCCCGACGCTACGACAGCGACGCGCCCGACGAGAGTTGATCTGCCGTTTGGCCGGCCCGCCGGCATCGCTGCCTGGTCGCGCAACACGCCAGTACCGATCTCGCGGGCATGCCGGCGGCACGAAGAAATCGCCGCAACCGGAAAACCAATTCGCGAATGGAAAAATATAAGGACATCGCCATCGTCCCGGACACACCGTCTCCCCGGGCGCACTGGTCTCCCGGCGATATTCCCTACGGCCTGATCGAGCCGTCGCGGATCGCGGACGACACATATCTGTTCTATATGGTGGCCGCGGCATCGCTGGTCGAGATCAACTCCGATCTCTACACGCGCAATTTGCTGGAGTATTTTCACGACGACGCGGAGATAAACGATTGGCTCGCGCAACACTGGCAACCCGAGGAAATCCGCCACGGGATGGCGCTCAAACATTACGTGAACACGGTGTGGCCCGCGTTCGACTGGGACCGCGCCCGGCGCCGCTTTGACACCGACTACACGCGCCTGTGCCGGCCGGACCGCCTCGGGCCAACGCGGGCGCTCGAGCTCGCCACCCGTTGTGTGGTCGAGACCGGCACCGCCAGCCTGTACACCATGCTGTCGCGGCTGAGCCCGGAACCGGTGCTCACCGGGCTGTTCTCGTTGATCCGCGCCGACGAGGTCCGGCACTACCGGTATTTCTATCACTTTTTCCTGAACTACCGGCGGCGCGAAGCGCCGGGGCAGTACGCGCTCGCGCGCACGCTGTGGCGGCGCGTGAAAGAAGTGGAAAACGAAGACGCGTACTATGCCTTCAAGCACGTGTACCTCGAACGCCACCCGGCGCGGCGCTTTGACGAGGACGCCTACCGGATGTTCCGCCGGCACTACCTTGCGCTCGCGCGCCGGTACTATCCGTATGAAATGGCCGTGCGCATGTTCGTAAAACCGCTCGGGCTCGGTCGCCGCCTTAAACGCTTCGCCTTGCCGCTGCTCGCGGCGGGCGCAAAACACATCAACGGATGAGCACGTTCGCCACCACGGCCCTCGGTCCGGCTACGCGACCGAAGAGTTCACTGAAGTATGCCGCGGGCATGTCAATGCCGGCGGTGCATTCCGCAATCGACCCGACAACTCTGGAGGTACTGTCATGACATTACGACGCCTGTTCCAACCGTTTCTGGCCATCATCGCGGGCCTCGGCCTGGCACTGCCGGCGTTCGCCGCGCTCAACGCCGACGCCCACAAGGAAATCCAGACCGCCGCCCAGCACGCCGAATTCGCCGTCACGGGCAAGAACATCGATGCCGTGCACCAGCATCTGCACCACGTCATCAACTGCATCGTCGGCAGCGGCGGCGCGGGGTTCGACGGCGCCGCCGGCAATCCCTGCAACAATATGGGCAAGGGGGCCCTGAGCGACGCCTCGGGTCTCGACGGCACCGAGGCACTGCTCAACCAGTCACTGCGACTCGCCAATATCGGCGTCGAGATAAACGACCAGCGCGCCGCCAAGGCCGTCGCCGTCGCCGCACGGGATCTGCTCCAGCTCGCGGCGCAGGGCAAGTCGGCGAATCGCAAGTAGCCGCATCGCGGACAGCATCGGTGTGCTACAGTGAAATGGAATTTTTCATGCGCGACACTTCCCGTTCTTAATAATTCATAAATGTCACCGTGCCAGGATAAGAAACGTCGCCGAAGCCGGCCCGCTTTGCGCCAACCGTGGCGGTGCTTCATCCTGGCGCTGGGTCTCGGCGGCCTTGCGGGCGTAGCCCACGCCGGGGCCACGCCTGCCGATGACGAAGTGGTGCGCGCCACCCTCGATAACGGCTTGCAGGTCGTCATCGTGCACAACCCGCTCGCGCCGGTGGTGACGACCGTGGTGAATTACCGCGTCGGGTCCAACGAAGCGCCGCAGGGATTTCCCGGTACGGCGCACGCGCTCGAACACATGATGTTTCGCGGCAGCCCCGGCTTCTCGGCCGACCAACTGGCCGAGGTTTCCGCCGCCATGGGTGGAAACTTCGACGCCGACACGCAACAGACCGTCACCCAGTATTTCTTCAGCGTGCCGGCGGAGGATCTCGACCTGGCGCTGCACATCGAGGCGATCCGCATGCGCGCCCTGCTGAGTACGCCGGCCCTGTGGCAACACGAGCGCGGCGCCATCGAGCAGGAGGTCGTCCAGGACCTGTCGAGCCCCGAGTACGTCTGCTACACCCGCCTGCTCGCCGCGCTGTTCAAGGGCACGCCGTATGCCCACGACGCGCTCGGCACGCGCGCCTCGTTCGATCGCACCAGCGCCGCGATGCTGCGGCAATTCCACGCGACCTGGTACACGCCCAACAACGCGGTCCTGGTGATCGCCGGAAACGTGGAGTCCTCGCTGGCGCTGGCGCAGGTCAAGCATTTCTTCGGCTCGATCCCGCGCAAGATGCTCCCGGATCGCGCGCCGGTACAGCTGCAACCGGTGACGCCCGAGACGATGCATTTCGACACCGACCAGCCGTATGGAACGGCGCTGATCGCGTTCCGCCTGCCCGGCTACGACGACCCCGACTACGCGGCGGCCAGCGTGCTCGCGGACGCGCTGAGCAGCCAGCGCGGCGATCTCTACGACCTGGTGGCGCAAGGCAAGGCGCTCAGCGCCGGCTTCAGCCTCAATCCGCTGCCGCAAGGCGCACTGGGATTCGCCGCCGTCTCCTATCCCTCCGGCGCGGACGCTGAAGTCTTGCTGAACGAGGTGCGCCGCATCATCAAGGACAAGATCGCGCACGGAATTTCCCCGGACCTGGTGGAAGCGGCACGCCGGCGCGCGCTCGCGAGCGCGGAGTTTCAGAAAAATTCGATTTCCGGCCTCGCGATGCTCTGGTCCCAGGCGCTCGCGATCGAGGGGCGCGCCTCTCCGGACGAGGACCTCGCGGCCGTCAGGCGCGTGACACCCGCCGACGTCGAGCGCGTCGCGCGCAAGTATCTCGATCTGGATCACGCCGTCACCGCCGTGCTGGCGCCCGCGGTTTCGGGCAAGCCGGTGGCCTCGAAGGGCTTCGGCGGCCGCGAATCATTCGCGCCGGAAAAGGTCCGCGCGGTCACCCTGCCCGACTGGGCCGGCAAGGTGCTGCAACGGCTTTCGATCCCGGGCTCCAGCGTCCATCCCGCCGACATGACGCTGCCGAACGGGATTCGCCTGATCGTCCAGAGCGAGGACGTCAGCGACACCGTCAGTCTGTACGGTCATATCCGCAACCGTCCGGCGCTGGAAGAACCGCCCGGGCGCGAAGGCGTGGATGACGTGCTCGGTCAGCTGTTCGGCTTCGGCACCGCGTCGCGCGACCGGTTGGCGTTCCAGAAAGCGCTCGACGACATCGCGGCGGACGAGTCCGCGGGCACGGATTTCTCGGTGCAGGTGCTGCGCGAGCATTTCGATCGCGCGGTCGGGCTGCTGGCCGACAATGAGCTGCACCCGGCGTTGCCGGAGCCGGCGTTCAAGATCGTCCAGCGCCAGGTGGCGGCGGCGATCGCCGGACGCAACGCCAGCCCGGATTATCTCGCCGGACGCACGCTGCACGCGGCGCTGTTTCCGCCGCGCGATCCGACCTTGCGCGAATCCACGCCGCAGAGCGTGGGCGCGCTCAGGCTCGATGACGTTCGCGACTATTATCGCCGCACCTACCGCCCCGATCTCACCACCATCGTGGTGATCGGAAAGATCTCGCCCGCCGACGCGCGCGCGGCGATCGAAAAATATTTTGGCGACTGGAAGGCGGTCGGGCCGAAACCGGAAACCTTGCTGCCGCCGGTGCCGCTCAACCAGCCGAGCGTGATGAGCGTACCGGACCGCAGCCGCATCCAGGATGAAGTCTCGCTGGTCGAGACGCTCGGTCTCAACCGCTACAACCCTGATTATTACGCGCTGCAGCTCGGCAACCATGTGCTGGGCGGCGGCTTCTACGCCACCCGGCTGTACCGCGACCTGCGCGAGAACGCCGGACTGGTCTATTTCGTCGCGTCGTCGTTCGACGTCGGACAGACGCGCGCCGTCTACCGCGTGAGCTACGCCTGCGACCCGCCCAACGTCTCGCGCGTGCGCGCCATCGTGCAACGCGACCTCAAGGCGATGCAGGCCGCGCCGGTCACGGAAGCGGAACTGCATAACGCCAAGGCCAGCCTGCTGCGCGAGATCCCTCTGTCGGAGTCGAGCACCGACAGCATTGCGATGGGGCTGCTGGCCCGCGTGAACCGCGACCTGCCGCTCGATGAGCCGCTGCGCGCCGCCAGGCAATATGCCGATCTCACGGCCAAGGCCGTCACCGCGGCCTTCGCGAAATGGGTCCGGCCGCAGGACCTGGTCCAGGTCACCCAGGGACCGGCGCCACGCTAGCTTCAGGTTTTCCGCGCTGTTGCCCGGTTTTCTGACATCCAAAGCCGATATTCCGCCGGCTCGCTGTATTCCGCCCGATTGCCTGTCGGTCCGCACCGCAGTAACGTAACCGGCGTCGGCGGCAGGTGATTCGCCGAAGGTTTGGTTTCACGCCGGCAGCATGCGTCAGCACAGCACGGAGGCGATCATGGATTATCATCCATTCAAATCCGGGGTGAATCGTTACCTCGCCAGATACGCCGGCGGCGATCGGCGTCCGGTCTTTTTCGACATCGATGAAGTCTGTCCCACGCTCCACCAGATCACCCGCGGGTATCCGGAGATCCGCGCCGAATGCGAGCGCCTGCTCGATCGGCGCGTGCCGATGCCGATGTATCACGAGCTGGACGCGGGCGAACGCGCGATCTCGGCCGTGGTCGACCCCGACAAGAAGTGGACGGTATTCATGCTCTATATTCTCGGCTACAAGCCGGAACGGAACCGGGCGCTTTGCCCCGAGACCTGTCGCCTCCTCGAGCGGATTCCCAATCTGGTGCAGGCGTTCTTCTCCCTGCTCGAGCCGGGAAAATCCGTGCCGCGACACGAGGGGCCGTATCTCGGTTACCTGCGCTATCACCTCGGGCTGCGCGTGCCGCGGGAAAATCCGCCGAAGCTGATCGTGAATTCGCATGAATATGTCTGGAAGGAAGGCGAAGCGGTGATGTTCGACGATTCTTGGGACCACGAGGTGATCAACCGGAGCAAGGAGATGCGCGCGGTGCTGATCGTGGACGTGCTGCGTCCGATGCCCGTCCTGCCGTCGCTGGTCAACCGCTTCGTGACGCAGCACATCATGCGCCCGACCTACGGCCGGACGCTGGCGCGCAAGGCAGAGTGCGTCACGGGCGGCAATAAAACCGCCGCTTGAAAAGTGGCGTTGCTCAGCTCCGAAGCTCCGGACGATCGCGGAAGTATTCCAGCGCTTCGGGGTTGGCCAGTGCTTCGATATTCTTCACGGGTTCGCCATGCACTACGTTCCGCACCGCCAGCTCGACCAGCTTGCCGCTCTTGGTGCGTGGCATGTCCGGCACTTGCAGGATCTTCGCCGGCACGTGCCGCGGCGTGGCATTGGTGCGGATGGCCTGCTTGATGCGGGCGATCAGCGCCTCATCCAGAACTGACGCCGCGCGCAGGCGCACGAACAGCACGACGCGAACGTCGCCCATCTCCCCGGGCGGCCAGCGCTGGCCGATCGCGAGCGACTCCTCCACCTCGGGCAGTTTCTCGACCTCGCGGTAGATTTCGGCCGTGCCGATACGGACGCCGCCCGGATTCAACACCGCGTCCGACCGGCCATAGATGATCACGCCGTCTCGGCGCGTCAGCTCGGCGTAATCCCCGTGGTACCAGACGCCGGGATATTTTTCGAAATAGGCCGCGCGGTATTTCGCGCCGTCCGGGTCGTTCCAGAAACCGACCGGCATCGATGGAAACGGTCTGGTGCAGACCAGATCCCCCTTCTCGCCGCGCACCGGCTGGCCGTCGTCGTTGAAAACCTCGACCCGCATGCCCAGCCCGCGGCACTGGATCTCGCCGCGCCAGACCGGCAGCGTCGGATTGCCGAGGACGAAACAGGAGATGATGTCGGTGCCGCCGGAGATCGAAGACAGGCAGACATCCGGCTTGATCTTCCGATAGACATAATCGAATCCTTCCGGCATGAGCGGGCTGCCGGTCGACAGGATAACGCGCAACCTGTCGAGCTCGTGGGTCCGGCCCGGCTCCAGGCCCTTTTTGGCGGCGGCGCTGATGAATTTCGCCGACGTGCCGAAGTGACTCACGCCCTCGGCCTCGGCATAGTCGAACAGAATGGTGTCGCGATGACCGAGGAACGGCGCGCCGTCGTACAGCAATAACGTGGCGCCCGAGGCCAGGCCCGACGCCAGCCAGTGCCACATCATCCAGCCGCAGGTCGTGAAATAAATCAACCTGTCCCCCGGCTTTATGTCGCAGTGCAATCGGTGCTCCTTGAGATGCTGCAGCAGTACGCCGCCGGCGCCGTGCACGATGCACTTCGGCACGCCGGTGGTGCCGGAGGAATACATCACGTAGAGAGGATGGTCGAACGGCAGCTGTTCGAAGTGAATCCCGGTCGCACGGACATGCGGCGCGACAAAATCCGCATAGCTCCGAGCCGCGCGGATCCCCTTCGACTCGTGCTGCGCATCAAGGTAAGGCACGATCACCACCCGCTGCAACGAGGGCAGCTGGCGCGCGATCTCGCCCAGCTTCTCCAGGCAATCGATAACCTTGCCCTGGTAGTAATAACCGTCCGCGGCAATCAGTATCGTGGGTTCGATCTGGCTGAAGCGGTCGAGCACGCCACGGGCGCCGAAATCGGGTGAGGTGGAGGAAAAAATCGCGCCGAGGCTGGCGGCAGCGAGCATGGCCACGATCGTTTCCGGCATGTTGGGCATGATGGCCGCGACGCGATCGCCCGGCTGCACGCCCTCGGCTCGCAGCGCCGCCGCGAACCGCGCCACCTCCCGATACAGTTCGGCATGCGACAGACGGCGCCGGATCTTATCCTCGCCCCAGAACACCAGCGCGTCGGTTTCGTCGCGGCGGCGCAGAAGATTCTGCGCGAAGTTGAGGCGCGCATCGGGGAACCAGCGGGCCCCGGGCATCCGGTCGCCGTCGACCAGGACACGCGCGCCGCGCCGCGCTGAAATGACTTCGCAGAAATCCCACACGGACGTCCAGAATTGTTCCGGCTGCTCTACGGACCAGCGGTACAGCCCAGCATAATCGGACAGGTTCATTGCCCAACGGGTATTTGCATCCCGCATGAAGGCGGACAGGTTGGCATCGGCGATACCCGCCGCTGAGGGTTGCCATAAGGGGTGGTCACTCATTCTTATCTGCTCCTTATGACATGCCTGCTCTTTTTGACCTGTCCTGAGCGAACACGGGCGAGGACGGCGCCATGCACCTCACTTCGTGCTTGTTCTTAATACGGGCCGATGCGCAGGCTGCCGATAGCAAGGAAGATCTCACGCAGGAAACTCACGAACGCCACCACGAACGCCAGCATGGCAACAATGAACAAGAGCGCCACCATTTCCGAAAGATCCAGGCGCAGGAAATAGCCGACGAACAGGGCCACGATCACGAGACAGACCAGCAGCCCGCAGCACGTCGTCAACGTGATGGCCCAGTTGATGAAGCGGGCGCGGCGCAAGAGCGTGTGCAAATCGGCGCGCAGGCCGGCGGCCTTGGCTGACTCGACCGCGGCGGCGAGACGCTCTTCCAGAACGCGGGCGCGGTCGACGATCCGGCTCAGGCGGTTGGTCAGCACCGTGAGGGTCACGCCGACGCCGGAGAGGAGGAACACCGGCGCCACGGCCTGCTGGATGATATGCGCAATGTCAGTGATGTGCGTGTCGACCGGCAAAGGCAACTCCCGGGAGAGAACGGAGGTATGTTACGGCGGCGCCGGGCGGTCCGCCAGACTCACGCCCAGCCGGAACCGACTCGGTAATTCATCGTCGGGTTCATCATGCGGCCAGTCAGGGACGGTCATATCAGTGCACCCGCCCCGACTGCGCCGTAACTGCGGCGGGGTTATCTCGCAGGCAAGTGACACGAACGATACCTTAAATGAACGGCTGGTTTGCCGACCGGAATACCCCCGCGGCAACAGGCTGCGATAACTGCGGTTAAACATGCTCTAAGTCGCTTGAGCACTGCGCTGGCATGTATTTTGCTCTCTAATTTTAGACACTTGCGACAAGGTGCATTGAATCCGTGAGAAAAAAGATCGATGTCCAGGATCTGCGCTGGGGGATGTATGTCTCTCAACTGGATCGGCCGTGGCTGGAAACCCCGTTCCTGTTTCAGGGGTTCGAGTTGCGCGCGCCACAAGAGATGGATCTGCTCAAGAAGCACTGCAAATATGTCTACATCGACATCGAAAAGGGTCTCGATGCCCTGCCGCAACGCGGCCATAGCGGATTCGAGGCGCGTATGCACGCGATCCAGGCGGAAGAAGAACAGATTCACCACCGCGTAAGACAAATCGCCGAATCCCCGGTCACGCCGCACGAGCGTCCCGCCTACATCGACCAGGCGCCACTGGAGAAGGAACTCGTCCGCGCCAGGGAGATCGAAGCCGACGCCCGGGAGACGATGAAGGAAGTGATCGATCACGTCGAGAAAGGCAAGGATTTCAACATCGCGCTCGCCACCAAGGTCGTCACCAATATGGTGGAAAGCATCATCCGCAATCCCGACGCCCTGGTGTGCCTCACCTACCTGCGCAACATCAACGAGTACACCGCGCTGCACAGCATACGGAGCTGTATCCTCGGTATCGCCTTCGGGCGGCATCTGGTATTCAGCAAGGATGAATTGATCGCTTTGGGCCTGGGTCTATTGCTGCACGACGTCGGCATGGTGAAAATTCCCCGGGAGATCCTCGGGAAACCCGCCGGCCTGACCCCGCAGGAATTCGAAACCATGACGCGGCACGTGGGCTGGGCGGTGGCGATCCTGAAAAAATCCGGCGGCATCCCGAAGCTCGCCATGCAGGTCGTGCAACAGCATCACGAACGCCGTGACGGGGCCGGTTATCCGGTTGGCCTGAAGGGGGACATGATCAGCCAGGCGGGACTGATCGGTTCGATCGTCGACGTGTATGACGCGGTGACGAGCGATCGCACCTACTCCGGCGGCCTGTCCGCGGAAGACGCGCTGAAGCGCATGTACGAATGGCGCGAGAAGGATTTTCATCCCCAGCTGGTCGAGGATTTCATCCGCTGCATGGGAATTTTTCCCATCGGCTCCCTGGTGGAACTCAGCACGGGCAGCATCGGCGTCGTCATCACGATCAATCGCGCCCGCCGTCTCAAGCCCAAGGTGGCGCTGGTGCTGACCGCCAGCAAGACGCCCTATAGTCGCAAGGTCGTCACCGATCTGATGGAACACCGCGATGGACAGGGGCAGGAGATCAAGATCACGCGCGTCCTTCCCGTGGGGACGTATGGCATCCACCCCATGGACCATATCATTCAACTGTAATCGCCGGCGCCGGGCTGCGCGTTCGATTGCCCCTCCACCCCGATCCCCGACCGCCGGCTAGGCCTTCCGTGCCGCTCCCTTCCTGGCGCTTATTTATCCGATGGAGCATGATGCTTCGCAACGGCAATCGATGGGAAGGAGAAAACGATGAGAACCGCCTGTATCTTGAGCTCCGCACTGCTGTTATCCGCCTGCGCCACGATGGAAGACGAGATCAACGCGCAGTTCAACGCCTACGTCGGCAAGCCACTCACCCAGGCGATATTGCGATATGGTCCGCCGGCCACGACCATGGAGCTGGACGGAAAGAAATACTATGGCTGGCGGATTGACTGGCAGGGGGAGCCGTGCCAGTGGACGTTTTCCGTGCAGGACAAGACGATTACTGCCGCGCAATGGAACGGCAGCCCGAATGCCTGCTGGAGCATGTCTTACTACAAGCATTAAAGAAGCAAAACCGCGCGGAACCCGCCCTTTTCGCGTATAGTTCGCCTCCGAGATGAGCCGCCAGAATGACACCGCGCCGCAGCGCGGACTGCTCCCGCTCCTCGCCCGCTTCGGCGCATTGCGCATCATGCTGGTGGTTCTCGCGCTGGTGTTGCTGTTCGCCCGACCGTCCCCCGGCACGCGCCCGGTCTTCCACGGCTGGAGCATGACCCCCACCCTGATAGTCCCGACACTCATGCCGATCGTGTTCATGGTGCTGCTGCTCGACATCATGATGAGCGCGGTGTTCATGCTGGACAAGCGCGGCGCCGAGCGCGCGCGCCTCAAGTACATCGTGATTCTGGAACTTCTGTTCGCGGCAGCGCTGATGGTTGTCTGGTATCCGTACTTCCGCGCGATCCTATGACCTGACCGGCGCTTTTTGTGTCGGGTTGTATGAAAAAAACAGCCCGCGGAACGGGCCGGGGTGCGCCGAAGCGCTCGCTCACCCCTGAAGAATTGTCACAATACAATCTTCTTTTATAAAGATACGGTTGGATCGGGTCCCGCAGAATCTCCTTTAATTTCATTCTCTCCATACGTGCACCACCCTGCCGAATTGCGATATGCTCGAGCAACGTGGATCGGCTTGTGCGGGTAGCAAAACGGTAGCAAGGATGTCACCGCCCGTCAGTGAAATTGAAATTGGCGCGAGGCTGATCAAGCCATGAAGAAGGCGACGAACAGTGACACCCCGCTGAAGATCGCGGCCTACCGCGAAGCCGGCCACGCGGTCGCGCACAGCCGCCTGCGCGGCCCCCGTCGTTACCCCGGTGTGCTTTCAATCATTTCGTATGCGAACGGCGCAGGGCCGATGACGCGGGAGGAAGAATGGTCCGCGGACGCGGAGTACATGCAGGAGAAAGTCGTGATCCTGTGCGCCGGGTATGCCGCGTGTATCGCGGCGGAAATTGAGGACGCCATGGCGATGCAAAGCTGTTATTTCGAGCTCGCCAAAGCGAAAGAAATCGTCGCGAACTGGCACCTGGCGCCGTTCGAAGAGCTTCTGGAAGATGCCGCCGACCTGATGTGGCAACCGGAAAACCGGCGGGCGGTCGCGCGCCTGGCCGACGAGCTGTCACGGCACCTGCTGTTGCTGCCCCAGGAGATTGACGTGCTGATCGAAGTTGCCAACGGCGGGATCTCGGAAGCCGAGCTCGCCCGCCTGAGAGCCGTCAGCCTGGAACAGGACCGGCAACATCGTCTGTCTTATCTGTCCCACACGCATCAGCATCACTGAGCCGCCCGGCGTTCACCCGGGCGCGACAATGTCACTGGCAGTTCTTCTGCTGCGCCAGCTGCATCAGTCGCTGCAGGCGCGCGTCCGACTGCATCTGCTGGCCTTGCTTCGCCACCTGCTCGGTTTGCGCCTTGTACTTGTCATTGAGCGGCTTGTCCTCGGCCTCCGCGCGCTTCCAGCGCTCCTTCTGACTCTGGGCCTGCGCCTGGCGCAGGGGCTTGCTCGAAAACCCCGTCGGGTCCAGCATCGTGGCTCGCGCTGCGGCCGTTTCCGCCGCGGACTCCGCCGTCGCTTCGGACATGCGGGTCTTGCTTCGCGCCTGCACTTCCTGCGTGGTCTGCCCCAGCGCCGTGATGGACGGCGACATCTGCTGCATGTACGGCTGTAGTTCCTGCGCGATCTGCGCGCAGGTCATGGACGCGTCGCCCGGCCGGCTCCCGGAATCACCGGCGGCGAGGCCGGCCGGACTCCACAGCGACGCGTAGACGATCGCCGCGGCGAGACCACAACTGAACAAAACAGGATTCATGTTGCGCATGTTTCCTCCTTGATAACTCATTAAGCGCGGCGGGCGTTCTATCCCGTTTCAGATGCGCCGCATCAGGCCCGGCCTTGCAGAGCTGGCGTCAGCCGGTTGACCGGGCGTTCCTGCGCCGCGCCACGCCGACCAGGCCAAGCAATCCTGAGCCGAACAGCCAGACGGCGGCAGGCACCGGCACCGTGGCCACCGGAAACAGGCCGGAGGCGGAGGTTAGCGCACCCGTTCCGGAAATATCAACTGGAAACCTGCCGTGTCGCCGAAATCCGCGGTACTGCGGCCCATGTCTGTCATGTAAGCGGCGGCACCGGTTTTCGTGAACAGCGCGGTATTGAAATCAATCAACGTGCCGCCTGGCAGATTCAAGGTCACGCTGAAGGCACGGTCGAAGCCATTCGCGCACGGCTGACCGAGATCACAGGTAAGCGTGATGCCGGCTGCGTGCTTCACTTTATCCCTTATCTGGGCCCGGTTTTACTCGCGCTTGCCGGCGGCGTGGCCGCTTCTAAGCAATTCGGGTCACCGCTCAATACGCTCGCCATCGCGGGTGCGTCACTGCTGGTGGCGGGCGCGATGGGGATGGTGTTCAAGACCTGGCTGCAGAGCCACTTCGCGCACACGAACGCCGCGGCGCCGTTCATCGCCTGGCTGCTCTTCGACTGGTTGTGGGGTGTATGGGGCCTGCTGCTCAGCGCACCGCGGGCCACCATCGCCAAGGTGATTGGTGACCGCCCGGAATCGCACAAGCCGGTGGGCGAACTGTTGCGACGCTGAGTCTGGGGACGAAACTAACGAACGTCTGCACGCAATGTACTTCGACGATCGACACCGTGGAAAACTGAAATCTCAATGCTTTCGGCTATCCAAACCACTTCCAGCTCCCGATTAACTAATTATATGTACGTTATCGCACTGAAACGCAGCGCCGGTTCGGCTCAGATATCAACTCTGCGTCACGTATTGTTTCCGCATGTGGCTGCGGCTGCTGATGCAATCGCACATCGAGGAAATACCGATTCAGGAGAAATTCCCCATGAATATCGAAACCAAAAAACCGCCCACTTATCCGTTTGTCCTGGAGCCGCTGCCCTTCGCTTACGACGCGCTCGAGCCCCACATCGACGCGGCAACCATGCAGATCCACCACGAGAAGCATCACCAGGCATACGTCAACAACCTGAACGCGGCGCTCAAGGATTATCCCGAATTGCATGACTTCAGCATCGAAGAACTGCTGCGGCGGCACAACGAGGTGCCGGTCACGATCCGGCAGACGGTGCACGACCAGGGCGGCGGTCACCTACATCATCAGTTTTTCTGGAAAATCCTGAAGCCCGGAGCAGCCGGGGCCAGGCCCGCCGGCGCGCTGGCGCAAGCGATCGATCGCGATTTCGGCTCTTTCGATGCGTTCAAGGCCAAGTTCGTCGAGACAGGCGCAAAGCATTTCGCCTCCGGCTGGGTGTTCCTGGTGGTGAATCCGGCAGATGGAAAACTGGAAGTGCTTTCCCGCCCCAACCACGACAGCGTCCTGCTGGAAAAAAAGACCGCCCTCCTCATCAACGATCTATGGGAGCATGCCTATTACCTCAAATACCAGAGCGGACGCGTCAACTACCTCAATGCTTTCTGGAACGTCGTCAACTGGGAGCATGTAGGTCAACGGCTGGAAAGCGTGCTTGCCGGCAAGGTGCAGCTCTGGCCGGTAACCCGGAAGTTCAGCCACTCTGTACGTTAGCGAACTGAACGATTTAAGGAGAGGGGGATAATTATTAGCGGCCTTATCGACCAGGAGTTATGAAATCGCCGTCCGCCTTGATGACGGGTCGAGACGCGTAATCAACGGGAATGTCCCGCCGCTGTGGCGGTCCGGCGACCAGGACGAGTTCAACGACGGCACGATCCCGTCGAACAAATAAAGACGACTGCTGATACGCAATGAAAAGCAGTAGTGTTTTTTAAGGCGGCGCTGATGTTCTCACTGAACACGGTGTTCACGTGAGAAAAGGAGAACTGTCATGCTATACACTCTCGCTGTTGTTTTGGTCATCTTGTGGCTCCTGGGGCTCGTCACCTCCTACACCATGGGTGGTTTTATTCACATTCTGCTGGTGATCGCTATCGTGGTCGTTCTGCTTAACGTCATCAGTGGAAGAAGAGCCCTGTGACTCTATCTGAAGGAACGCTGGATCAGCGGCCCTTCCCATAGACCTTATCCTGTATTTCAAGGAGAAGCGTCATGCTGAAGCTGAGTATTTTGATCGGCATACCATCGGCAATCACTTACCTGGCGTCCGCCAGTTCGCAGGAGATGGACAATATTCTGTATATTTTCGTGCTGTCCGTTGCCGCGCTAATGGTGGCGATTCTGTCGCAGATCGACGAAAAGTCCAGGCCGTAGTAACTATTAACTCAGGGAGATTTTCCGATGGACAAAACAATCTCGCTCGCCATCCTTGCCGGGGGTATCCTGCTGCTGATCTTCGGCGTCAGCGCATCGAATTCACTCAGTTCCGGCATTTCCCGATTCTTCACCGACGCACCGACCGACAAGGCCATATGGATGCTGGTCGGCGGCGTCGTCGTGACGATTATCGGGCTGGTGGGACTGCTTCGTGGTTCAAGAAATTGAGAAGCGCGGTTGGGTATCTATGGCGGAGCCCCGCGAATCCAGCAGCGAGTTGTTTTGCAGGACAGTGCCGTGAGGGCGCCGGACGCAGGCACCCAGTTCGCCCGTGCTTCCGCTGCCGGTTATTATCGAACGTTAATATGCAAGTCGCTGCCGCGCACCGCGACGCCCGCGCAAATATTCGCTAAACGGGCATTGCTTTCCACTGCCCGCCTCGGGTTTACAAAGCTACTCCTTCTTTTTCCGCTGCGCGCAACGCAGACCCGCTTTCGAGCGCTTCGCGCACCTCCATCAGTCGCCTTGCGATCCGCGCGCGATCATGGCTGGCTTCGGTGGTGCGACCAGCCAGTTCGGCAAGCCACTGCACCTGTTCGTGGAGCGCCCGCCGGCGGCGCGGGCTGACCGTGAGATCGGCGAGGGTTTCGAAGGCGCCGAGCATGCGCGCCATGATGCCGATATTGCCTTCGGCGCTACCCCTGATCTGGTCGAACGCCTCGGCCAGCAGACCTTCAAAGGTCGGGGCAATCGTGATCACACGCAGTTCGTCTCCCTCGTAGCGGAGCGATGCAGGACATTTCCGGGCGACCAGCTGCGCCAGAATCGCCGTCAGGTAATCCACGCAGATCACAGCCGTCGAGGTGTCATTGACACCGGGCGAAAGCGCCTTCAGGGCCATATCCACGAGCTGTCGGATGCCGAAAGCGGGGTCCTGTTCCACCGTGCGATAGCGGCCTATGCTGTAAACAGCATTAAGGGCCTCGATCGTCTTTTGATCCGGCGGGTCTTGCAGCGCGAGCGATGCCAATGCGGTATTTTGCACAACGAATGCGCCGATGCCGCGCTCCATGCGCACGACGGTCTTCCTGTCCCGCGCCAGGCGCAGCAGCGCATCATTATCCACGCTCTGAATGTAACCGTTCATCGCTGCCGGCACGGCGTGCCAGGATCTCTCAGCCAGAGACCGGAGCACCTCATCCCTATCCTCGTCTTCTTCGGGTCCGTGTCCCAGTATTTCCGGAAACAGCCGCTCAATGGACGCGATGGTGTCCTGTGCAATCGAGGCGATGATGCTGGAGGCCTGAATCGACGAGGCGATGTGATGAATGAAATAAATGAGGACGCCAACGCCGCCGAGCGCCAGAACAAATGCGAAGAACACCGCCAGGCTCGGCACGAACTCGGCTACGCCGCCACCGCCGCGAATGGTGCGCAACACGATCAGGCAATAAGCGAAAATTCCGGCGAAGATCCCGAGCGTGACCTGTGTGACGCGGCTGCCGATGAAGGTCCGCAGGATGCGCGGGGTGTATTGGCTCGATGCCAACGCCAGGGCCACCAAGGTCATGGAGAACGTGATGCCCATGACGGACATCATCGAACCGGCAAGTATGGACAACATCTGGCGCGCACCGTCCGCCCCGGCCCCAAACAGCCGTGGCCACTGGGCCAGCCATCCGTCACCGCCGGTGGAGTCTGTTTCGATCAACACCGCCGCGGCGACAATGTTGACCACGACGATCAGTGAAGGCATGAACCAAAAGCTCGACCGCAGATTGCTCCATACTCGTTTGAGCTTATTCATGGGTCAGCCTCACAAGTGAACGTATGAGTTTTTAACTTTTCTGAACCGGCGGTTCAAGCGTGGAGCCACGGTTCAACCGCCGAACAAATCGCCCCATGGTCAGCGCCTGCACCAGGATGCTGAAAATCACCACCACGTACGTGGCCGCGACAATGGTGTTGCGTCCTGGCATCTGCGGCAAGGACAACGCGAGTGCTACCGAGATGCCGCCGCGCAAGCCACCCCAGGTCATGATCTTGATCGTGTTCGGGGTGAACACGCGGAAATGACTCATGGCCATGACCGGCAGCCCCACGCTCACCCAGCGCGCCAGCAGCACGATGGGAATGGCGATAATCCCCGGCAACATCTGGTTGACGGACAAGGACAGGGCGATCACCTCCAGCCCAATCAGGCCGAAGAGCAGGAGATTTAACAGCTCGTCGATCAGTTCCCAAAAGGAGAACAGGTGCTGGCGGGTCAGTTCGGACATGGCAAACGCCTTGCCCTGGTTGCCCACCACCAGCCCCATGAGCACGACCGCGATCGGCGCAGAAGTGTGCAGCAAATCCGCGACTGCGTATCCCGCGGTCGCCAAAGCGAGCGTAATCAGAATCTCCACGGCGTAACTGTCGATACCCTTCAGGAGGTAATAACCCAGATATCCCAGCGCCAGTCCCACGACCACCCCGCCGAGGACTTCCACGGTAAGTAATATCAGCACCTCCGAAGTTGATACGTCATGCCCACCGGCAGCCACGCTCAGTAGCGTCAGAAACACGACGACGCCGGTACCGTCATTGAACAGACTCTCGCCGGCGATCTTGGTTTCCAGAGTCTTGGGGACGCCGATCTTGCGCAAGATGCCCAGCACCGCAATCGGATCGGTCGGCGAGATCAATGCGCCGAACAGCAGGCAACTGATCAGCGGCAGCTCGAAACCCAACAGCTTCGAGCCGAGGTAAAATCCCGTGCCGACAATGGCCGTTGAGAGCACGACCCCGATGGTGGCAAGGACAAGGATGACCCATTTTTCCCGACTGATGTCACCGATATTGACGTGCAGACTGCCGGCGAACAACAGCATGCCCAGCATGCCGTGGAAGACCACTTCGTAGAAATCGATTCCGACAACGGCCCGTTGCGCCCAGCCGGCCACGGCAGGATTATAGGTACCGATGATGGCCACAATAATCGAGACAATCAGGCCAATGGCCGTGATGCCGATGATGTCGGGAAGCCGCGTAACCCGGTAATTGAAATAACCGAAGAGCGCCACGAGCGTCACGATAAGACCCATGGCATGGAACAGACTCACGTATTAATTCTCCCTGATGAAATCAATTTCCAGGCGGGTGTCTTCGGACCAGGCATATTACCGCAGATTTTATGCTGCCTTGCCCATACACGGAACTATGAGCACGGGACTGCATTGTTCCGGTCTTAAATCCAGGATCGGCTGTCCACCGACCCGACAAGGCGATCCGGAAGGCTGGCGGCGGTGTTGTCGTGACCGTAGTCGGCACGACGGGGCTGCGGCGTGGCTCGAGAGGCCGAATAGATCGGTCGGATTTCTCACCTGCGCCGGCTGCGCTGATAACAACGGGTACCCTGAAAAACTTCGTATGAAGGACAAGATAACGGCCTCCCTGATCTCAGCGGCGACCGGCCAAGACGCCCCTCACAGAGGCTGAACATCGACGGTTCGGTCTATTCGCTCTCCGGCTTGACGGTGGTCAGCATGGTTCCTGGAATGGATCCGTTTCCCACCCGGTCGGGCGCGCACTAATGAACACCATGATCGAAACATCGCCGTCATTTATTCTCTTTCTTTAGGAACTGTCGCACCTCCAGTACACCGATGGTTTTCACGCCGGCGCCAGTTCACCCGGTTGCATACCGAACGGCCCGCATCGGCGTGAAGTTCTGGCGAAATCGGGATTGACCGGGTTGTTCGGATTCTGATTGCGCATGATGGTGACCTTCCGGCCATCATGCAGGACGTCCACCGACGCCGGAGCGGTGCTGATGTTCACGTCCAAGGTCGGCGCTGCGCCCGGTGCATCCAGCCCGGTCGGCAATGCGGGTGAATCTGGCGGGAGCATCTACGGGTTCAGGAAACCACCAATTTGCCGCATACCTCCACCAGTCTGCCGCGAACCTGTTTCACAATCTCGCCATTCGCGAGATCGTCGGCCAGTCGCAGCACCACAACCGGATTCATGAGGCCGACGGTGATGTGCCCGTCCGTCTCTTCGCGCACGAATAAATTGTTGGGCAGCAGCATGACGATTTTCGGTTCGGCCGTCGGCGCCCGGTACTGGTCACGCGGCGTGCTGCTGGCGGCGATGATGCGATAGGACCGCCCGTCCCCGTCTACCTCATTCTGCGTTTTTTCCGCGTCGGTGTTGGTCAACACACCAAAGCCTTCCGCCTGCAATACCTTGATCGCGTGCGCTACCACCTCGTCGACACTGTCGGTGGCCTGCGTCATGAGCGGATCCGACGTCGCCAACTCTGCGCCATCCGCCATAACCCGACCCCACTGATCGCCAGCGCCAACAAGCGCCGCGGACGCGACACGAAAATGATGACGGCGGGCAGCAGCAAAGCCTCGGGGTGGCTTTTGAGGTATTGAATTCCTTCGCGGACTTTGTCAATGATCCGCGAGAATCGCCCCAATGAAGCGCCATTTTGCGCAATCGCGGCGCGTTCCATGGCGATTTGCGCGACGATCTCGTCGCGCCGCCTCGCCAACTCCAAAGTTCTCGCACTGGTCATGGTGCATTCAACTGTTGCCGGTCTTTATACAGCTCGGCCAGGCTCGCTTCGAATAAACGCGGCCTCGATTTAAGCTTGGCGCGAACCATGCCCCCGGTAATCGCGGCGCC
>JBLMXN010000143.1:0-9484 GCA_050257795.1 Bacteroidota bacterium
CCGGCGACGAGCGACGGGATCGCCAGCAGCACCAGCGGCAGCGTCACCACCCACGGCGATTCCTTGACGTGCTTGAGCGTGTGCTGGTCCATGCGCGGCTTGCCGTAGAACGTCAGGAACAGCAGGCGGAAACTGTAGAAGGCGGTCACGAACACGCCGGCCAGCACCGCGGCATAGGCGAAGCCGCTGCCGGGCAGATGCGATTCGCGCACCGCCTCGATGATCATGTCCTTGGAGAAAAACCCGGCGAACGGCGGAATCCCGGCGAGCGCGAGCGAGCCGACCCAGGCGGTGACGAAGGTGATCGGCATGTAGCGGCGCAGGCCGCCCATCTTGCGCATGTCCTGCTCGTGGTGCAGCGCGATGATCACGGAACCGGCGGCGAGGAACAGCAGCGCCTTGAAGAACGCGTGCGTCATCAGGTGGAAGATGCCGGCGGCATACGCCGAGGCGCCCTGCGCCACCATCATGTAGCCGAGCTGCGACAGCGTCGAGTAAGCGATCACGCGCTTGATGTCGTTCTGCACCACGCCGATGAAGGCCATGGTGAGCGCCGTGATGGCGCCGATGACCATGACCGTCGACAGCGCCGTCTCGGACAGTTCGAACAGCGGCGACATGCGCGCCACCATGAACACGCCGGCGGTGACCATGGTGGCGGCGTGGATCAGGGCCGAGATCGGCGTCGGGCCTTCCATCGAGTCCGGTAACCACACGTGCAACGGCACCTGCGCGGATTTGCCCATGGCGCCGATGAACAGCAGGATGCAGGTGAGCGTGATCACGTTCCAGTCCGCGCCGGGCAGGACGTGGATCGTCTTGGCCGCCATCTGCGGCGCCATCGCGAACACCGCGCCGTAATCGAGCGTGCCGAAGGTCATGTAGATCGCCGCGATGCCGAGCAGGAAGCCGAAATCGCCGACGCGGTTGACAAGGAAGGCCTTGAGCTGGGCGTAGGTGGCCGAATCACGCGTGTACCAGAAGCCGATCAGCAGATACGACATCAGGCCGACCGCCTCCCAGCCGAAAAACAGCTGAAGGAAGTTGTTCGACATCACCAGCATCAGCATCGAGAAGGTGAACAGCGCGATGTAGCTGAAGAAGCGCTGGTAGCCGGGGTCGTCGTGCATATAGCCGATGGTGTAGATATGCACCATCAGCGAGACGAAGGTGACCACCACCATCATAAGCGCGGTCAGCGGGTCGATCAGGAAACCGACTTCCATCGGGATGTCGCCGGAAACGCCCCAGGTGTACACCGGGCCATTGAAGGTGTTACCCGCCAGCACGTCCGGCAGCACCACGAACGCCGCGAGTGCGAACGCCACCGCCACGCCTAGGATGGTCACGGTGTGGGCGCCAACGCGACCGATCTTCCAGCCGAGCAGGCCGGCGAGCAGTGAACCCGCGAGGCAGGAGAGCGGAATCGCGAGGTACACCAGCTCGTAATTGATGTCCAACCCGGTCATGACCTAGAACCCGTCACAAAAAGTAAGGGACCACTGCAACGCCGGAATCTGGAGATTCCCCATTTGCTTTTCCTGGCAACCCTGGCGTCCTGGCGTTTCGAAATCATATACATTTTTAAACACTCTTAGCCTTTGAGACTGCTCAGGTCCTCGACGTTGATGGTCTGGCGGTTGCGGAACACCACCACCAGGATCGCCAGTCCGATCGCCGACTCGGCCGCCGCCACCGTGAGAATGAAGAACACGAACACCTGCCCGGCGACGTCGCCGAGATAGTGCGAAAACGCGATGAAGTTGAGGTTGACGGCGAGCAGCATGAGCTCGATCGCCATCAGCAGGATGACGAGATTCTTGCGGTTGAGGAAGATGCCGACCACGCTCAGGGAGAACAGAATCGCCCCCAGGATCAGATAATGTGACAGCGGTATCATGATTTTTCCGGCTCCCCTTTTCGCAAGCGTCCGCTCAGCTCTTCTTCCCGGACGGCATCTTCACCACGCGCACGCGTTCCTCGCGCCGCACGTGGATCTGGGCCGACGGGTTCTGGTATTTGGTGTCCTTGCGCCGGCGGAGCGTCAGCGCGATCGCCGCGACGATGGCCGTCAGCAGGATCGCCGCCGCAATCTCGAACGGATAGGCGTAGACGGTGTACAGCAGCCGTCCGAGCTCGCGCGTGTTGCTGTAGTTCGCCGGGAGCGAGCCGGGGTCGGGCATCTGCCGCAGGCCGAAGCGCTCCGCCCCGAGAATGATCCCCATCTCCAGCACCAGCAGCACCGCCACCACGCCGCCGATCGGGAGATACTCGCCGAAACCCTCGCGCAGGCGCACCAGATTGATGTCGAGCATCATGACCACGAACAGGAACAGCACCATGACCGCGCCGACGTACACCAGCACCAGCGCGATGGCGAGGAACTCCGCCTGCAGCAACAGCCACAGCCCGGCGGCGCTGACGAACGCCAGCACCAGGAACAGCGCCGCCTTCACCGGGTTGCGCACGGTGATCACCATGGCGGCGGCGAATACCATCACCGCGGCGAAAAAATAAAAGACGAGTTGTTTAAATTCCATAAATCTTATTTCTGATTTCTTATTTCTGATTTTTGATTTGAGTTTATTGAGATTGCGCTTGTCTCATTTGCAATTAGAAATCCGAAATTGCCTTAACGATATTTCGCGTCCGCGGCGCGATCCGCCGCGAGCTGTTTTTCGTACTTGTCGCCGATGGCGAGCAGTTGTTCCTTGTGAATCACGTGCTCGCCGCGGTTCTCGAAATGAAACTCGAAAATGTTCGTCTCCACGATCGAATCCACCGGGCACGATTCCTCGCAGAATCCGCAGTAGATGCACTTGAACAGGTCGATGTCGTAGCGCGTCGTGCGGCGGGTGCCGTCGGCGCGCATCGCCGACTCAATGGTGATCGCCGCCGCCGGGCACACCGCCTCGCACAGCTTGCAGGCGATACAGCGCTCCTCGCCGTTCGGGTAGCGCCGCAGCGCGTGCAGGCCGCGGAAGCGCGGGCTGATCGGCGTGCGCTCCTCCGGGTACTGGATCGTGAACTTGCGCACGAACAGGTGCCGGCCGGTCACCACCAGGCCCTTCAGGAGCTCAAACAGCAGGAAGGTGTTCAAATATCTTTTGAGCGCTTTCACCATGGTCGCCTTCTCTTCCGTCAGTGGAAGATGAACCCCCAGGGCGTGAGGAACATCGCGCCGCCCATCACGCCGATCCACACCAGCGTCACCGGAATGAACACCTTCCACCCGAGGCGCATGATCTGGTCGTAACGATACCGCGGAAACGTGGCGCGGAACCACAGGAAAAAGAACAGAACGAAACTGATCTTGAACAGCAACCAGTGGACACCGTTGCCGAGCACGGTGCCGATGACCGGCACCGCCAGCAGCTTGGCGGGCAGCATCTCGAACGGCGACAGCCAGCCGCCGAGGAACATGACCGAGCACAGCGCCGCGATCAGGATCATGTTGGCGTATTCCGCCAGGAAGAAGATCGCGAACGCCATGCCCGAGTATTCCACGTGAAATCCGGCGACGATCTCGGATTCGCCCTCGGCCACGTCGAACGGCGCGCGGTTGGTCTCGGCCACGCCGGAGATGAGATACACCAGGAACAACGGGAACAGCGGCCAGATATACCATTGATGCGGTCCGCCCTGCTGATGCAGCACGATCTCGCGCAGGTTGAGGCTGCCGGCCGCCATCAGCACGCCCACCAGCGCGAAACCCATGGCGATTTCGTAGGCCACGATCTGCGCCGCCGAGCGCATGCTGCCGAGAAAGGCGTATTTCGAGTTCGAAGCCCAGCCGGCGATGATCACGCCGTACACGCCCATGGAGGTGAGCGCGAGAATGTACAGAAGGCCGGCGTCGACGTTCGCCAGCCACATCTTGTCGGTGAATGGAATTACCGCCCAGGCCGCGAGCGCCGGCGCGAACGCCAGGACCGGCGCGAACACGAACAGGAAGCGGCTGGACTTGGCCGGGACGATGACTTCCTTGAGCAGCAGCTTCACCGCATCGGCGATCGGCTGCAGCCAGCCCTTGGGGCCGACGCGATTCGGGCCGATGCGCACCTGCATGTAACCGATGATCTTGCGCTCGGCATAGGTCAGGTACGCCACCGCCAGCATCAGCGGCGCAACGATCAGGATGATCTTGCCGAGATTGATCAGCCCGATCTGCGACCAGCCGGGAAACCAGTTCCAGATATCGAGCAGGAATTTGATCATGACGCCCTCACGCCGGCCGGTCCGTGCGCGCCGAGCATCGCGGTTTCCGGATACCCGGACGGCACCAGCACGCAGCCGTCCGGGACACGCGCGTCGATCACGAGCGGCAGGCTCGCCGCGCCCTGCGCCATGACCACCTGAACGGTGGCGCCGGCGCGCAGGCCGAGCTTTTCCGCCTGCGCCGCGTTCAAATGCGCCGCCGGCGTCGGGTTGTCAGAGGTATTTTGCAGCGACGGCGCGCGCCGCACGATCGGGTCGACCGCGTACATCGGCACTTCCGCTAGACGCATGAGCTCGCCGGCAGACAATGCCGGCGCGGGCTCGGCTGTCGCCGCCAGCTGGAATGACGTTGCCACGGCGGGTTTGTCCGGCAGCGCGAGCTCGCGGCGCACATCGTCGATCGAGCCCTGGTCGAATCCGGGCAGGCCCAGGAGACCGCCGAGCATGCGCAGAATCTTCCAGCCGGGGCGAGTCTCGCCGAGCGGCGGCGCGGCCGCAGCGAACGTTTGCACCCGGCCCTCGAGGTTCACGAAGCTGCCGTCGGTCTCGGTGAAGGGCGCGAGCGGCAGCCACACATGGGCGTACTCGGCAGCGCGCGAACGGTACGGCGACGGCATGAACGTCGTCAGCATCACCACGAATTCCGCCGCCTGCATCGCGGCCGTGGCGGAGGCGGCATCGAGACAATCGGACTCCGGTTCCACCCCGAGCAGTACATAGGCCTTGAGCGGCTCGCGCAGCATGTCGCGCGCGTGCCGGCCCGTGGTCGCGGTTTGTCTGGCCGGCCCGCGATGCGGCACGCCACCCGCGAGCCAGGCGCCCGCGGCGTTGGCCTCGGGCAACTGCCCCGGTTTGGCGCCGGCGAGATCGGCCACCAGCTGCGCCAATGCGCGCAACGTGGCCGCCTGCGGATGGCTGAGCGCGAAGTTGCCGAGCAGCACCGAATCGAGCTTGCCCTGGTGCAGCGCCTCGGCCATGGCCTGCTCCGACACGCCGGTTTTGACGTCCGCAAAACGCGCGTGGAATGCCTGCGGCAGATCTGTCTTGCGCAACGCCGCCAACGCGCGCGCCACGCCCGCGAGGGCCGACACCATGCCCGCCGGATCGGCGATCACCTTGCCGGCCAGGCGGTAACTGAAATCGTAATCGACCGGATTGATCGCGAACACGCGCGCGCCCTTGAGCGCCGCTTTGCGCAACCGGAGATTGAGCAGCGGCAGGTCCTTGCGCGGGTTGGCGCCGACCAGTAGCGCGCTGTCGAGTTTTTCCAGCTCGGCGAGCGGTCGCCCGAGCGAAGGGAACAGCGGCGCAGTGGAGTCGTCGCTGAAATCCGTCTGGCGCAGGCGGTGGTCGACGTTGCCGGAACCGAGCGCGCGCATGAGCTTTTGCAACAGGTAAATTTCCTCGCTCGTGGCGATCGGCGCGGCCAGCGCGCCCAGCTGCGCCGGGCCGTGCGCGGCGAGCGCTTTTTTTAGGCCCGCGACCGTGAATTCGAGCGCCGTGTTCCAGTCGGTCTCCTCCCACTTGGCCCCGCGGCGGATCATGGGCATGCACAGACGGTCGTCGCCGTTCAGTGCCTCGTAGCTGAAACGGTCACGGTCGGCAAGCCAGCATTCGTTCACCGCTTCGTTCTCGCGCGGCAGCACGCGCATCACGCGCCCGCGACGCGTCTGCACGAACAGGTTGGCGCCGACGCCGTCGTGCGGGCTAACCGAGGCGTGATCCTCGAGCTCCCACGCGCGCGCCGTGAAGCGGAACGGCTTGGAAGTGAGCGCGCCCACCGGGCACAGGTCGATGACGTTGCCGGACAGCTCCGAATCCACGCTGTGGTCGAGGAAGGTGCGGATCTCCATGTGCTCGCCGCGCCCGAGGCCGCCGAACTCCATGACCCCGGCGAGCTCGCGGCCGAAACGCACGCAGCGCGTGCAGTGGATGCAGCGCGTCATCTCGGTGGCGATCAGCGGCCCGATGTCCTTGTCCTTGACGATGCGCTTGGCCTCGGCGTAACGCGACACGTCCTTGCCGTAACCGAGCGCCAGATCCTGCAGCTGGCACTCGCCGCCCTGGTCGCAGATCGGGCAGTCGAGCGGATGGTTGATGAGCAGGAATTCCATGGTGCCCTTCTGCGCCGAGCGCGCCCGGTCCGAGCGCGTGCGCACCACCATGCCCTCGGCCACCGGGGTGGCGCAGGCGGGCAGCGGCTTGGGCGATTTCTCGACGTCCACCAGGCACATGCGGCAGTTGGCCGCGATCGACAGCTTGTTGTGATAACAGAAGCGCGGGATGTAGATGCCGGCGGCGTCGGTCGCCTGGATCAGCATCTGCCCCTTGCGCGCCTGCAGCTTGCGGCCGTCGACCTCGATGGTCACAGTGTCGGACGCCGGCGGTGTCTTCATGCTATCGGGATTCGCGCTCATGCATTGCTCCCGAGTGAACCCGATCGCGCGCGAGCGCGCTCGGCTCGCCTCTCTCTCCCGCCTGCGGGAGAGAAAATGAGGGTGAGGGGAAACGCCCGCAACGACATCAAGAGTCTCATCTTCATAGAGCGGTCCTTTCCGTGCCGGGCAGGCAGCGGCCGTGCTCGATGTGGTGCTCGAACTCGGCGCGGAAATATTTCACGAAGCTCTTCACCGGCCAGGCGGCGGCGTCGCCGAGCGCGCAGATGGTGTGGCCCTCGATCTTGGAAGCGACGTCGGTCAGCATGTCGAGGTCCTGCGCGCGCCCCTGGCCGTGCTCGATGCGGTGCACCACGCGCGCCATCCAGCCGGTGCCCTCGCGGCACGGGGTGCACTGGCCGCAGGATTCCTCATAATAGAAGTGCGCGATGCGCTCGAGCGCGCGCACCATGCAGGTGGTCTCGTCCATCACGATCACGCCGCCCGAGCCCAGCATCGAGCCGGCCTTGGCGAGCGAATCGTAATCCATGGCGCATTCCATGATGATTTCCGCCGGCAGCACGTTGGCCGAGGACCCGCCGGGGATCACGGCCTTGAGCTTGTGGCCGGCGCGCACGCCCCCGGCCATCTCCAGCAGCCGCGCGAACGGCGTGCCGAGCGGCACCTCAAAGTTGCCGGGTTTGTTCACGTGGCCGGATACGGAAAAGATCTTGGGCCCGCCGTTGTTGGGTTTGCCGAGGCCGAGGAACCAGTCGGCGCCGTTCCTGATGATGTCCGGCACCGAGGCCAGCGTTTCCGTATTATTAATGGTGGTGGGTCGCCCGAACAGGCCGTAGTTTGCCGGGAACGGCGGCTTGAAGCGCGGCTGGCCCTTCTTGCCTTCGATCGATTCGAGCAGCGCGGTCTCCTCGCCGCAGATGTAGGCGCCGGCGCCGAGATGCGTATGCAGGTCGAAATCCACGCCCGAACCGAGGACGTTCCGGCCGAGCAGGCCGGCGTCGTAGGCTTCCCGGAGTGCGCCTTCGAAGCGTTCGTACGGTTCCCAGAATTCGCCGCGAATGTAGTTGTAGCCGACGGTGGCGCCGATGGCGTAGCCGGCGATCGCCATGCCCTCGATCAGGGCGTGCGGGTTGAAGCGCAGGATGTCGCGGTCCTTGAACGTGCCGGGCTCGCCCTCGTCGGAGTTGCACACGATGTACTTCTGCCCCGGGGCGCTGCGCGGCATGAAGCTCCACTTGAGTCCGGTCGAGAAACCGGCGCCGCCGCGGCCGCGCAGGGCGGATTTCTTGAGCTCGTCGATGAGCTTCTCCGGCGGTGTCTTCTCTTTCAGTATCTTCTTCCAGACGTCGTAGCCGCCGACGCCCTGGTAGGTCGCCAGGCGCCACGGCTGGTCGAGATGGAGGGTCTTGAAACAGAGTTCGTTGGCCATGGCCGCTAGTCCAGCTTATCCAGAATCTCATCGACCTTCCCGGGCGTGAGATTCTCGTGATAGGTCTTGTCCACCATCATCATCGGTGCGCCGCCGCAGGCGCCCAGGCATTCGACTTCCTTCAGCGTGAACTTGCCGCCCGGCGTGGTGTCGCCGGCTTTCACTCCGAGTTTTTTTCGCAGGTGGTCCATAATCCGGTCGGAACCGTTCAACTGGCAGGCGATATTGGTGCACACGCAGACCTTGTGCCGGCCGACGGGCCGCAAGTCGTACATGGTGTAGAACGTCGCCACTTCTTCCACGGCGATCGGCGGCATGTCGAGATATTCCGCCACCGCCTCGAGCAGCTCGTTCGAAAGCCAGCCGCCGTTCTGGTCCTGCACGATGCGCAGCGCCGCCATCACCGCGGCCCGCTTGTGTTCCGGCGGATACTTGGCGATCCAGCGATCGATCTCGGCGCGCGAGGCATCCGAGAGCAGATGGATCTTCGAAGTCGGTCTGGATTGCGGCATCACCGGTCGATCTCCCCGAACACGATATCCATGGTGCCGATGACCGCCACCACGTCGGCGATCATGTGTCCGCGCGTCATCTCGTCCATCGCCGCGAGGTGCGCGAAACCGGCGGAGCGGATTTTCACGCGGTAAGGTTTGTTGGCGCCGTCCGATATCAGGTACACGCCGAACTCGCCTTTCGGGTGCTCGATCGTGGCGTAGGCCTCGCCCGCCGGGATGCAGTAACCCTCGGTGAACAGCTTGAAATGATGGATCAGGGCTTCCATGTCGGCCTTCATTTCCTCGCGCCGCGGCGGCGCCACCTTGTGATCGTCGATCATCACCGGTCCCGGATTCCGGCGCAGCCATTCCACGCACTGGCGGATGATGCGGTTGCTCTGGCGCATCTCCTCGACGCGCACCAGGTAACGATCGTAGCAGTCGCCGTTGACGCCAACCGGGATATCGAAATCCATCCGGTCGTACACTTCGTACGGCTGCTTTTTGCGCAGGTCCCATTCGATCCCGGAACCGCGCAGCATCGGCCCGGTGAATCCGAGCTGCAGCGCGCGTTCCGGCGACACCACGCCGATGCCGACGGTGCGCTGCTTCCAGATGCGATTGTCGGTAAGCAGCGTCTCGTACTCGTCGAGGTTGGCCGGGAAACGCTCGGTGAAGTCCCAGATGAAGTCGAGCAGCGAGCCCTGGCGATTGGCATTGAGCCGCTCGAGGTCGGCGGCGCTGCGAAGCTTCGAGGGCTGGTACTGCGGCATGGAATCCGGCAGGTCGCGGTACACGCCGCCCGGGCGGTAATAGGTCGCGTGCATGCGCGCCCCGGTCGCCGCCTCGTAGATGTCAAACAGGTCCTCGCGCTCGCGGAACGCGTACAGGAACACCGTCATCGCGCCGATGTCGAGCGCGTGCGCGCCGATCCAGAATATATGATT
>JBLMXN010000144.1:0-18360 GCA_050257795.1 Bacteroidota bacterium
GTGCGTGGGATTCGTCGGCCTGGTGATTCCGCACATATTAAGGTTGGCCGGAGGCTCGGATCACCGCTTCCTGCTGCCGGCGAGCGCGCTGCTCGGCGGCGGCTTCCTCACCGTGGCCGACACCCTGGCGCGCAGCTGGGCGGCGCCGGCGCAGCTCCCAGTCGGCGTGCTCACCGCCCTGCTCGGCGTGCCGGTGTTCCTGTTTCTCCTGGTGCGCACACGCTGATGCTCGAAACCCGCGATCTGTCCCTGACCGTCGCGCAAAGAAACTTGTGCGCGCGGCTCAACGTCCGTTTCGAAGCGGGCCAGAACTGGGTCATCCTCGGCGCCAACGGCAGCGGCAAAACCACGCTGCTGCACGCGCTCGCCGGCCTGCGCGCGCCGGACCGGGGCCAGGTGAACCTGGACGGCGCGGATATCCGCGCCCTGCCGCACCGCCAGCGCGCCCGGCGCGTGGGCCTGCTGTTCCAGGATTTCGAAACGGCGTTTCCGGCGACGGTCCTCGAGACCGTGCTGTCCGGACGCTATCCGCATCTGGAACGCTGGCAGTGGGAAGGCGCAGAGGATTATCGCCTCGCCGAGGCGGCGCTGGCGCAGATGGAACTCGCGGGATTTTCCGGGCGGCCGCTCGCGACCCTCTCGGGCGGCGAACGCCGACGGGTCGAAATTGCCGCGTTGCTGGCGCAGGAAGCGCCGATCCAGTTGCTGGACGAACCGACCAACCACCTCGACCTGCACCACCAGGTCCGGGTCCTGGAGCAACTGGCGGCGCTCACGCGACAACCGGAGCGACTCAACGTTCTCGTGCTGCACGACGTCAACCTGGCATTGCGCTTCGGCACCCACGCCATCCTGCTGTTCGACGACGGCGAGCACCAGCACGGCCCGGCGGCGGAAATCCTGCAGCGTCCGAATCTCGAACGCCTGTACCATTGTTCCCTGCGCGAAATCCATGCCGACGGCGCCCGCTGGTATCTCCCAATCTGACAGCGATATGTGGATTAAAACAGCGCCGATCGTTATACTTTTGCCCACTTTACGGCAGTGCTTTTCGAAGGACGGGGGAGACGCGCATTGGGGTCAAGCCTGCTAAAAACCGCGCCAGGATATGTCCTGCCTGCCATCGCCCTGCTGTCCGTTTTTCCGGCGGCAGGGGCATGAGCCGCCTGCGGTTGATCCCGCGCAGCCTGCGTGCCCGGATCGCCATCGCTTTCTCCCTCTTGTTGTTGTGCACCGCCGCCGTCGTCACCCTGATCTACGCGCGCCAGACCGCCCACAGCCAGCTGGAAGCGCAGCAAAGACTGGCGCTCAACCTGATGACCTTCGTCGAGCCCGCCGTGCGCGGCATGGTGGCGAGTCACGACATCGCAGGCATGGACAATTACCTGCGCCGCCTCGCCGATGACCCCGCGATCGGCTGGCTGCGGGTCACCGACGCCACCGGCAACCTGCTGTATGAATACCGCGGCAACCCGGAACCGATCGGCCTGCTGTCGCGGTTGCTGACCGGCGCCGGCGCCGCCGTGCAGCCGCTGCTGTCGGACCTCACCGTCAACGGCGCGCGCGTCGGCCAGATCGAGGCGGCGCTCTCCTACGCTCCCCTCAACCAAAATACGCAACGGGTCGTCGCGATCGGCGGCGTGCTCACCGGCGCCGCGCTACTGGTCGCCTTCCTGCTCGAATACCTGCTGCTGCGGCGCTTCACCGCACCGTTGCAGCCGCTGATGCAATGGGCGCGCGAGTTCGCGCGCGGCAACTGGCACCCGCGCGTGCCGCTCATCGAGTCGGGCAGCCGCGAAATCCAGCAACTCAACCAGGCCTTCGCCGACGGCTCGGTGGCGATGCGGCACTATATCCAGAGCCTGGAGGAAACGCGCGAGCTGCTCGAATTCAGCGAGACGCGCCTGCGCAAGCTCGTCAACGGCATGCATGAAATCCTGTTCGAGCTCGACGCCGACGGCCGCATCGTCTTTCTCAATCCGGCGTGGCGCGCCCTGACCGGATTCACCGTCGACGACTCGCTCGGAAAACCCTTCAGCGACTTCCTGCTGGAAGAGGACGCGATCCGCAGCTTCGAGCCGTGCCTGCTGAACCGCCTGCACGAGAAGGGTCGCGAGACCTCGCTGCGGTCGGCCGACGGCAAAAGACTGTGGATGAGCCTCGACGCCGACGCGCAGGCCGACTCGGCGGGCAATTTCACCGGGGTCATCGGCACGCTCAGCGACGTCACCAAGAGCGTCGAGCTCAACCACCTGTTGAGCAAGTACCAGGACGAACTGTACCACCTGTCGGTCACCGATCCCCTCACCGGCCTGTACAACCGCCGCCACTTCGACAGCCAGCTGGAGGTGATCCTGTCCGACCACCTGCCGAAGGGCATGCCGGTGTGCCTGCTGCTGATCGACCTCGACGGCTTCAAGTTCATCAACGACACTTACGGTCATCCGTTCGGCGACGAGGTGCTGCGCACCACCGCGCAGCTGCTCAAGCAGCAGGTGCGGCGCAACGACTACATCGCGCGCCTGGCAGGCGACGAGTTCGCGATGGTGCTCAAGAACACCGACCTCGACAACGCCACGCGCATCGCGCAGAAGCTGCACGAAAGCATCAGCGACACGCGCATCCCGCTGCCGGTCGGGCACATGCAGCTGCAATCCTCCATGGGCGTGGCCGAGGCGCCGACGCACGGCCTGAACGCCCAGGACCTGGTCAGCGCCGCCGACGTGGCGCTGTATCACAGCAAGCGCCGCGGGCGCAATCGCATCGAGGTGTTGTCGCCTGACATCAGCAAGGCGGTCATGTCCATCTTCAGCCAGGGGTTCCAGCTGCGCAACGCGCTGGAGCAGGGCCATATTCATCCCGCGTTCCAGCCGATCTGCAGCCTGACGAGCGGCGAGCCGGTGGCCTACGAAGTGCTGGCGCGCATGCGCATCAACGGCGTGGTGATCCAGGCCAAGGACTTCATCACGGTGGCGGAGGAACTGGGGCTCATGCGCGACGTCGATCTGCACATCATAGGCCAGGCGCTGATTCACACGCCGCCGGAGTTCGCGCTGTTCCTGAACGTTGACCTGACCTCATTCAACGACCGCGACTTCGTCACTGAACTCAGCAAGCTGCTCAAACCGGCGTGCGACATCGGCCGCTCGATCACGATCGAGATCACCGAGCGCGAGACGATCCCGATCAGCGACACGCTGCACCAGGACATCCAGAGCCTGCGCACGCTCGGCTGCCAGCTGGCGCTGGATGACTTCGGCAGCGGCTATTCCACCTACAATTTCCTCAACCAGTTCCGCCCGGATTATCTCAAGATCGAGGGCTCGTTCGTGCGCGGCATGCTGCACAACGAATCCGACCGCAAGATCGTCACCCATATCCACGAGCTGGCAACCTCCTTCGGCATGAAAACCATCGCCGAAAGCGTGGAAAACGCCGCCACCGAGCGGGCCCTGCAGGAAATCGGCATTGGCAACGCTCAGGGCCTGTTTTACGGAGCCCCGCGTCTGGCGTCCTGAATTAACCGCCCATCGGTGGCGGGCGCGAGGAATAAATGCAGTTGGGGATCAATAAAAAAATTAAATCCTAATATTCGATAAAAACAATGGAAATTTTCCGCAATATGAGAACAATAGGCGCCCAGCGCTGCCAGACAACGTGCTGGCAGCGCTGTTTTCCAACGCGAATTACTTACCACCTCTCACCAAAGGAAGCTTGACGCCATGACGAAAAAGTACTCGATTCTGCTTGCCGCCCTGTTGACCGTGACGGCAATGACCGCTTGCGAGAAGAAAGAACAGGCCGCCCCGGCGGCGCCCGCTGCCCCGGCCGCTGCCCCGGCCGCTCCGGCTGGCGAAGCCGCCAAGCCCGGTGAAACGGCGCCTGCCGCTCCGGCTGCCCCCGCGGCCCCGGCTGAACCGGAAAAGAAATAACGCTTAACTTTTTCCAAGCTGCCTGTTAGACCTTGCAAAGCCGGCCTTCGGGCCGGCTTTTTTATTTGGTGAGGAGCGAGGCGTGAGGAATAAGGCGAGTATATGTCGCCAAATTATTACGCCTCACGTCTCATGTTTCGCGCTTTTGCCTCGCTCCTCGCGCCTGACGCCTCACATTCTTGAACGCCATTGACACGCCCATCGCCCGCCAATATATTGCGCGCGAGCTTACAGCTCATTGGCTTCAGGTGTTTCCCGGAACGTTTTTCGGGAAATGAAACGGGAAGCCGGTGCGTCGCTCCGGAACACGGGACCGACAATGCCGGCGCTGCCCCCGCAACGGTAAACGAGTCAAGGATCTGCTCTACGCCACTGTGCGATGGCACGGGAAGGCGCAGATCCTGGAAAGACCCACTCGTGAGCCCGGAGACCGGCCTGAGGCAACCCAAACGGTGTCGCGGAGGGCGGCGCGGGCGGCAATGGCCTCACTGCCTTCTGCTTCCCTCTTTCCTCCGCCGCATCCCTAAATGACCGCTGCGCGGGTGCGCGCAGTTTGCGGAGGAAAAGAATGAAGCCATTTGCCGTCCGGCTGGCCATCCTGTTCATGGTCTGCGCCATCCCCTTGCCGAGCATCGCCGAAACGATCGCCCCAACTGCCGTTATTGTCACCTCGACGCGACTGGAGGACGACACCACGCGCCTGCCGTCATCGGTAACCGTCATCACCGCGGACGACATACGCCGCAGCCCGGCGAAAACGCTGCCGGAACTGCTCGCGCTGCAAGCCGGCGTTTCCACCCGCAGCCTCTATGGCAATCACGCCACGCAAACCTCGGTGGATCTGCGCGGATTCGGCGCGACGGCCACCCAGAACACGCTGGTTCTGCTCGACGGCCGGCGGTTGAACGACCTCGACCTTTCCGACGTGAACTACGCGGCAATTCCGCTCGAAAACATCGATCGCATCGAGATCATCCGCGGCGGCGGCAGCGTGCTGTACGGCGACGGGGCCGTCGGCGGCGCGATCAACATCATTACCAAGAAACCGGGGCGCGCGGGAACGACGGGCAACGTCACAGTCGCCGGAGAATCCTACAAGACGAAACAGCTGGATGCCTCGGTCTCGCACGGTGAAGGACCGTTTGCATTCCATGTCTTTGCCAACGGCATCGATTCCGGAGGCTATCGCCGCAACAACGAGCTGCGCCAGGGCAACCTGCAAACCGACTTGCGCTGGAGCGAGGACCGGGGCGAATGGTTCCTCAAGCTCGGCGCGGATGATCAGAGCCTGCAACTGCCGGGCGCGCGTCATGTCGATCCGACCGCCGGCATCGATGAGCTCGTCAACGACCGGCGCGGCACGGATACGCCCAACGACTATGCCAAGCAAACCGGAAGTTCGCTCACCCTGGGCTACAGCCGTTTCTTGACCGGCGACCGGGAACTGATACTCGATGGCGGGTACCGGATGAAGAATCAGAAGGCATTCTTCGACGATTACACCTTCGGCGGGGCCTTTGCCAACTACGTGGATACCGACCTCGGTACCGGTTCCTTCACGCCACGGCTGAAAATGCGGCATGCCCTTTTCGGCCTCCCGGGCAATTTCACCACGGGCTTAGACTATTACCGCACACATTATGATTCCGACCGTTCATTGAACCGGTCCACGGCGGGCACGCCGATACACCGGCTGAACGTCAACCAGTCGAGCATGGCGATTTATGGCGAGAACCTGAACGAAATCGGCGACGCTTCCACGCTGACGATCGGCGCCCGTCTGCAGCGCGTCCGTATGCAGGCGCACGACGACTTCGATCCCACTGCGCCGGGCGCGGCTTTCGGCAGCGGCGCACCGGACCGGAACAGCACCGACAGCCAGCACATGCTCGACCTGGGGCTGCGCCACCGGCTCGGCGGGAAATGGTCGGTCTACGGCAAGCTCGGGCGCAGCGCGCGCTTCGCCACCGTCGATGAATTTTTTCAGACCGATCCGAACAATTTTCTTCAGACCTTTTCGCCGCTCAAGCCCCAGACGGCCGAAAGCGTCGACCTGGGGACCGATTACACCGATGGCGACACGCGATTCAGCGTCGGCGTTTACCGCACGGATTTGCGCAATGAAATCCACTTCAATCCTGTCATTTTTGCCAATGAAAATCTCGATCCCACGCGGCGTCACGGCCTGACCTTGTCCGTCGCGCAGCGATTGGCGGAAAAGTGGCGAATCGCGGCCGATTACGCTTACACGCGCGCGGAGTTTCGTGCGGGCGTTTTCGCCGGCAACGAAGTGCCGCTGGTCGCGCGCGATACCGGCAGTCTTTCCCTGTTCTGGACGCCGCAGGCAAAACTGAGCCTGTCGGCCGCCGCGCGCTATACCGGCAAGAAACGTTTCGACAACGACCAGACCAATACTTTCCAGAAAATCCCGGCTTACACCACGGTGGACTTCAAGCTCCTCGGCGAGTACGCGCGCTGGAAATGGACCGCGGCGGTAAACAACATCTTCGATAAAAAGGCGTTCGATTACGGCATCCGCAGCACGTTCTCGCCGGGCGTCTACAATGCCTATCCGCTGCCGGAGCGAAGCGTTTCCGTCTCGCTCGGGAGGGATTTCTGATCGTGATCCGGCACGCCCATCGCGTCACGCTCACCCGGTTCCTGCTGCTGTCGTGCGGGTTGCATTTGCTGCTGCTCGTCGGGCACGGTCGAACCGTCGAGACGACGGCTCTGCGCCGTCTCGGGCAGCCGGAGATCAGTGTCGAACTCGAAAACGTGGCGCGGTCGCTACATGTACCGCGAAAGCCAGCCGTCATTACCTCCTACTCCGCGCCACACGCGCCGGCGGCCCCGATGACATCGAGTGCGCGGGAATCCGACCCCGGTGAATCGCCAGTGATCACTCCGGTGACTGACGCAGCGCCGGGAACGCAACCGGAAACCGCCGCGGCGTCCGGCAACGCCGTGCGCAACCAGTTGCTGGGCGAATTACAGTCGCGTCTCGCGCGATACCTGACTTACCCGCCGCTGGCGCGCGAACGCGGCTGGCAGGGGACCGTATTACTCGGATTGCACGTCGAGTCGAACGGGCGCCTCGGAAACGTTCGTCTGGAACGCAGCTCCGGCTATGCCGTTCTGGACCGATCGGCGTTAAACTCTCTCAACCGGCTGGGTTATCTCAGCGAAGCCGTCGCCTGGCTCAACGGCGGCAGCGTCGACATGCAGCTGCCCGTGATCTACCGGCTGGTGGAGAACTGACATGGGATACCGCCTCTCGAAAATCTACACCCGCACCGGCGACGACGGCACCACCGGCCTCGGCGACGGCGCGCGCGTGAAAAAAACCAGCGCGCGGGTGGAAGCCATCGGGGCGGTCGACGAGCTCAACAGCGTGATCGGCGTGTTGCTGGCACACGGCGTTTCCGGGGATATCGGCTCGGCACTGACCGACGTCCAGCACGATCTCTTCGATCTCGGCGGCGAGCTCAGCATCCCGAACCGCACGGCCATCGCGGAACGCCAGGTCGCTCGTCTGGAAACGACCCTGGACGAACTCAACGCCGATCTGTCGCCGCTCAAGGAGTTCATCCTGCCGGGCGGAACACCGGCCGCGGCCACGTGTCACCTGGCGCGCGCGGTATGCCGGCGCGCCGAGCGGCGCGTCTGCCTGCTTGGCGAGACGGAAACGATCAATCCGGCGGCGGCGAAATATCTGAATCGCCTCTCCGACCTGCTGTTCGTCATGGCGCGCGTGCTGAACGCGCGCGCCGGTCGCGGCGACGTCCTGTGGCAACCGGGGAAAAACCGCTAACAGGATGCTAAAAAATCACAAAAATATATGAACCCGTCATTCCAGCGTAAGCCGGAATCCATCATATTAGAACGCATCTAAAAATACCCACGTAGGTTGGGGTGAGCGCAGCGAACCCCAACACGCCGGCGACCCATTGTTGGGGTTCGGCGTTACACGCCTCACCCCAACCTACGGGAAACTATTTTTTCGATAGGTTCTAATTATTTTGTTAATTTTAATTTTCTGGACACCGGCTTTCGCCGGTGTGACAAACCCTTTTCCAATACCCTGCTAGCGCCGGCTTGAAAGTTTTTGCCGGGCGCGCGCCTGTTCGAGGGCGCGGCACACGTCCTCGGCGCCATCCAGAATCCGCGGACTGCTGCGCTCGATAACATCGGGTGGAATGAGAAAAAGATTTTGGTCCCGCGCAGCGGCCAGTCGGGGCCAGGCCTGCCAGCGCTCGCGCCATTCGGGCCAGAGCCGCACATCACCGCTCGCCAGGATCGCTTCCGGGTTGCGCTGCAGCACCGCCTCGATACCCACGCGCGGCGTGATCCCCGGGAGATCGGCAAAGACATTCTCCCCGCCGCACAGGCGGATCACGTCGCTGATCAGATGCCGGCCGCTGACCGTGAGCAGCGAGGCGTCGAGAATCTGGTAGAACACCGGCACTGTCGCGCGTCCGGCATAGCGCGCGCGAAGTTGCGCCAGATGCCGGCGGTATTCCGCCGCCGCCGCGTCGGCCGTCGTCGACGTGCCGGCGAGTCGCCCGAAACGTTCCAGCAGACCGGCAATATCCTCCATGCGGCGCGGCTCGGTGACGAACACGGTGAATCCGAGCCCGCGCAATTGCTCCACCTGCCACGCAGGATTTCCGGTTTGCCAGGCAATGACGAGATCGGGATGCCGCGCCGCGATCGCCTCGAGGTCGAGCCCGGCGCCGCTGCCGACCCGCGGGAGGCGCTTCGCGGCCTCAGGGTAGTCGCTGTATTGCATGGCGCCGACGATGCGGCTACCGGCGCCGGCGGCGTACAGCAACTCGGTGATGTTCGGCGCCAGGCTGACGATGCGCTGCGCGGGAGTGCGCAACTCGACCAGGCGGCCGGCGTCGTCCCGCACCGCCACCTGCGCCTGCGCCGTCGTAACGGCGCACGCCAGCAGGAGCAGCCAGGGACCCCAGGACCGGGCGCGGGATTTTTTCATCGGCGCAACCGCCCGCTACAGCAGGCCCGCGTGAAACAGCAATTCAGGCAGTTCATGTTCCGCGTTTTTCTCGACCCGGATGCGCGTGATGCTGGCATTGGGAACCTGCAGCCGGTACAGGTGCGGCAGCGGCGTTTCCAATACCTGTGCCACGAACATGCGAATCACGCCGGCGTGCGCCACGATCAGCACGTGCCGGCCGCCGTGGCGCGCGAGCATGTCGTTCCAGGCCGCGCGGATGCGTTGGCGAAACGCCGTCAGCGGCTCGGCGCCCGGCGGCGCATGCGCGACCGGATCGCGGCGGAACCGGCGCAATACCCCCGGATCGGTTGCGGTCAGTTCCGCGGGCGTACGCCCTTCCCACGCGCCGAACCCGATCTCCATCAAACGCGCGTCGGTTTCGAGCGGCAGTCCGTGGCGCGCCGCCAGTTCGCGGGCAAACTCGGCGCAACGCACGAGCGGCGAGCTGACGATCGCCTGCCACGGGCAATGTCCATCTACCGCCTGCCACATCTGCGCCCAGCCTTTTTCGCTCAGGGGATCGTCGGTCTGGCCGCGGTATCTTCTGCCGCCGACCGGCTCGCCGTGACGAATCAGATCGAAGGTGGTGATCAGGCTTTCAGACATGTGAGTCATTCCGTGCCGTCGCGATTGACGACGCGGGACCAGGAAACGATGAGGGCGAAATCAGATGGAGAAAAATCCCGCCAGATGGGCACCGGCCATCAGGATGCCCACCGCCAGCCACAGCAGCAGCACGCGCCAGATGAGCGCCACCACGCGCCGCACGTGACCGGCATCGGGAATCACGGAAAGATCGGAAGGCCGCTCCTCGTATTCGTTCTCCATCGAGGTCGGCTCGCACAGCTGCATGTGCATGGCGCCGAAACCGGAAGCGAGCAGCGGCCCGCTGTTGATGTCCGACCACACGCCGACGCGCTTGCGCCAGCAAAGCAGGGCGTCCTCGAAGCTGCCCATGAGGGCATAGGAAAGCGCCGTGATGCGCGCCGGAATCCATCCGAGAACGTCGTCGAAGCGCGCCGCCGCCCAGCCGAATTCGGCGAAGCGCTCGTAACGGTGGCCCCAGAGCGAATCGAGAATGGCGCTCAACCGCTGCATCACCGCGCCGAACGGACCGAGCAGCACGAACCAGAAGATTGGCGAGACGATCAGCGAGTTGCCCTGCTTGAGCACGCCCTCGACCGTGGCGCGCGCCACGCTGGATTCGATCTTTTCCGGCGCGCCCTTGCCGGTGAGCTCGCGCAATCTTTCGTCCGCCTCCTCCAGGTCGCCGGCTTCGAGCGATTCCGAAACCCCGTTGGCGGTTTTCCCGAGGCGATGCACGTCGACGCACAGATACAGCACCACCACGTCGAAGGCGAACTGCAGTATCCAGGCGATCTGGCCCAGCACGTAATCCACCAGCAACACGCCGGCCACGATCGGCAGGATCGCCAGCACCACGGCGCCCACGCCGTGAATGCGCTTGCCGCCGTTGAAGCGTTCCTCGATCGACTCGGCCCAGTCGCGATACCAGGCAAAGGGCTTGAAGCCGTGACGATCGGGAATCAGGTGATCCAGCAGGATCGCCAGCAACACCGCAATCAGTATCTTGGTCATGTCAACCGCGTCTCATTCCGTGCAACATATAACGTGTAAATGTAACGGCCCAGTCCGTCGCCGCGCAAGCCCTAGCCGCCGAATCCCGAGGCGATAGCTCTGTCGGATAAGGCGGCAGAGCGCCCAAGGAACCATCTCAAATTGCGGCTATGTGCGTTCAGCGCCGAAAGAGAGCTTGTCTTGGGCACTGGGCGCTGCAGCGGCCAGATAACGTTTCCAGTCGAAGCGCGGGCCGGGGTCGGTCTTGCGCCCCGGAGCGATGTCGCTGTGCCCGTAAATACGCGCCGGCGTGATGGCGGGATAGGCTTGGCGGATGGCGCGCGTCAGCCTGGCGAGCGCGTCGTACTGGGCGTCTTCGAACGCCAGCGTGTCGTCACCCTCCAGCTCGATGCCGATGGAAAAATCGTTCAGGCGGGTGCGTCCCTCGCAGTACGACCGGCCGGCGTGCCAGGCGCGCTGATGCAAGGGCACGAACTGCACCACTTCGCCGTCGCGGCGGATGACGACATGCGCCGAGACCTTCAGGTCCTTGATCCCGCAATAATAAGGATGTTCGCCGGGGTCGAGGCCGTTGCAGAACAACTGTTCGATCCCGGGCCCGCCGAATTGTCCGGGCGGCAGGCTGATGGCGTGAATCACCAGGGTGTCGATGGGCGCGCCTTCGGGACGCGCATCGAAGTTCGGGGATGGAACGTAGCGGGCACCCTGAATGAGGCCGGTGACGACATCGATCCGCAGCGTGTCACGGGATTTATGCGCCACTGGCGAGGATTTCATGACGAAATTGTAGCTTACCCGTCCCTGGAAGTACGGCCGCCCGGTGGCGGCCGTACCCAATTCTACCAGCCTGCTCCCCTCAACGATCCCGTCCGCCTGTTTTCCCTGAGATCATCGGCGATATCATTACTATATATATGATGCGCCGATCGCCCCCCGCCCCGCCAGCCTGCAAACAATCATGAGCCGGGCCGACCGCGAACGCTGGGACCGCAAGTATGCCGCCGGCAATCCGCACCCGGACTTCGCCCCGGACCCGATCCTGACGCAGCACGCCCACCTGCTTGACGGAAACGGATGGGCGCTCGACTTCGCCTGCGGTGTCGGCCACAACGCCCTGTTCCTGGCGCGCCGCGGTTATGAGGTCCTGGCCGTGGATGGCAGCCTGGTGGGCCTGAAATACGGGCGCGCCGCTGCACGCGACCGCGCGCTGCCGGTGCATTTCGTCGCCGCCGATCTCGACCGGTTCGCGCTACCTCCGCGGCGTTTCAACCTGATACTGGTCATGCGGTTCCTGATCCGGCCGCTGCTGCCGCTGCTCAAGGAAGCACTCGCGCCGGGCGGGCTCATGATTTACCAGACGTTCAACCTGAACTGGCGGCGCGCCAATCCCGCCTTCAATCCTGATTATCTGCTGGCGCCGGGCGAGCTGGCCAAGGCTTTCAGCGACTTCGAAATCATCGTCACCAACGATGCGATGGACATCGCCGATGACCTGACTTACTGGATCGGGCGCCGCCCCGGCGGAACGGCGCACATGCCGAAAAGCTGAGCGCTGGTGCAGACGGCTCAGTCGTTCTCGACGCCCCAGATCTTCACGGATGAATGATCGGAAGCGTCTGGTGGACGCACGACGCGGAAGCTTTCGACGATGCACTCGTCTTCGACGTCGCGCTCCATTGCGAGGAGCGTATGTAATTCGTGGCTACAAAGGCTGGCGGCGAAGTCGACTTCCTCGCGCGCGGCGGCCAGAGCGGCCTCCCGGTCCGGCGCGCCGTAATGGCGCATGAAATGATCGGCCAGACGCTCGACAACCTCTTGGTGTTCGCGCTCGTCGATTTCGTCCACCATCACCAGCGTGCCCCAGCCGAAACTCGTCGTGCCCAGAAATCCGTGGTGGAACGCCTGCTGTTGCTTGCTGGACAATGCATCCGGATCAACGTTGAGGAACACGAACGAACCCGGCACCGCCCACTCGCCCGGGACGGCCAGTTTCTCGTAGACCCGGCTGTCCGAGTCATCGAGACGGATGAGGCGCGGAAAACGCATGCTCATGATCGTACACCTTCATCCTGCGGCCAGCGATACCGCGCCGGCCGCGGCGTTTCATGCGGGACGTAACAACACGGTTCATGCGTGAATAGGCCAGCGGCGTTGGGGGATTTACTTCGCCAATCGCAATCTGCTTGAATAAAGACGCATTCGCTTGGCACGCCCTGCAGCGGGGCATTCCCGGAACGCCGGAGGTGTCCAACATGAGCCAAGATCCAAAGCTGAGTCGCCGCGGTTTCGTGCGGTTGTGCGCGTCGACGCTGGCCATGATCAGCGCCAATCCGAATTTGCTGGCGCAGACGGGCGCCGGGTTTCGCCGCTATCAGCGCGTCCAACTGATGGACTCCGACGGTCGTCCGGTCACGCCGGCCCACCTGAAGGTCGGCGAAAATTACCTGTTCCACTATCCGTATATCGCCACGCCCTGCTTCCTGCTGAATCTCGGGCGTGCAACGGAACGACAGGCACTGCTGACAACCGAAGCCGGGCAGTCGTATGAATGGCGCGGCGGCGTGGGGCCGGAGCGTTCCATCGTCGCCTTCTCCGCCATCTGCGCGCACAAGATGTCGTACCCGGCCGACGAGGTCAGCTTCATCAATTATCGCCACAATACCGTGAGCTTTTCGAACAGGGACAAGACGGCGGAACAGCGCGCGCAGGTCATCTACTGCTGCTCCGAAAAAAGCGTGTATGACCCGCTGCGCGGCGCACGCGTGCTCGGCGGGCCGGCGCCGCAACCATTGGCGGCGGTAGAACTGGAGTACGACGCGCGCGATGGATCGCTTTACGCCACCGGCGTCACCGGCGGAGAGATGTTCGACAAGTTCTTCGAGAAATTCGCGTTCCGGCTGACGCTCGAGTTCAAGACCCAAAACGTCCGCGAGGAAGTCATGCGCAGCGCCACCGTGCTGCCGCTGGCGCAGTACTGCCATACCCAGGTGTTGTGCTAGCGCCTGAAAGGCGACTCGCGGCCGATTTCTGTCATGCCCGAACGACCTGTGAACGGCAACCATTAACGCCGGCACATTGCGCTGATGCTGCCACGGCCCGGCGGCATTTCACTGCCCATCACCGGCACCAATTGGCTGGCCAATCGGCATGATGATTCCTGACGGCCTTCAACAATTGGGATACGGGAACGGCGCTCTTGACCATCCGTTCAGCACCCGTCGCCGCAAGAATCAGCGAGGTGGCACCGCTGTCCGGATGATTGCGTCCCCAATCAACTTTCCTGACCACAGGGCCGGCCGCTCGCTCCCCACCCAGGCGGGATGATGGCCGTTTCCACTCTTGTCAGAAATGTCCTCTGGCGTTGGGTCAAGATTCAGATACCAGGGGTTTTGCACCGCCCCTGGAGAGGCGATTTCCTTTGCGATCTCGTCCAGTGTCATGGCGGCGTCATAGAACTGAAACCCGCGGAGCACGCCATCCCAGACCTCGTGTCCGGGATTCCATGGGGCATCACCGACGACGAGAACCGGCACCGGCGGACCACCATACTCTTCTCCGGTATGTCGCACCACCCTGGTGGTGTCGGGCCAGTCCCAGTAGAACTCTTCTACCGTTTTATTGCCGGACTGCTTGCAGATCGCCACCTGTATGTACCAGCGGTCATAGGCCACATGGGTGTCGCTGAGAAAATCTCCCCCAGGCGCGGCAATCTCCCAAAAGTGTTGGCGTGATGTGTTCCAGTCGGGGTACGGATGAAAGCCGTAGTAGGTGTTCGTTCCCAATAATGGCCCGTTGTTGCCCCAGAAGAACGTCGTGTAGTACGACTGCTGCTGACGCGGATAAGCACGCCAGATATATGTCGCCGGATAAGCGGGTGGCGGTGCAGTGAACTCAAAGCGCATCGTCCTGCTGACCCCCGCACTGCCCGGGAAATCAAGCCCGAAGACGGATCTTGCCGGGGTAATCGTGAGGATGGACTGGGCGCTCCACCCTTCCCGGTGCGCCGTGATCGTTACTGTCCCGGGCGCAACCGCTGTCACGCGTCCACCCTCACTCACCGCCACCCGTGACGGCGGATCCACCCTCCACGTGATCGGCCCCGTCACCTTCTTCTCTCGCGCATCTCGCGATGTCACGGTGAGTTGCAGTGATTCTCCTGCCGACAAACTGGCGCTTGCCGGTACCACGCTTACGGGCGAAATCGGCGGTCCGGAAACAATGATGTCGGCCGATGCGCTTCGTCCCTCGCTCGTCGCGGTAATGGTCGCATTCCCGGCCGCTAATGCGGTCACCACGCCGCCAGCATCGACCGCCACCCGGGAGGGTTGACTCGAACTCCATGTCACTATTCGCCCCGTCCTCCCCAGCTTGTCTCCGATGGTTTGCGTTTGGTTTTGGGAACCCGTCTTCAGGGACGGAGCCACCATCCGTTTCGGCAGCATGTTTCCCGCCGCGTCGCCCAACATTGCTGACAACTGCAGCGTCTGGCCTACCGCCACGTTCGCTTTTGCGGGATTAATTGTGATGGTTTTCAGCGCGTCGGGGGTGACCGCATGCCTCGCATTATCGGGAGCCGACCGGTCACAGGCACACAAAGCCAAGATCAGTCCCATTCCGATCACATAACGCCGCAAGCCGGGAATCCACGAACACCCGACAAATTCGATCTCATTGCCCATCAATCTTTCGACCCTCAAAAATTCACGATACGCGTAGTCCTTTGGTTCACCCAAAACGAGGCGGGAAAACGGGATGCCTGAATGGTGTGATAAATTTTGTTACGTTTCCAGGGCTAGGCCCGGGACCGACTGCTTACAGTCCCTTCGCGAGCCGGCCATGAACGCGGCGGACGTCGCATTAGGGTCGTTGGAGCCAACCGGATTCGCCGAAACCGGATATTGCCCGGCGTCCGCAGAATCAGCAAGGTAATGCATTGACTCAGGGCTGGCGTCCGAGAAAATCGGCAAGCCCGGCATGCCCCTCCCCCGCCGCAACGATAGCGGGTGTGCGTCCGGCTGCATCCTTTGCGCGCGGGTCGGCGCCGTGGGCGAGCAGCAGCCGCGCAATTTCCAGAGAACCCCGGGCCGCGGCGTGGTGCAACGCGGTTTCACCCTGATCGTCGCGGACGTTCACGCGCACTGATCTGTTCTGCAGCAGCGCGCGAACCACCCCGGTGCGATCCGAGTCCACCGCCCGCATCAGCGGGGTCCATCCATATATATCCGCCAAATTGGCATCGGCACCGGCCGCGAGTAGTTGCCTGACGATGTCCGCCCGCCCCGTGGCCGCTGCCAGCGTCACGGCGGTCCAGCCGTTTTCGGCTTTGGCGTTCACCGCCGCCCCGTGCGACAGCAGCGCGGCAACTATTTCCGGTTCGCCCTGGGTGGCGGCGTACATCAGCGCCGTGCCGCCGCGAACGTTGACCGCATTAACGTTGGCACCGGCGGCGAGCAAGGCGCGCACCAGATCGGCGCGCGCGGTTCCGGCCGCCAGCATCAACGCGGTTTTTCCATCCGGCGCGGCGAGATTTACGTTTTCTGAATTCTGCGACAGCAGATATGCGATCGCCGGCAGGTCACGCTTGGTGATAGCCAGCACCCAGGGATCGCCTGATTCCGCCCAGGCGGCGCCCAGAAGAATGATCGAACCCAATGCCGGAATGAATTGCCGCCAGGTCACGCGGTCGCCGTCACGGCCATGGTTTCAGGCCGCCGGCGTATTGTGTTCCACCCAGCGGGAGGTGTCGTGAATCCGCTCTTTCTTCCAGAACGGCGCGCGCGACTTGAGTTCCTCGATCAGGTAGCGGCAGGCGTCGAAGGCGGCGGCGCGATGCGCCGACCACACCGCGACCAGCACGATGGGATCTCCCGGGCGCACCTCGCCGACACGGTGGATGAGCAGGAGATCCAGGAGGTCCCATTGCCGTTTGGCTTCGGCGCAGATCTCCCGCAGATGCTTTTCCGTCATCCCCGGGTAGTGTTCGAGCGTCATCGCCTGCACCGTGCGGTCGTCGTTGAAATCGCGCATCGCGCCGACGAAGCTGATGACGGCCCCGTATTGGCCGCGGCGCCCCACCACCCGGTCCTGATAGGCGGCAAGCTCCACGCACGGATCGAAACCCATCTCGCGCAGCTGGATCGCCATGTCAACCTCCGATTGCGGGCCGGCGGCTGAAAACTGCCTTCAGCTCGAAGCTGGTCGCGGCCGCGCCCCCGCCGGCTTGCCCGCCGCGCCTTCGCCACCCCGGCGTGCGACTTCCTCGTACCAGAGGTCGTGGTGCTGTTTGGCCCACTCCACGCTGACGTTACCGGTGGTCATGCCCTCGAGCGCGCCTTCGGCGCCAAGGGTGCCGATATACATGTGTCCGAGCGCGATTGCGAGCCAGATGATGGCGCACACGGCATGGATGACATTCGCCAGCTGCATGGCCTCGCGGCTCTGCCCGAAGTTCGGAAAGTCGAGCACCAGGCCCGTGATGCACACGGCCACGCCGAAGGTCGCGATGAACCAGTACCAGGCCTTCTCGCCGCCGTTCATGCGCCCGGCCGAGGGATGCTTGCTCCCGACAACACCGCCGCCCTGCTTGAACCATTCCACGTCAGTCTGATTGGGGATATTGAAGCGAAACCAGGCGATAATCTCGAGCAACACGCCAACCACAAGGAACGGACCGAGATAGTTGTGCACGGCGATCGCAAACGCGGCGTACGCAGCGTTGCCGTTAAGCCCGAGCAACGGAACCAGCACCGCGCGGCCAAACAGCATGCTCAGGCCCGTGATCGCCAGCAGGATGAACAGCGTCGCGGTGTACCAGTGCAGCACGCGCTCCGGCAGGCTCCAGCGCTCCACCGTGGCGCCCGAGGGACGGTGTTCCAGGCGGCTCGGACCGCGGATGAAATAATGCAGCCCGATCGCCAGAATCATCACCGCGAGTATCCATGGCGTGTAGGTCGAGACCGGGCCGTTGCGAATCTCGCGCCAGTTCTGTCCGCCGTTCTGGATCAGCACGTCGGTGGTGTACGGCCCCGACGCTGCGGTGTACCCCTCTGTGCCGCCGCGCACCGCGCGCCAATAGTTCGCGCGCGGATTGGTCTGCTGCTGATCCGGCGCGGACGTCTGTGCGTACGCCGGCTTGAAAGCGACGTACATGTATCCCCCGAGCGGAAGCACCATCGCGCCGGCCAGAATCAGCGCGAGGCTCCAGAGAAAGGTGCGCCGGCGGCGCCGGCGCCCGGACGATGTATTATGCGTGACTTTCCTGGTTCTGATCATGTCCCGAACCTCCTCTGTGGGTCAGTGATCGCTCTGGGTGGTGAGCAATCGGGTGCGCATCTCGTCCTCCCGGTGCGGCGAGGGCGGACTCTCCCACTTCTGCTTGGCCTGTTCGCCACGCCCTCCCATCCACGGCTCGTGCACGTTTCCGCTCGTGCACGCCGTCAGGCCCGACAGCACGGCCAGCAACACGATCACAGATTCCGTCAGCCGCGGCGCTGTCATGGCGGTGCGCCTCAACGATCCGTCTGCACTTGGTTGAATCGTGCCAGCAGTTGCTTCTGCTGCTCCGGCGTCGCCTGCTTCGCCACGAGCGGATCGGTCGGACCCTTGTACACCCCCGGCTTGTGCAGAAGCACTTTCGGCGACTCGTAACAGCCGGCGAGCAGCAATCCGGTCGCCACCATCACCGGCATCAACCATTTCGCGTGCATAGCGATCTCCATGTTCGTTGCCCGGCGCGCACCCCGTTCCTGTGCGTGCTTAACCCTTGTAGGCCACTTCCCAACCCCAGGTCTGCGGCCGTCCGCCGCGCTTGAG
>JBLMXN010000145.1:0-19753 GCA_050257795.1 Bacteroidota bacterium
AGGCCGTCGGCGGCCATGCGCTCGACCACTTCCTCCACCGCGCCGCGATCGAGCGCCTCCGCTCCCGCGGCGCCCAGGCGATCGTGACACAGCGGCAGCACGTGTTCGGGCGCGCCCTTGATGAAGGCAATCACTTCATCGCCCGCGCGGTGCAACGTGGTCATGCGCGCACGTTCGGAATCGAACGCGATCTCGGCCAGCCGCGGCTGTGTCCGTCCCAGCGATGCCTTGTCGAAACCGGCATCACGCCCCGTCTGATACAACGCCACCTCTGTGGGATCGCCGATGATCCCGCCATCCGCCGCGGCGCGCGCGTCGTTACTCAGCGCCAGCGCCGTCAGCAATGTGCGCCACGGCTCTTGCGCCACGGCGTCGACGGGCGGTGTCCGCGCCACCCGGGCGTCGGCGTAAACCTCCTCCACCCGCATGCGGTTTTCGGTGAGCGTGCCGGTCTTGTCGGAACAGATGAAAGTCACGGAGCCGAGCGTTTCGACCGCCGGCAGCTTGCGGATAAGCGCGTTCTGGCTGACCAGCTTGCGCGCGCCGAGCGCGAGCGACACCGTCACTACCGCCGGCAACGCCTCGGGGATGGCGGCGACCGCGAGGCTGATGGCGGTGAGCAGCATCAGCAGCAGCGGTTCGCCGCGAAGCCAGCCGGCGACGAACATGATGGCGCAGATCGCCAGCACCGCGATCGCGAGCAGCCGCCCGAAGCGGGCGAGGCGCTTCTGCAGCGGCGTCTTGACCTCGCCTTCGGCGCGCAACAGCGTCGCGATCCGTCCCAGCTCGGTGTCCATGCCCGTCGCCACCACCATGGCGCGGCCGCGGCCGTAGGTGACCAGCGTGCCCTTGTAGGCCATGTTGCGCCGGTCGCCGAGCGGCAGGTCCGGCTCGTGGATGGCGCGCGCGATCTTTTCCACCGGCTGGGATTCGCCGGTGAGCGCCGCCTCCTCGATCTTGAGCTGAGCCGCCTCGACCAGCCGCAGATCGGCCGGCACGGCGTTACCGGCCTCGATGCGCACCACGTCGCCGGGCACGAGTTCGGCTGCCGGCACCATCTGCGATTGCCCGTCACGCACAACGTGCGCGGTGAGCGCCGCCATCTGCCTGAGCGCGGCGATGGCGCGCTCGGCACGGAACTCCTGCACGAATCCGATTACGGCATTCAGCACCACGATGGCCACGATCACCAGCGTATCCACCAGATCGCCGATCAGTCCCGAAACGACGGCGGCGGCGATCAGCACCAGGATCATGAAATCGGTGAATTGCCCGAAGAACATCGCGACCGGTCCGCGGCGCCGGCCTTCGCGAATCTCGTTCGTGCCGTATCGCTCGCGGCGCGCCCGCGCCTGGTCCGCACTCAGGCCGGCGCGTGGGTCGGTGTCCAGACGCCGAGCGACTTCCTCAGCTGGCAACGGATGCCAGGCGGGACCCTCTCCGGACGGAAGGCTGCGTTCAGCGTCAGCCATGGTCAGCCTCCGTAGAGATACAGAAAGAAAGTGTTCAACAGATAGAGGGAAAGCAGCAGCAGGCTGGTCCAGCCAACCGTGCGGAACAGCCGCTCCCGCGGCCGATAGAACAGACCGACCACCGCCACGCCGCTCATCATCACGACGGACAGTGCCGAAACCGCGTGCAGCGACGACACGGACGACAGCAACGGGCCCTTGAGATAGACGATGTCGTCGATCGCGACGATGCCAAGGTTGAACAGGTTGCTGCCGAGCAGATTGCTGATGGCGAGATCGAGCGCGCCGATGCGCAGCGCCGAAACCGTCACCACGATTTCCGGCAGCGTGGTGGCGAACGCCACGAACAGCGTGCCGACAAAGGTCTCCTGCCAGGCCATGGCATGCGCGATGTCGCGTCCCACGTACGGCAGCCACAGACCGGCGGCCACCACCACGCCGGCCGCGAACGCATAGCGGATCAGCGCCTCGCGCAAGGTGATGCGGGGGTAGCGCTCGACGCGCTCTTCCACCGCCGCGGCGCGCTGGCGGCGCTCGTAGCGGAACAGTGTGCGCATCGCTACGCCGTAAAGCAGAAGCAGCAGCGGGCTGTAAGCGCCAACATGATAAAACGACATTGCGTCGCCATGCTGCGAAAACAACACGCTGAAGCCGACGAAACCGGCCATGATGATGCCGAAACCGGCCGACAGGATATGGCCCTGGCTGGCGCGCGAATAGATCGACTCCTCGCGATGCAGGAGATCGAGGATCACGATCATGGTGAGATTGATGATGCAGGCGCCGAGAACATTACCGACGGCGATATCGGGGGCATCGGCGAGCGTCACCGAGCTGATGCCGGTCACGAGCTCCGGCAGCGAGGTCACGGTCGCCATCAGGGCCAACCCGATCCAAGCGCCGCCCAGACCGGTCTTGTCGGCGATGATATCGCCGTAGCGCGACAATCGGGTGCCGGCAACGGCAATCAACGCTGCACACAGGGAAAATTCCAGCCAGGCAATGACGGCGGGCGATAGCATCGATTGTCTCCCGTGACGAGGGGACATAATGAAGCCATCGAATGCTTCGGGCAACCGGCAGAACCGGTGAAAGTCTCAGTTAATGACCCGGTTAATCTGTATGCCGAGTTTCTTGATGCGGTGCCACAGGCTGCGCTCGGACACGCCGAGTTTTTTGGCGGCGTGCGCCTGCACGCCGTTGCACTGGTTGAGCGCGTCGAGAATCGCGCGCCGCTCGACTTCCTCGAGCCAGCCGTCGAGATTTTTCTCGCCCAGCCTGTCGAGCGAAAACGTCTCGCCGCCGGGCCGGCCGCTGCCCGCGGTGACGGCGTCGGGCAGTTCCTCGACCTGGATCACCTGACCGTTGCAGGACAGCAGCGAGCGCTCGACGGTGTTGCGCAGCTCGCGGATGTTGCCGGGCCAGGCGTGGCGCTCCAGGGCCGCGAGCGCCGCGGGCGCGAAGCCGGTGACCTTTTTGTCGGTCTCGGCCGCGAGCTGCTGCAGGAAAATTTTGGCCAGCAGCGGGATGTCCTCGCGCCGGCTCCGCAGCGGCGGCACCTCGATGCTGTAGACATCGAGGCGGTAGAGCAGGTCCTCGCGGAACTTGCCTTCGCGCACCAGCTGCTTGGGGTCGCGGTTGGTGGCGGCAAGAAAGCGCAGGTCCACCGAGCGGACCTGGTCCGAACCGACCGGTGAGAACTCGCGTTCCTGCAATACCCGCAACAGCTTCGCCTGCAACGACAGATCGAGATCGCCGATCTCATCGAGGAACAGCGTTCCGCCCTGGGCCTGCTCGAGCCGGCCGAGGCGGTTCTGGGTCGCGCCGGTGAACGCGCCCTTGACGTAACCGAACAGCTCGGACTCGATGAGGTCGCGCGGGATGGCGGAACAGTTGATGGCGACCCAGGCGTGATCGCGCCGCGGTGACAGTTCGTGGATGGTACGTGCGACCAGCTCCTTGCCGGTGCCGGACTCGCCGGTGATGAGCACGCTGGTCTTGTACGGCGCCACGCGCCGGATCTCCTCGAGCAGATGCAGCGCCGCGCGCGACTCGCCGACCAAGCGTTTGGCGCCGCGCGAATCGCTGACCGCGGCTTTGAGGCTCTCGTTCTCGCGCAGGATGTCGCGCAACTTGATCGCGTTGTGCACCGCGATTTCGAGCTGCTCCGGCTCGAACGGCTTGGTAAGATAATCGGCCGCACCGTCGTGGATGCTCTTCACCGCCGAACGGATGGTGCCGTGCGCCGTTACGATGATCACGGGTACGTCCGGCCGTTCCTTGCGGAAGCGGATGACGAACTCCTCGCCGCTCATGCCGGGCATCTTGAGATCGCTCAGCACCACGTCCAGGTTCGGATTCCCCGCGTGAGTCAGCGCCGCCTCGCCGCTGTCCGCCACGATGACCCGGTGCCCGGCGCCCTCCAGGATCATGCGCATGACCGTCTGCATATTGTTCTCGTCGTCCACGACCAGGACCGTGCGTTTCATGTCTTCGCCCCGCCTTGCGCCGGGAATCGCATGATGAACCGCGCGCCACTGCCCTCCGGCGCGGCCGCCTCGAGGCGCCCGCCGTTCGCCTCCGCCAGCGTGTACGCGATGGTCAGACCGAGCCCCGTGCCCTGCTCCTTGGTGGTGAAGAACGGCTCGAACAGGCGCGGCATGATTTCCGCCGGCAAGCCCGGCCCGTTGTCCTCGACCGACACCAGAATCTCGCCGTTCTCGAGACGCGCCCGCAACCTGAGCTCGCCGCCGCGGCCGTCCATCGCCTGCAGCGCGTTGGTCAGGATATTGCCCCAGGCCTGCTGCAGCAGGCCGGCGTCAGCGTTGATCTTCACGCCGTCATGGTCGAACTGCTTGTGCACGGCTACCGGTTTTCCGCCCGCCAAAGCGATTTCGAGGGCGCGTTCCAGCGGTTGCACCGGGTCGATGCGCGCGAATTGCGGCTGGCGATGGCGCGACAGCTGCAGGAAGTCCTGCACCAGGTTGGATACGCGCAGGCTTTCCTCGCGGATCATGCGCGTCAGTTCCGCTTTTTTCTCGGGCGCGTAATCCGGCTTGTCGAGCAACGCGGCGGAGGTGTTGATGATGCCGATGGGATTGCGGATCTCGTGCGCCAGCGCTGCCGACAGCTCGCCCATGGCCGCGAGCTTGTCCTTGCGAAAGCGCTGCGCCTGCTCGTCGCGCGCCTCGTGCAGCCGCGCGGCCATGGCGTTGAAGGCCTTGGCCAGGTCGCCCAGCTCGTCATCCGAATGGATCGGCACGTTGGCGTTGAAGTTCTGGCCGGCGAGCTGCATCACGCCGTTGCGCAGGTATTGCAGCGGCCGGAGCACCAGGCGCGACAGCAGCAAACCGGTCAAGATGCCGATGACGATGCCGAGCAGCGCAATCAGCAGAAACATCACCACTTGGTTGGTCAACACCTCCTGCACTCCGCGCCGCTCCAGACCCGAGAACATGATCGCTTCAACCCGTCCCGTCGGATCGACAATCGGGGTATACAGTCCCCGGTATTTACCGTCTTGTGTCTCAACGCTGTAGTAAGATTTTCGTGTCTTCTCCAGGCGGTTGAGTGCCGATGCCGGCAGATCCTTGAGCGCGACAACATCGCCCGGTCCGGCAAAGAGATCGTAGTAATTTTTACCCTCGCGATAATACAGGCGCGCTTTCATGCCGGTTAGCTGCGCCAGCTCGTCGGTGAAATCCTGGCCGAGCAGGCTGCCGAGCACGATGTAGTAGCGCGGCGTGCCGCGACGGGGAATCGGCGTGATGCCGACCGCGGCGAGCATGGTCTTTTGCTTGCGTTTTACCTTCAGCACCGCCTCGGTCTGGCCGCGCACCCATTGGGCGTCGACGTCCACCGGAATCGAGGAATAAAGCAGCTTCTTGTCCGGGCTATAAAGCTGGATCAGATTGATCCCGAGCTCCTGCGAGATCCGCCGCATTTGCGGCGACATGGCATCCTCGGGACTGTGCTCGACGCTGGCAAGGTACGACGGATCGTCCGCCAGCACCCGGCCCAGCATGGTGGCGTCATTCTGGTATGCCTGCAGCCAGTTCTGGTTGGCGCGCGCGGCGTCCACGATCCATTGCTGCAGGCGTCGCTCGAAGGCGATCGACACCCATTCCGCCGCCAGCCAGCCGGCCACCAGCATCGGCACGATCACGATGACCGAAATCACCAGCAGCACCTTGCGCTGGAGGCGACCAAGCTTCAGAAATCGATACGACATATTCCCCCTTGGAATGCGGCAAGCTACAAATTTTGAAGCTTGCTACAAGATTGAAGCTTAACTCAGTTTATAATATTTTTGTAAGTATTTGATTAAAAATAAATTAATTAACTACCGGGTTGGCATGTCGATTGCTTTAGGAACCCGCAATGCTGGCACGCATGAAGACGTACGCAGGCCATCAGACATCCAAAATGACGTTTTATCCTTAAGGAGCTTTTGTATGAAAAAGTCACTGACCTCCCTGTTTGCCCTGGCCTTCGCCCTGATGTTCGGCGCGGTGCATTTCGCCAACGCCGAAGAACCGGCTGCCAAGGGCAACGGCGCCACGGCCGAAGTCAAGAAGGAAGAGAAAGTAGAGAAAAAGACGATGAAGAAGAAGGCCACGAAGAAGCACGTGAAGGCCAAGAAGGAAGAGAAGAAGGAAGAGATGAAAGAGGGCGCCCCTGCCGCCCCGGCGAAGTAATCTTCAAGCTTCATGCCGTAACCCAAAGCGCCCCGTTCGGGGCGCTTTGTTTTTCTACCCTATAGCTGACGTTGCAACCAGGCCGACAGTTGCGCCGGCGGCAACGCGCCAGCGACCCGATCCGTTTCCCGGCCATAGCGGAACACGACCAGCGTCGGAATGCTGCGGATGTCATGGCGCGCGGCCAGCGCCGGCGCCTCTTCGGTGTTCAGCTTGGCCAAGCGCAAACGCGCATCGAATTGCGCCGCCGCCTGCGCGAAGACCGGCGCCATCATCTTGCACGGTCCGCACCAGGGAGCCCAGAAATCCACCACCACCGGCAGGTCGCTTTTTTCAATGTGGCGCTGGAAGTTGCTTTCATTCAAGACAACCGGCTTGGCGTCAAACAACGGCAGATGGCAGCTGCCACACTTCGGGCGGTCGCCGAGCCGTTCCGGCGGAACGCGGTTGATGCCATTGCAATGCGGACAGACGACGTGGGTGGCAGTGGGCATTAACCCTCCCGGAAGATTTTCCGGGAGGGTTAATGGGGATGGCCGGACGGATTTCCAGCCGGGGGTTATTTTTTCTTCGGCGCGGATTTCTTTTTGGCCGGCTTGGCGGCGGCCTTCTTCGCGGTTTTTTTCGCGGGCGCCTTTTTGCCGGCGGGTTTCTGTGCCGCTCTCTTGGCTGGCGCGGCGGCGGGCTTGGCGGAACGGAGGCGTTCGATCAACCCGCGCAATTGATTCATGCGTGCGTGCAGACGCTCGACGGCGGTTTTGGCGGCATCGACGCCGGTCTCGCCCTGGTTGAGCTGGCGATAGGCGGTTTCGACAGGACCCTCGTCAAAATTTACGTAGCGGCCCGCCTCCGGTCCGGCCATGCGGCAAGCCTCCTCGACCATTTGCTTGGCCCGCAGATTGATGTCGAGCAGTTGCCTGGCCCGCTCCGCTCCGATCCAGCTGATGATGGTCCAGTGATCCCCCGGGGCGCCGGGCTTGGCGAGATAACTCTGCCATACCTGGGTGGCGGCCTGGCATTCCTTGATGACGCCCTCGAGCCGGGCCACGATTTCGGCGCGGTCTTTCTGCCGATCGGCTTTCCAGCGCAACACCAGCTCCACCGCTTTGTCCAGGCTGTTCATGCTGATCTCCATTTTCATTATTCATGAGTCGTCGCGGTTTCCCGCGGAGTCCGTTCATTTATTTTGGGACATGGCCATGCGACTGACAAGGTTGGCGCAAACAAATAATCGGCAAGCCATCGGCAGATTTGCACCGCCTCCAGAACCTCATCGTCGGCTGGAAATTGCGGCCAGAGGAGCGGCGCGGCGGCCAGCGATGCGGATAGTCAGAATACCCGCCAGGCACACCAGCACCGTGCCGGCGAGGGACAGCAGGTCCGGCACTTCGCCCCAGAACAGCCAGCCGACACCGGCGGCGAATACCACGGTGGAATAGCTGAACGGACCGACATGCGCGGCCGGCGCGTAAGAGTAGGCGCGCGTGAGCAGCGATTGCGCCAGGCTCCCGACAAACCCCATGCCGACGAGCAGCGCCCACAGGCCCGGTTCGGGCGTCTGCCAGCGCCAGGCAAGCGGCACCGCGGAGACCGCCGTGCCCACGGTGCTGAAATAGAAAACGATGCGCAACGTCGGCTCGCTGCGCGTGAGCCGGCGGATGCTCGTCATCGCGAGCGCCGCGAAGATACCGGCGGAAACACCGATCAGCGAAACCGGCGTGAACAGCTCGAGTCCCGGTTTCAGGATCAGCACGATGCCGAAAAACCCGAGGCCGATCGCCGCCCACAGCCGATGGGTAATTTTTTCGCCGAGCCACAGCATCGCGATGAACGGCACGAACAACGGCGTCGAGTAATTGAGCAGCGTGGCTTCCGCCAGCGGCATGTGGGCAAGAGCGTAAAAATAACAGTACATCGCCGCCAGCCCCGCGAGCCCGCGCAGCAGGTGCCCGCGCCACTGCTGCGTCTTGAGATGGCCGAAGCCGCGTCGCCACACCCACGGCAGCAGCGCCGCCAATCCCATGGCGCTGCGGAAGAACACCACCATTTCATTCGGCAGGTGCGTCGAGAGGTATTTGACCATCGCGCCCATCACCGAGAACAACAGCCCGGAGGCGATCATCAACACCGCACCGCGCCGGAGATTTTCCGAGTGCACTGGGTCCGCTCAAAAACCGCCGCGCAACAACAGTTCCTGCGGATCCGGATAAAGATAGGTTTGATGTGCGACATACGGATGAGGCAACGACCGGAAGTGGTGGCGCAGCAGGGTGAGAGGCGCCGCGAGCGGCGCCTCTCCGGTACGGAAGCCGTGGATCAGCTCCAGCAACTCGGCCTTGTCGGCGGCGTCCAGCTCCTGCTTCAGATAGCCCATCAGATGCATCATCACGTTGGCGTGACGCGCCGGAGTCGCCGGGTGCGCCAGGGCCCCCATGAACCGCCGGATATATTCGTCGGCCAGGACTCTCAGGCCCCTTTTCCCAGCCTGCGCCACGAGACGCCCGAGCTGGCGATAGGTTTCGGTGCCGTGCGCCAGCAGCGCGAGTTTATGGCGCGTGTGAAACTCCACCAGCCGCGCCGGGGTCAGCCCCGAAGCCTCCAGGGCCTGCCAGCGCCGGTAGCTGAATACACGCTCGATGAAATTTTCGCGCAACCGCGGATCGTTCAAGCGGCCCTCCTCTTCCGCCGGCAACGCCGGCCGCGCCGTGAGAAACGCCGCGGCATAGATACCGCGCCCGTGCTTGGCCGGCATTCCGCCGCGTTGATAAACCTTCACCCGTTCCATGCCGCAGCTCGGGGATTTGCTTTTGAAAATATATCCGCTGATGTCGTCCAGCTCGCGCGCCATGCGGCGGCCGCAGGCGTCGAGTTTGTCCGTCATTTCCAGCGTCGGGTCGTCAGTGCCGACGGCGCGCGGCGCGGAGGCCGGACCGATCAGGCGGATCGGCGGACGCGGCACCCCGAGCCCGATCGCCACCTCCGGGCAAACCGGAACGAACTCGAAAAAACGCCCCAGGGTGTCGGTGATGAAACGATCGTGCTTGTGGTTGCCGTCGTAACGCACGCGCTGGCCCAGCAGGCAGCTGCTGATGCCGAGGCGGATCCGGGGATGGGATGCGACGGCTGGTTGTCGGCTCATGCGGTCCTCGCCGCCATTCTAATTCAGACGGCGCGGGTGCGCGTAAAAATAAAAAGGCGCGCCGGCGGCTTGCGCCGGCGCGCCCGTCAGGTCGAGATGTTCTGCGTCAGAAACGGAAATAAAGGCCGACCGACACTACCGGATACCACTTGAAGTTGCCGAGATCGGATTCGGCGCTCTTGCGCTCCTGCTCCAGATCGGACGCCAGCGCCGGATCGCTCAGCGCGCCGGTGGCGTTCAGGGCCAGACTCGGCGCGCCCTGGTACAGCACACCGATGTCCGCGGTCAGCCCCAGCTTGCCGCCCGGGCGATTGCCCCAGCCGATGCCGAGATACGGCGCGGTCTTGTTGAACGTGAGCGCGCCGGTGAGCGTGCCGACCTGGGAGGCACTGTAGGTGACGCCGTTGATGTTATAGGTCGATCCGGCGGTCGGCTTGCCGTCCAGTTTCAATTCGTTGTTGTTGTAGAGCACGCCGCCGGTGAGACGGAACACGCCGCTGAAAGGGTGATAGCTCCCCAGCAGCGAAACCGATTGGAGTTCAAATTTGAAGTCGTAGTCGATATTGCTCTCGGTCTTGGCGGTTTTATAGTTGTAGCTGTTGACGCCCAGGCCGATGCTGAATTTGTCGCTGAGGGATTTGGACAGTTCGGCGCCGGCACCGAGCGACCCGGCCTTGACGTTGATCCCGAAGTCGCCAGTCCCGGCAAAAACCGGTGCGGCGCAGAAAATCATCGCCGGCGCGATGCAGCCGACGAGCAGACGTTTTCTCATGGTATCTCCCTGGATTGAACCGGTGTGGTTCCGCGATGACGCTCGCGGCTATCTATCTGTCTGTAACTTAGTCCATGACGCCGCCGGTGCAAGCGCGCGATGACGGGCAACGGCAGGCGAAAATGACATTCAGAACAAAGGCAGCTGGGGACCGACGGCAGGCGGGCGAAACCGGCTGTGGTCCAGAAAACCTTCCTCCCGATTGAAGCCCAGGCGCCGGCAGGCGATGGCGAACCGGTCCTCGATCAGATCCGCCAGCCGCCCCTCGCCGCGCATGCGCGCGCCGAAGCGCGGATCGTTGGCGCGTCCGCCGCGGGTCTCGCGCACGAGCTTCATGACATGTCCGGCCTTGAGCGGCGCATGGGTTGTCAGCCACTGGCGGAACAGGTCCTTCACTTCATGCGGCAGGCGCAGCAGCACGTATCCGGCCCAGCGCGCGCCGCCGGCGCGCGCCGCTTCCAGAACTTTTTCCACGTCGTTGTCGGTCAGTGCCGGAATCACCGGCGCGACCAGCACCCCGGTGGGAATGCCGGCCGCGGCCAGCCGGCGCACCGTTTCCAGCCGCCGCGGCGGGGCGCTGGCGCGCGGTTCCAGCCGCCGCGCCAGCTGGCGGTCCAGCGTGGCGATGGAAATGTAAACATGAACCAGATCCCGGTGCGCCAGCGAGCCGAGCAAGTCGAGATCGCGCTCGATCAGCGAGGACTTGGTGACAATGGACAACGGGTGGTCGCACTCCGACAGCAGTTCAATGATCTGGCGCGTGAGACGATACCTGCGCTCGATCGGCTGATACGGATCGGTATTCGCGCCGAGCGCGATGGTCTGGCACGCATAACCGGGCCGGGCCAGCTCCTCGCGCAATCTTTCCGCGGCGTTGGCCTTGGCGAACAGCCGGGTTTCAAAATCCAGCCCCGGCGACAAGCCGACATAGGCATGGCTCGGTCGCGCATAGCAGTAGACACAACCATGCTCGCAGCCGCGATACGGATTGATCGACTGGGAAAACGGGATGTCGGGCGAATCGTTGCGCGCGATGATGCTGCGGCTTTCCTCGATCCGGACCGTGGTGGCGAGCGGCGGCAACTCTTCCTCCGGCCACCAGCCGTCGTCGTACGGGTCGCGCGTCACGCGCTCGAACCGGCCTTGCGGATTCGACACCGCGCCGCGACCCCGCGGCGGCGCGATCGACGGCATCTTTTCCGGTCTTTCCTGCATGAATCAGTCCGGAATATGGCGCCGGTACCGGTCCGGGCGCCAAGCGGGCGCGATCACCTTGGGCATGGTCGAGCGCTCCAGCAGCGTCGCCGGCGCGATGGTGAACTCGCCATAACGCAGGTTGATACTGATGTCGCGCAGCGCATGAACGCGTTCCTGTCGACGTGAATAACGGCCCGCGGCCAGTAACAGGTCAGGGGTGTCATGGCCCATCATCTATAAGAGCGAAACTGGCCCACGACCACACCTTGAATGCGTACGCGCGCGGCCGGATAGCGCATCGGCGACATCTGGCTGTTGGCCGGGCGCAGCGTCACGGTGCCGTCGCGGTTTTTCTGCAGGCGCTTCAGCGTCGCTTCCATGCCGTCGATGAGCGCCACCACGATCTCGCCGTTGTCCGCGGTCTCGCGCTTCTCCACGACCACCATGTCGCCGTCGAGAATGCCGTCCTCGATCATGGAGTCGCCCTGCACCCGCAACACGAAACGGTTGCCGTTGACGAAAAACTCCGCCAGATCGATCTCGTCCTCCCCGGGGATGGCCTCGATCGGCCGGCCCGCGGCGATGCGCCCGAGCAGGCGCAGCGCAAACGGCCGCGCCGAGGCGCCCCGGCCCTTGCGCAGCCGGATGCCGCGCGCACGATCCGACTCGATACTGATCAAGCCTTCCTGTTCCAGGGCGCGCAGGTGGCGATGCACCACTCCGCGCGAGACGATCCCGAGATGCGCCGCGATCTCGCGCAACTTGGGCGCATAGCCATGCCGGGCCACGTAGGCCCGGACGAAATCGTACACCTGGCGCGAACGGTCAGTCGCCATAAAAGCAGTCCCGGTCATTGGTGACACTCGTTCGTCCTGCCCTAAAGGAAGCCCTACTCGCTGCGCTCGTTCGTCCTGCCATAAGATGTCGCCCTACTCGCTGCGCTCGTTCGTCCTGCCATTAAGAATATAATGTTCTCGTTTTGTTCTCAACCAGCATACGCCGGCTTTGGCGGCATGACAACCGGGGCGGCACCGGCCGGCTGGAAACCCTGTTAGACTGAGGCATGACCCAGCTTCAGGACGTACAGTGCCCTTACTGCGGCGAGACGTTCCAAACCGAAATCGACGTTTCCGCCGGCAGCCAGGAATACATCGAGGACTGCTATGTCTGCTGTAAGCCGATCGTATTTCGTATTGAGGTCGGGGCGGACGGCGAACTGACGGGGGTCGAGACCCAGCGCGACAATGACTGACGCCCCGGACCAGAAGCCGTACTCGCCCATCGCCTGCGCGCGCTACTCGGAATACGAGGTTGCGATCCTGCACCGGCAGAAACTGCATCTGCGCTGGCGCGAGGACAACGTGTTCCACGACGAGGTGGTGCTGCCGCTCGATCTCAAGACGCAGAATCACGAGGAGTTCCTTATCTGCCGCGCCGCTTCCGGCGAAACCGTGACGATCCGCCTCGACCGCATTCAGCGCATGGAGCCGGTTTGATCGTGCGGCTAGCCGCCGGATCCCGAGGCGCAGGGCGCCTCCTTTCCGAGGCGAAGCTCCTTCGAAAGGAGGACGCCAGGCTGCCACAGGAGGCAATGCTCATTGAGGCGCACCGGCTGCCACCTCCGAAAGCGCTGTCGCCTCGGGAGGTGGCAGCCCCTTCGGAGACGGCAGTGGCGCTCATGGAAACCTGGTTCACTGCCGCTATCTGCGCCCATTGCCGAAAGAGCATTCGCCTCGGGCACTGGGCGCTGCTCCTCGGATTATTGGGTGCGGTCTGGCTGCCGGCGGCCCTCGCCCAGCCCTGCGGCAACGCCCCGGTCGCGGTGCAGGTGCTAGGTTCGAGCGGACCGGAAACGGCGGAACCGCACGCGCAGAGCGGTTATCTCGTCTGGATCGACGGCAAGCCGCGCGTGCTGGTAGACGTGGGCGCGGCGGTAGCGTTGCGTTTCGTCGAAAGCGGCGCCAGCACCGCCGATCTCGACGCGATTCTCCTCACCCGCCTGCATGCCGATCACACGGTTGATCTGCCGACGCTGCTGCAGGCATCGCTCGCGCAGAACCGCAACCGGCCGCTTCCGGTTTACGGCCCCGCCGGGAACAAATTCGCGCCATCGACGGTGGCGTTCATACGTGCCCTGTTCGACGGCACGCGCGGCGCCTACCGCTATCTGGGGGAGTTGCTCAACCCGCTCGCCAAGACTCCTTACAAGCTCCAGCCGCATGACGTGGGCGAGGAATCCAACCGCCTCGGCATGCGCCGTCCCACGGGGGCGATTCACAGCCCGTTCGCCAACGAGCGCCTGCGTGTCTCCGCGGTTTACGTCACGCCCAACACCGCGCCGGCCCTGATCTGGCGCATCGAAACCGCCGGCAAGAGCATCGTATTCAGCGGTGTTGCGGACGGCACCGGCAATTCCGCGGAGGCACTGGCCAGGAATGCCGACTGGCTGGCGGTTTCGCTCGGTCCAGCGCCAAACGCGCCGGAGGAAATCGCCCGGTTCGCAAATGAAGTCGCGGCAAAACAACTGGTGCTGCTGCCGCGCGCCCGGCTGGCGCCGGAACGGGAAGCGGAAATCCTTGAGATGATCAGGAAACGCTACGCCGGGTCGGTCGGCTTCGCCCGTGACCTCACCTGTTTCACACCCTAGCGGCAAGGGGTTACCCACCCATGGCAAAAATCCTGTACTTCGCGATCCTCGTGGAAAAACTCGGTCGTGCTTCCGAAGAAACCGACCTGCCGCCATCCGTCACCGACGTGCGCGCGCTGCTGGCGTGGCTACGCCAGCGCGGTGAAAACTGGGAACACGCGCTCGCGGAAAACGCGGTGCGCGTGACGGTCAATCGACAATTCGTCGCGCTCGACAGTCCGGTGGACAACAATGCCGAGATCGCGATCGTGGCAATGCGTCCGAATTAACCGGTGGCGTGATTCTTTTCTGTTTCACCGCAACAAACATCTTCAACTCCATGAATGACTTTGCGTTTCGGTAACCGCCGACTCGCCCGTCATTGGCTGATCTGTCTGCTATCCTTAGCCTTAGCTTTGTTTCATCGTCGCCGTCACGGACGGCCTGGTTATGGAATCATTCATACACGAACGTCTGAGTGAAATCGTCAAAGGCTCCGAGCAGGAGCTGAATCTGGCGGAAGCCGCCTTGCTGATCGCCCGGGATGAGTACCCCGCCCTGGACGTCGAGGCCTATCTGCGACAGATCGACGAACTGGCCACCGGCGTGCAGCAGCGGCTCCCGGCCCAGGCGGGCCTGGAGGACACGCTGGTCGCCCTCAACCAGTTTCTGTTCGTGGAGCAGGGATTTTCCGGCGATATGGACAATTATGACGACCCGCGCAACAGCTTTCTGAACGAAGTGCTGGACCGCAAGCGCGGTATCCCGATCACGCTGTCCATCCTTTATCTGGAAGTCGGCCGCCGCCTCGGGTTGCCGCTGAAGGGCGTGTCCTTCCCCGGCCATTTCCTGGTGAAATTCACCACCCGCGAAGGCGAGGTCGTGCTCGACCCCTTTTCCGGCGGCTGTCTCATGAGCAAGGAAGACCTGGAGCAGATGCTGGAGGACACCTTCGGCGCGGCCGAGGCCGCCTACGCGCCGCTCGAGCGCCTGCTCATCTCGGCCAACAAGAAGGAAATCCTGGTGCGCATGCTGCGCAACCTCAAGGGCGCCTACCTGCGGCGCGAGCGTCACGACAAGGCGCTCACGGTGGTCAACCAGATCCTGCTCATCCAGCCCGACCAGCCCGATGAGGTGCGCGATCGCGGACGCATCTACGAGCATCTCGAATGCTACCGGGCCGCGCTCGAAAATTACCAGTCTTACCTCGCGCAGCGCCCCGGCGCCGGCGACGCGCCCGACGTGCACAAACGCATCGCCGAACTCAAACAGATCGTCGCCAACTTCAACTGAGCATGTCCATGTACAAGGATGACAGACCCGCGGTGGTCCGGGCCGGTGACACTGCCTCTGCGGGCCCGGAAAAACCCTGGTATGTCTACATCATGGAATGTAGCGACGGCTCGTTTTACACCGGCGTCACCAACGATATCGAACGGCGTCATCAACAGCACAACGACGGCAGCGGTGCGCGCTACACCCGCAGCCGCCGGCCGGTCGTCCTGCGTTACCAGGAAATCTGCGGCAGCCGCTCCGAGGCCCTGATCCGCGAATGCGCCCTGCGCCTGCTCTCGCGCAAGGAAAAAGAGGCGCTCATCAACCGCGGCAAATAAATCATCGGCGTTTTCGCGGACACCTGACAATAGTAATTATGATCCTGAACGCCAGGGCGCCAGGGTCGCCAGGAAAAGCAATCTCGTCCGGTTTTGTCGTTCCCTGGCGTCCTGGCGATCAATTACATTTTGATAGAGACTCCAACTCCTGGACGGCCATTACCCCGAACGCCGATAAACCAGATCGCGCACTGCATGGCCAAGCCGGCGGCCGCGTCGCTCAAACCGGGTCGGCGGCCGCGTGAAAAAATCCGCGCGCGCGGTGGCTTCGACCATGCCGGACGTGCGCGCCAGCACCGCCGCCACGTGCTCGGCGTAGTCCTGCCAGTCGGTGGCGACATGAAGATATCCCCCGGGCGCGAGCTTGCCCGCCACCAGCACGGCAAAATCGGGCTGCACCAGGCGGCGCTTGTGATGCCGCTGCTTCGGCCAGGGATCGGGGAAGAACAGATGCACGGCGGCGAGCGCGCCGTCCGGAATGCGCGCGGTCAGCACCTCCTTGGCGTCGGCGACCATGACACGGACGTTCGTGAGGTTCCGCTCCGCCAGCCGCCGCAACAACGCGCCCACTCCCGGTCGATGCACCTCGACGCCGAGATAGTCGTTTTCGGGATGCGCCGCCGCCGTCGCGGCGAGCGCCTCACCGTCGCCGAAACCAATCTCGAGCACGACTGGCGCGCGGCGTCCGAAAATCCGCGCGAAATCAAACGGCGGAGTGTCGCCGGCATCCAGACCATAGCGCGGCCAGAGTTCTTTCAGCGCGCGCCGTTGCGCCGGGGTCATGCGGCCTTCGCGGCGCACGAAACTGCGGATGGGTCTGAATGCGGTACCGGATTCGGCCATTTAAGGACAAACCGCCAAGACGCCAAGAGCGCCAAGGTCTTTGAAACTCGATTCCGATTTTCTTGGCGTCCCTGGCGTTTTGGCGGTTCGAAACAATTTAGAAAAACGTTCCGCCGAGGGGAGACGACGGCGTGCCGTACTGCTTGCGCGGCATGCGCCCGGCGAGGTAGGCCCCGCGCCCGGCCTCGACCGCCTTGCGCATTGCCTGCGCCATCAGCACCGGATTCTGCGCCGCGGCGATCGCGGTGTTCATCAGCACGCCGTCGCAGCCGAGCTCCATCGCCACCGCTGCGTCGCTCGCGGTGCCGACGCCGGCGTCCACCAGGATCGGCACCGTGGCCTCCTCGACGATGAAGCGGATGTTGTACGGATTGCGGATGCCCAGGCCCGATCCGATCGGCGCCGCGAGCGGCATCACCGCCACGCAGCCCATGTCGGCGAAACGCTTGGCCACCACCGGATCGTCGTTGGTGTACACCATGACCTTGAAACCATCCTTAATAAGGATCTCGGCGGCCTTGAGGGTCTGGGGGATGTCGGGATACAGCGTCTTTTCGCTCCCCAGCACCTCGAGCTTCACCAGCGCGTGGCCGTCGAGCAGCTCGCGCGCCAGCCGGCAGGTGCGCACCGCGTCTTCGGCGTTGTAGCAGCCGGCGGTATTCGGCAGATAGGTATACTGCGACGGCGGCAGGACCTCAAGCAGGCTCGGCTCGTTCGGGTTCTGGCCGATATTGGTGCGCCGGATCGCGACCGTGACGATCTGTGCCCCGCTTGCCTCGATGGCGCGGCGGGTTTCATTCATGTCCTTGTACTTGCCGGTGCCGACCAGCAGCCGGGACGCGTACGCCGTGCCCGCGATGATCAGCGGGTCCGAGGATGTGGAACGAATCGTTTCGGCTGTTACTGCCATGTATTGCCTCCTGTACCGCGGCTCATGCCGCCACCTCCGATCGCGAACACCACTTCGACGCGATCGTTGTCTTTCAGTTCATACGCGCCATGCTGGCTGCGCGGGATGATCTCCCGGTTGACCTCGACCGCGACGCGGCGCTCACCCAGACCCATTCCCTGCAATAACCCGGCAATTGTCAGCGGCGCCTCGACGCTTTTTTCCTGGCCGTTGAGTATGATCTTCATGGAATGGGAGTGCGTGCGGAATCGGCCGTGTCGGTGTTACCGGCCCGATTATTGTATTCCCGACTCCGGAATAACGCACGCCGGGAGGCGCGCAGTCAGAAGAACTCGATGTCGCCCGTGGCCACCGTCAGCGGCGCCAGCTTCCCTTGCATCACCAGGGTTTCATAGCAGCATACCTGGTTGCGCCCGTTTTGCTTGGCATGGTAGAGCGCCTTGTCGGCCCGGTTGATGATGGTATCCACGCTCTCGCCGGGGGATATATCCGCCACACCCACGCTCACGGTCTTGCAGCCGATCTGCGGATACTCGTGCGCCTCCAGCGTGCGCCGGAAGGAGTCCAGCACCGGCACGGCGGCATCGGCAACGATGCCGACCAGCACCACGGCGAACTCCTCGCCGCCGTAGCGGAACAGCATGTCCTGATGGCGAAACGCGCGGCCCATGATGCGCGCGAACTGCACCAGCACCTCGTCGCCGTACAGGTGCCCGTACTTGTCATTGACCATCTTGAAGTGGTCGATATCGAGCAGCGCCAGGCAGTTGTCCGGCGCGCTCGCGACCGGGTGAGCACGCCGGTCCGGGCGTCCCGCGCTGAGCACCAGGCGCTTGATGCGCTCGTCGAAGGCCTGACGGTTGTGCAGGCCGGTCAATCCATCCAGTTCGTTGCGGGAGAGCAGATACAGCTGGTTGCTGAAGATCTGCAGCAGGCGCGCCAGCACCGCCTCCTCGCCGCCGACCTCGCGCATGCCCTCGATAACCAGCATCGCCGTGACATGACTCACACCGAAGATGGGAAGAATCAGCCGGCGCGCATCGGTGCCGGGAAATGCGCGGCCGATCCGTTGGCGCGTGCGCGCGCAGGCCAGCAGGTCCGCGTCGTGCGCGATCGGCACCGCGGCCGACAACGGGTCGAGCCAGTCGCGCACGACGACGTCCTGCATGCGGCTCGCATCGAATTCGGCGTCCATGTCGAAGTTCAGAATCGACAACAGCCGGAAACGCTCCGCCTTCACATGCCGGCACAGGGAATCGATCAGGGACGCGGTGAGTCCCTGCGCCTCGCGCTGGCAGGTAAGCGCCACAATCGCATCCAGATAGCTGATCAACAACGGATCGGCGTCATTTTGCGCGTGCGGCTTGATGTCCTGGATCACCAATGTAGAATCACCTTGGCCGACGACTGACCTCGGCCGGCCCCTTGCCCTTAGACCTTGCATATTCTGGGCCATCGCGGGTGTAGTTCAATGGTAGAACGAGAGCTTCCCAAGCTTTAGACGTGGGTTCGATTCCCATCACCCGCTCCATTTCCAGGGAGGAACGCCTTGAAAAAATTCCTAAAAATACTGGCCATCGCCGTGGGCGGCCTGATCGTCCTGTTCATACTCCTGGTCGTCGGCCTGACGCTGTTTCTCGACCCCAACCAGTACAAAGGCAAGATCATCGAAACGGTCAAGGCCCAGACCGGGCGTGAATTGCGCATCGACGGCAAGCTCGGCTGGTCGTTCTTCCCGTGGATCGGCATCGAGACCGGCAAGCTCGAACTCGGCAACGCCCCGGGCTTCGGCCCCGAGCCGTTCGCGCGCCTCGACGGCGCCGGCGCCAAGGTGGAGTTGCTGCCGCTGCTGCGCAAACAGATCGTCGTCGACACTGTGTTCCTCGACAAGCTCAAGCTCAATCTCGCCAAAAATGCCGCCGGCAAAACCAACTGGGATGACCTGACCAAACCGTCCAAGGCCGAGGAAAAACCCGCCGCGAAACCGGCCGCGGGCCAGGAAGTCAGCATCGGCGGCGTCAGCATCAGGAAGATCGACATCCGCCAGGCCGACGTCACCTGGAACGACCAGTCCACGCGCGCGCATTACGCCGTGCACAATCTCGATCTCAAGACCGGAAAAATCGCCGTCGGCCAGCCGGTGGACGTGGCACTTTCTTTCGACCTGGAAAGCGGTCAGCCGCGGCTACGCACGCGCGTCGACCTGAAATCGCGGATGGCGTTCGATCTCGCGGCGCAGGCGCTCGACGTCACGAATCTTTCGCTCTCGGCGGACAATCTCAGCCTGCTCGCGAGCCTCAAGGGCACCCGCCTGTTGGAGGCACCGGCCGTGAGCGGCACGCTCGAGCTGAAGCCGTTCAATCCGCGCACCCTGATGGACAGGCTCGGAGTGAAATACGACAGCACCGACAAAAACGCGCTCACGACGCTCGCGCTCAAGACCAGGTTCGCCGCGACCGGCGACAGCGCCGAATTGAAGGACCT
>JBLMXN010000146.1:0-3446 GCA_050257795.1 Bacteroidota bacterium
TGAGGATCACGTCCTTGCCGCTGGTCCAGCCGGAGAGTTTGCCGGTCAGGCGCACGCCGATGAGTTTCGGCCACAGCAACTCCCACGGCATGCCGACCATGACGTCCACCGCGTCGGCGCCACCGACGCCGATCGCGAGCATACCGAGACCGCCGGCGTTCGGCGTGTGCGAATCGGTGCCGATGATGAGGCCGCCGGGGAAGGCGTAGTGCTCGAGTATGACCTGATGGATGATGCCGGAGCCCGGCTTCCAGAAGCCCATGCCGTACTTGGCCGATGCCGAGGCGAGAAAGTCGTATACCTCTTTATTGGTGCTCTCGGCGACTTCCAGATCCTTGAACGCGCCGACCCTGGCGCGGATCAGGTGATCGCAGTGCACCGTGCTCGGCACCGCCGCTTCCGCGCGGCCGGCGGTCATGAACTGCAGGATCGCCATCTGCGCGGTGGCATCCTGCATCGCCACGCGATCGGGCCGCAGCGCCACCGTGGTCTGGCCGCGCTCCGGCAGCGCCGCGTTGAGGTCGGCCAAGTGCGCGTACAGGATTTTTTCCGCCAGCGTCAGCGGCCGGGGCACGCGGGCGCGCACGGCCTGCATGCGCGCGGGCAGCGATTGATAATATTGGCGGACCGTCACTACCGCATCAGCAGGCGATTTTTCCATAAATTTATGTAAGGGTGCTGGAGTGACTCAAGTGGCTTCGCGTAAAGGGTGCTATTGTAAATCAGAATCTGGCACTGCGGCTACGCGATCGGCATCCGCCTACCGGCGGCACCGACGCGGGCAGGGTCATCAGCAAGAAAACAACTTATTTTTGCGGGCAAACAAAATTCAGCTTGGCTCGCTCATCAACGTCGGACGCTACCGCGCTGAATTGCAGTTCCTCAATCGGGAAATAAACTTGTCCAACTACTTCACCCGAATTGAAGTAGCCAGAAAAAAAATTCAGCCGGCTAATGGCGCTTGTCCTTTCAACACAATTGAAATAGGCGAGTTCCGCCATGGATCGGTATTCTTTGGAACCCGACTCCCGAATCTGTGGCGATTTAAATTCTGAACGGAACCATGCCTTCATTAACTTGCCGCGCGGGGACACGCTCGTAACCTGCACAAACGTTTTGCTCTTATCGTTTTGACTTATCAGCAACCAGTCGGAAGTCATCGCGGACAGGAATGCAACGGCGAGCGATAGGCCGACGATAGAGATGGTTTTCATGTTGTTCCCGCGTTTTTTATGTTGAGCGTCGCTATTATATTAATCGCGCGCTGCTTCGTTGTCAGAATTCCATTTGAATGGAGCCCGCAGAGGGATTTGAACCCCCGACCGCCTGATTACAAATCAGGTGCTCTACCAACTGAGCTATGCGGGCGGAAATCGCGAGAGCGAAATTGTAAGTATACCCTCGCGGCGGAACAACCGCTCAGTGCGGCGCGTTGTCGGGCGGCGCATGCTCCGGCGGCGGACCCGGTGGCGCGACCGCCGGACAGGCGGCCTCCTGCGCCTGCACGTCCTTCACGCCCCAGTCGATCTGCTTCATCCTGGCGGCGATGTCCGGCAGCACGGCAATGTTGATGTCCAGCCAGTAACGCGTGCGCGATTGCGTCAGTGGTTGCACCTTGGCCGACACGCCCTTGGCGGCCAGTTCGTGCGCCCGGGCCTGGGCGTTGGCCTCGACCGCGAACAGGCCGAGCGCAATGGAATATTGCGACGGCCCTTCCGGTGTCACGGCGTGATCCCTGAATCCGAGACGCGTCAGCTGCTGGCGCTTGCGCTCGGCCGCCTCCTTCGACGCGAATGCCGGGAGATAAACGCGATAACCGGTAACGATTCTGATTTCCTCGGGGCGGCGCACAACTGCAAGATGCCACTTGTTCAGCTTCGATTCGCCCGTGGCGGCGGCATTCGCGTCGGGGAACGGACCGATATGAAAGCAGACCTGCGCCGCGGCCGCGGCCAGTTCGGAGTTCGCCGGCGGCGGCGCCTTGCGCGGTTTCAGCTTGACGCCCGGTTCGCTCAGCAGCCGCATTTTTTCCGGCGCGATCGGCGGGCGGGCGCTACGGTTCTCCGACCTGGGGGTTTCGCGGTACCAGCTGGCCCACATCCATAAGCCGAGATTGGCGAGCACCAGCGCGGCGAAAAGCCATTTCAGTTTCATAAGGTATCGGCGATCCGCGCCAACCCACGGAGCACCAGGTCCGGCACCGGCGTGAACGCGGCCGACAGGCGCGGTGCGAGTTGCGGCCCGTAGCCGCCGGTGAGCAACACCTGCATGGAGTCGCCGAGTGTGCGCCGGTATTCGTGAATCAGCCGCTCCACCGCGCCAGCCAGGCCGAACAAGGTACCGGCCGCCACACCATCCGCGGTGGAGCGCGCGAGACAATCGGCATCGCTGCCATCGGTAATCTTGACGCCCACGGTTCCCCGCGCCAAGCCGTCGCGCAACAGCCGCAGTCCCGGAAAAATCACGCCGCCGATAAATTCACCCTCGGCCGAGAGCGCGTCCACGGTCACGGCGGTGCCGCAGTCGACCACGCAGGCCGCGGAAGACGTCAGCCCGCGCGCGCCGATCAGGGCCGCCCAGCGATCGGCGCCGAGTTGCGCCGGCTCGCGGTAACGGTTTTTCACGCCCAGTTGCTCCGTCCGGGACCGGACGATCAGGGGCGCCAGCGACCAGCGTGCGCGCACCCATTGCTCAAGCGTCTGCAAACTTCGCGGCGCGGAAACGCTGCATACGACGACCTGACGCGGCGCGGACATTCCGCCCCAGACGCGGTCCAGCAAGGGCGCCAAGTCGGTCGTCTCCAACAACGCGGCGTCCGTGTGCCACCGGCCGGCTTCGTGCAGCGCCCATTTCAGGCGACTGTTGCCGAGGTCGACCAGCAAATTAACGTAGTCCTTCTCCGGGCTGCGTCTTTCAGGCGCGCTTGGCGTTGTCATTTCTCCGGCCTCAGGCTGATTTCGCCGGAATGGAACACCTGCTGGCCTTTGGCGTGACGCACGACCAGGCCGCCGTTATCGTCGATTCCCTGCACCGTCCCGGAAATTTCGCGCTCGCCTTGCAGCAGTCGCACCCGCCGGCCATCGTAGAGATGCTGGCTGACCCAGGCCTCGCGAAACGGCGTGAATCCCTTGTCCGCGAACAGCTTGAACATGCGCAGCAGGTGACCGATCGCGAGCGCTGCCAGGCGGTTGCGGTCCGTGGTCGTCCCGGTGATCGCTTGCAAGTCCACCCACGGTTGATCGATGCGCGTGGCGTCCTCGCGGCTGATGCTCCCGTTGATGCCGACCCCCAGGATCACCTGCGTCGGCCCGGCGGCTTCGCCTTGCACGTCGACCAGCAGGCCGGCGAGCTTGCGGCCGTCCCACAACACGTCGTTCGGCCACTTGAGGCCGACACCGGTCACGCCGTAGTCCGCGATCGCCTGCCGCACCGCGACCCCGGCGGCC
>JBLMXN010000147.1:0-31759 GCA_050257795.1 Bacteroidota bacterium
CGTGAGCAGCGCCACCGGCCAGCACGGCCTCGACGTCTCGGACGCCGCGCGTTATCAGGCCAGCCGCCGCGTGACATGGGTCAGCGTGGTGTGGAACCTGCTGCTCACGATCGCGCAGATCGTCATCGGGGTGATCGGCCATTCCCAGGCGCTGGTGGCCGACGGCATGCACACGCTGTCCGATTTCATCACCGATTTCATGGTGCTGTTCGCCCTGAAGCACAGCCGCAAGGGCGCCGACGAGGATCATCCTTATGGCCACGCGCGTTTCGAAACCGCCGTGACCCTGATCCTCGGCATCATGCTGCTGGCCGTCGGCATCGGCATCGCCGTGAGCGCCGGCCTGCGCCTCCATTCCGCGCAGACCTTCGTCATCCCCTCGGCGCTCACCTTGTGGATCGCGGTGATCACCCTCTTCGCCAAAGAGGGGTTGTATCGCTACACCATGCTCATCGCCAACCGCTTCGACTCAAACATGCTGCGGGCCAACGCCTGGCACCACCGCTCCGACGCCCTGTCCTCGCTCATCGTGGCCGCCGGCATCGGCGGCAGCCTGCTCGGCTTCGGCTACTTCGATTCGGTCGCGGCCCTGATCGTGGCGCTCATGGTCGCCAAGGTCGGCGTGGATCTGGCGTGGCAGTCATTGCGCGAACTGGTGGATACCGGGCTGGCCCAGGACGATCTCGATTCGATACGCCAGACCATCCTCGCGGTCAGCGGCGTCAAGGCACTGCATCTGCTGCGCACCCGCCGCGTCGGCGGGCAGGCGCTCGCCGACGTGCACATCATCGTGGACGATCACGTCAGCGTCTCCGAGGGACACCAGATCAGCGAGGTGGTGCGTCAGAAACTCATCCGCGAGATCGCGCCGGTGACGGATGTCATGGTGCATATCGACACCGAGGAGGACGTGGACAGTCGCAGTTGCGCCCGGTTGCCTTTGCGCGATGAGGTCGAAAAACGTCTCGCGCAGTATTTTCGCGACATTCCCGAAGCCGGCCAGATCCGGCACACGACCCTGCATTACCTGAATGGGCGGATCGATATCGAACTGCGACTTCCCTTGGCTGTCGCCGCCAACCATGCCGCGGCGGAGCAACTGGCACGGCGGTTTGCAGATGCCGCTGAAAAGGATCAAGATATCGGCCGCTTCGAAGTGCTTTTCTATTAATGCACTAAAAAGGTGCATACAATTAATTTGATGCACGATATTGGTGCATAAGTGCCGCCTTTCAAGATCAAATTAATTATAAGTCATTGATTAAAAAGTTTTTTATTAGTGGCATGTTTCATGCTAAATGGTGGACTCATTTTCCGCTGCGGCCGCAGCTATTAAACGTATCCGAGGAGGAACTCCGATGTCGTCCGGTGCAGATGTTCTCAAGATGATCAAAGACCAGAAGGTCAAATTCGTTGACTATCGCTTTACCGATACCAAAGGCAAGGAACAGCACGTTTCCGTCCCGGCCAGCACCGTGGACGCTGAACTCTTCGAGCATGGCAAGATGTTCGACGGCTCCTCCATTGCCGGCTGGAAAGGCATCCAGGAGTCCGACATGATCCTGATGCCGGAAGCGGCCACCGCGGTCATGGACCCGTTCATGGAGGAGCCGACCCTGGTTCTGCGCTGCGACGTGATCGAGCCCAGCACCATGCAGGGCTACGAGCGCGACCCGCGCTCGCTCGCCAAGCGCGCCGAGGCCTATCTCAGGAGCACCGGTGTCGCCGACACCGCCTTCTTCGGACCTGAAGCCGAATTCTTCATCTTCGACGACGTGCGTTGGGGCGCGGACATCAGCGGCTCGTTCGTCAAGATCGACTCCGAGGAAGCCTCCTGGAACACCGAGAAGGTGTACGAAGGCGGCAACCTCGGGCATCGTCCGACCGTAAAGGGCGGCTACTTCCCGGTCCCCCCGGTGGATTCGCAGCAGGACATCCGCTCGGCCATGTGTCTCGCCATGGAAGAAATGGGGCTCAAGATCGAAACCCATCACCACGAAGTCGCGACCGCCGGTCAGAATGAGATCGGCATGCTGTTTGGCACCTTGGTGAAAAAGGCTGACGAGCTGCAGATCTATAAATACTGCGTGCATAACGTGGCGCACAGTTACGGCAAAACCGCGACCTTCATGCCCAAACCCATCGTCGGCGACAACGGTTCCGGCATGCACGTGCACCAGTCGCTGGCGAAGGACGGCAAGAATCTGTTCAGCGGCAACGAGTACGGCGGCCTGTCGCAGACCGCGCTGTATTACATCGGCGGCATCATCAAGCACGCCCGCGCGCTCAACGCCATCACCAATTCGCTGACCAATTCCTACAAGCGGCTGGTGCCGGGCTTCGAAGCCCCGGTCATGCTCGCCTACTCGGCGCGCAACCGCTCGGCCTCGATCCGCATTCCGTACGTGCCGAACCCGAAAGGCCGGCGCATCGAAGTGCGCTTCCCGGACGCCGGCAGCAATCCGTATCTGGCCTTCACCGCCATGATGATGGCAGGCCTCGATGGCATCATGAACAAGATCCATCCGGGCGAGGCGATGGACAAGGATCTGTACGATCTCGAACCGGAAGAGGCGAAGAAAATTCCGACTGTGTGCCACTCGCTCGACATGGCGCTGGAAGCGCTCGACAAGGACCGCGCCTTCCTCAAGGCCGGCGGCGTGTTCACCGATGACGTGATCAATGCCTACATCGACCTCAAGATGCAGGAAGTCACGCGCATGCGCATGACCACGCATCCGATCGAGTTCGATATGTATTACAGCGTCTAAAAAAAGGGGCGGATGTCCGTAGCTTCTCAAACGCCCCCGGAACGGGGGCGTTTGTTTTGGGGGAGCACGCGGGATATCGCTTCATGCACCAACATGGTGCATGATAGGGCTTGATAGTTGAAACATTGTTAACTCATTTATTATCAAGGGAAATCTGACCGACGTGAAACATGCATTAACAGGTCTGAGGACCCCGGACAGACGGCCCATGCCCACAGGCTTGCCTCCACGGCTACTAGAATACCTGACGACCACGGTGCTGACGTTCGACGCCGACCTGCGCCTGACCAGCATCAATCCGGCGGGGGAAATACTGTTCGAAGTCAGCGCCAAGAAAATCATCGGACAAAAACTCTCCGACCTGCTGCCGCACTCACGGCGAATGGTCAAGGCGCTGAAAGACACCCTGGAAAGCGGTCACCCCTTCACCGCGCGCGGGGTGCAGCTGAAGCTGCCCGGGGAAAAAACCATCACGGTGGATTGCACCGTCTCACCGCTCACCGACGGCGACATCGAAGCGGCATTGCTCGTGGAACTCACCCAGATCGACCGGCTGCTGCGTCTGGCGCGCGATGAAAACATGCTCGACCGCCAGACCGCCAATCGCGCAGTGATGCGTGGGCTGGCGCACGAGATCAAGAACCCGCTCGGGGGCCTGCGCGGAGCGGCGCAGCTGCTGGAACGCGAGCTGCCGGACAAGTCGCTGCGGGAATACACGCGCATCATCATTCATGAAGCCGATCGCCTGCGCAATCTGGTGGATCGCATGATCGGTCCGCATCAGCCGCTCAAAAAGCGGCCGGTAAACATCCACGAGGTGCTGGAGCACGTGCGCCGGCTGATGCTGGTGGAAATCCCGGTCGGCCTGACCATCACGCGTGAATATGATCCAAGCCTGCCGGAACTGGAAGCCGAGCCGGAACAGCTAATCCAGGCGGTGCTCAACATCATGCGCAATTCGGCCGAAGCGATGCAGAACCAGGGCACCATCCACCTGCGCACGCGCGCCGAGCGCCAATTCACCATCGGCCACAAGCGCCATCGCGTGGTGCTGCGCGCCGACATCGAGGACAACGGCCCCGGCATCCCGGAGGAGATCCAGGAATATATTTTCTATCCGATGGTGACCGGCAAGGCCGGCGGCACCGGCCTCGGCTTGTCCATTGCGCAGGACATCATCGCCAAGCACGGCGGCGTGATCGAGTGCCACAGCCGGCCGGGGCAGACCGTGTTCAGCATTTTTCTGCCGCTGGAGAACGGCGATGGCTAGACAGGACATCGTGTGGGTCATCGACGACGACCGCTCCATCCGCTGGGTGCTGGAAAAGGCTCTGACCCAGGCGGACATGACCGTAAAGACCTTCGACTCCGCGAATGAAATCGCCGACCTGCTCGAACGTCAGCGGCCGGACGTGGTGATCTCCGATATCCGCATGCCCGGCATCAGCGGCCTCGAACTGCTCCAGACCATCCACGCCAAGGCGCCGGAAATTCCCGTGATCATCATCACGGCTCATACAGATCTTGAAAGCGCCGTTGCGTCCTACCGCGGCGGCGCCTTCGAATACCTGCCGAAGCCGTTCGACGTGGACGAGGCCGTGCGCCTCACGCGGCGCGCCATCGAACACCGGCGGCGGCAAAAGGTGGAGGCCCCGGGCCAGGAGCGCGCGCCGGACATCATCGGTTCGGCGGCCTCGATGCAGGAAGTGTTCCGCGCCATCGGCCGGCTGTCCGGCTCGCACCTGAACGTGCTGATCAACGGCGAGTCCGGCACCGGCAAGGAACTGGTCGCGCGCGCATTACACAATCACAGCCCGCGCGCCGACAAAGCCTTCATCGCCATCAACATTGCCGCGATTCCGAGTGAACTCCTGGAATCCGAACTCTTCGGCCACGAAAAAGGCGCCTTCACCGGCGCCACCCATCAGCGCCATGGCCGCTTCGAGCAGGCCAATGGGGGGACGCTGTTCCTCGATGAGATCGGCGACATGCCGCCGGCCCTGCAAACGCGCCTGTTGCGCGTGTTGCAGGATGGCAAGTTCTATCGTGTCGGCGGGCACGAACAGGTGGAAACCAACGTGCGCATTGTCGCCGCCACCAACCAGAACCTGGAGAACCGGGTGCAGGAAGGAAAATTCCGCGAAGACCTGTTCCACCGCCTGAACGTGATCCGCATCCACCTGCCGCCGTTGCGCGAGCGGCGCGAGGACATCCCGGCACTGGCGCGTTATTTTCTCGCCAAATCCGCCACCGAGCTGGCCGTGGAAGCCAAGCGGTTGTCACCGCCGGCCGAAGAGTATCTGTCGCGGCTGCCCTGGCCCGGCAACGTGCGCCAGCTCGAGAACACCTGCCGCTGGCTGACCGTCATGGCGCCGGGTCAGATCGTGCGGGTCGAGGACCTGCCGCCGGAGCTGCATGCCGCCGACGCCGATAGTGCGCGCGGCGCGGACTGGGAGGCGCGCCTGAAGAATATCGTCGAGCAGCGGCTGGCGCGCGGCGAGGGGGAAATCTTCAAGGACATCAACGACAGCTTCGAGCGCATCCTGATCGAGGCCGCGCTCAAGCACACCGGTGGCCGCAAGCTCGACGCGGCCAAGAAACTCGGATGGGGCCGCAACACCCTCACGCGCAAGCTCAAGGACCTCGGTTTGCAGTAGAGGCCGCCGGCCTCGGGATGATCAGGCGATGGCACGCGTCGACGGCGGCGCCATCTGGCCGCGGTCGCGGATCTCCTGGATCAGGGCGGCCTGCCGGTCGCGCTGCCTGAAGTCGGTGATGCTGGCGCGATCGAGCGCTTCTTCCTTGAGCCGCAGGTTTTCCGCTTCGAAGCGGCGGATCTCTTCCTCGCTGAAGCTTGTTTCACCGCCGCGCGGAACATGGGCGCGCTCGTAACCCAGGGCGCTCATCACATCCCCCGCCACCGACTCGAAAATGCAGATGTCCTCTTTCGAGGCCTCGCGCAGGAACTTGCGCGTGTTATTGGCCATGATCGGCTTGATCACGTTGCCCCACAGCTCGCTCGACTCGGCCGCGCGTCGGGCCTCGTCCGACTTGTAAAACTCGAGCATCGCTTTGTTGAAGCGTATGCCCAGAAACTTGCACAGCAGGCGCATCGATATTTCCGGCTCGCTCGTGAGCGTCTCGTAGCTGATGCTGAAGAAGCGGCTGGGTCCGATGCGGTCGCGCATTCCGAGCGCGAGTTGTTGTGTCGCGGCCCAGTCCCTGGCGATGTGATAGAAGTGTTTCTCGCCCACCGCCGCCTTGCGCAGCGAAACCGCCACGTCGCGCCCGTCGCGGTAAAGATAGATGTAGCGCGGGCTTTGGAAATGCGCCTCGATCTGCGGTAAATATTGAATGTTGGCGAGGCTCATGCAGCACCAGGTGCGCGCCTGCCACGCCTCGGCCATGGCGTCGTACACTGCCTCGTACGCGTCCATGAGCGTGGGGCGACGGCAGCGCTGCAGGATGTCCTTGCGCAGGAGCGTCACGCCCTCCCACGGAACCGGATTGAGTTCCACCAGGCGGCAGACATCGTCCACCAGCTGTACGAAATTTTCGCGCTTTTCGAGATCGCCGTAGTTCGGCGCGAGCGGCGTCAGGCGGCTCAGGATATGCGGCGGATGCGGCGCGGCCAAGCGGGGCAACTCGTTCAGCATCAGGCGCAGCAGATTCGATCCCGAGCGTCCGGTTCCGATCATGAAGACAGGCATGGCAATGACTCCCTCTGGTAAAACCTTTTGTTGTGCGCGCCGCCGGCGGCGGCGCGCTTCCTTAATAAAGCCACCATCCCAACGCGCCGGCGACGGGTATGACCCATACCGCATCCAGGCGCCAGCGCACGAGCGCGTACAGTGCAACGGCGAAAATCGCCACCGAGTACCACACCGGCACGGACGTCCGGCCCACCACCACGGCGGCGGCGAAGATCATGCCGATCACGGCCGGGCGCACGCCACGCAGCGCCGCCTGGATGGCGGCCGAACGTTTGATGCGCTCCAGGGCATGGGTGCTGGTCACCATCAGCAGCGCCGGGGGCAGGTAAATACCCACGGTCGCCGCCACCGCGCCGGCAAAACCCGCGACTTTGAGGCCGATGAAAGCGGCGCTCACCAGAATCGGCCCGGGCGTGATCTGTCCCATGGCAATGGCATCGACGAATTCCTGCGACGTGACCCACTTGTGGTGGCCGACCACGATTTCCTGAATGAGCGGAATGAACACGTAGCCGCCGCCGAAAAGCATGACGCTCATCCCGGCGAACACGGCGAACAGTTTCGTGATGAGCGCCGGATCGAGGCTCCACAGCGGAACGCCGGCCAGCGGCGCGGCGTTAAGCAAGAGCGCATTGGCATTGAATCCCGGCCTGGGCCCGGCCGGTTTTTGCTCCGGCGTCGACGATCCCGGCGTCTTGCGGAACCAGATCCAGCCGATGGCGCCGGCCGCAGCGATGATGCCCAGCGTGCTGTAAAAACCGCCGATGCCGAGCAATGCCGCAAAAGCGCCCAGCGCGATGCTTCCCTCAACAACGCCGGCGATGGATTTGCGACTCATGTTCCAGGCGGCGCTCACGATGATCGCGGTCACCGCCGGGATGAATCCCATGAACAACTTGTTGACCGCCGGCACCTGGCCCCAGCGGAAGTAGGCAATGCTCAGGATCACGATGAACGCGAACGAGGGCAATACCGCGCCGAGCGCGCTGACCAGCGCGCCGGCGCCGCCGCGCAGGCGGTAGCCGACGTACACCACCAGATTGACCGCCACCGGTCCCGGCAGCAGCGACGCGAGCGAGATCCCGTCCAGTATGTCGTGATGCGTCATGAGCTTCTTGCGCTCGACCACCACGTTCTCGACCACCGAGATCATGGCCATGAAGCCGCCGAAGCTGGTGCAGGCGATGCGGAAAAACACCCAGAACAGGGTCCACAGTGAAACGGGCTGTGCCATCCGGCGATCCCTTATGGTGTCGTTACACGCTATTCCCGGCGCGCCCCATCCCCTGCGGCGAATATACCGGACACAACCTTAAGGAGTATTGATGACTGAATATACGAAGGTAAAACCGACCGGACGCAAAATCCCGCCGCTTGTCGGTCAGGCGCGGCTTAAGCAATGTGTCGCTGCGGCGCAATGAGTGCGGACAACGCGGTTTTGTCCAGCAGGCGCTCGCTGTGGATGTACAGACGGTGGCTGTCGTCGAAGTCGATCACGCCATGACGGCGCAACGCGTTGAGCGCGCTGGTGACGCTCTGGCGCGTGGTACCGATCATGTTGGCCATCTCCTGGTGCGTGAGGCGGATGTCGAGATAGACATCGCCGTTCGGCGCGCGTCGCCCGTGACTCGCGGCGAGCCGCACGATCAGCTGGGCGACACGCTCGTTGACGTCGCTTGCCACCAGGCTCTGGATGACGTTGCCGAGATTGCGCAGACGACACGCGAGCACGTCGTTGACGAGCAGCGCCGCGGCCGGATGCGCCGCCAGATAGGTCTTGAAGTCCTCCTGCCGCACGCTCAGCACCCGCGACGACTCGCAGGTCTCGGCATACACCTGGCGGCCGCCGCCGGTGTGACACGCCTCGGCGAGGCCGAAGACCTCACCCGGGACACAGAACCACAGGAGAATTTCCTTGCCGGTGAGACTCAGGTGATAGATCTTGACCCGGCCGGATTCCAGAAAATAGACGTTATTGCCGGGGCTGCCGGCTTGAAAGATCAACTCGCCCTTGGCGGCCTTGCGGTGCGTGGCGAGACGCAACAGATCGTCGCGGTCACGCGTGGACAGGCGCGCCATAAAATCCGAAAACCGCTCAGATTGTTCCGGTTGCATCTCTAATCAACCCCGCCTGGCCGTTCAATCCAATGATAGATCATTGTATTGCTTTCCTTCGCAATAAACCCCTCGACTGTCGGCTGGCCGACAGAAACGGGGGCGAACCGCGACCATATTTTGCGCATTAAATTTTGGGGACGTCAAAAAAACGTTTATCGTCCGCCGGACCCCAGGGGAAATACCGACATACGGATCGGGAATATCCCGGGCATTGCCATCCGTTATCGCAGTCCGGCCAGAGCGCAACATGACGATGTCCGGCAACGCCGTCAACACGACACGAGGTGACCCGATATGGCGACTGTAGTGGAACGAAGCAGTGGCAACGGAATAATCGGCTATCTCACCGATAACATCAGAACCAGCGGCCGGAATCCGAATCGGGTGCTGTTCGGCTTCCTTGCCGCATGGATCATGTTCGCCCTGGTCATGTGGGTGTTCCCCCGCCCGGAAGGACTGTCCGAGGAGGGCATGACGGTGCTGGCGATCGTCGTATGGGCCAGCCTGATGTGGGTGGCGGAAGCCATGCCGGTCGGTATCACCGGTATCTGCATCCCGACGCTGCTCATCCTCACGCACGCGCTCCCGTGGGTGAAGAACCAGCCCCCGCTCGAGGCAGTGTTCGTCGGGTTTACGCGCCACGTCGTATGGCTGCTGCTGTTCGCGCTCATGGTGGGCGCGCTCATGCAACTGCTCAAGCTCGACCGGCGCATCGCGCTCGCGATCCTCGACAAGATCCGCGCGTCGAACGTGGGGCGCGTCATCTGGGGTTTCTTCTTCGTCAACGTGATCCTGTCGTTCCTGATCCCGGCGGCGGTCGCGCGCTCAGCCACCCTGCTCCCGATCATCAAGGGCGTGACCAACCTGCTCGGCGACACCCCGGAGGAGCGAGAGTCGAAAAAGGCGATCGTGATCCAGACACTGGTCTACGGGAGCATGATCACCGGCATGTTCATCATGACCGCGCACCTGCCCAACATGATCCTGGTCGACATCTTCGGCAAGAACGGCTACTCGATCGGCTATCTCGACTGGATGCTGTTGCAATTCCCCTACCTCGGCATGTTCGCGCTGACCCAGTGGTGGGTGCGCCACCACTTCCGCACCAAGCGGGTGCAGATCGCCGGCGGACACTCCGCGATTCACAAGATGCACAAGGATCTGGGCCGGATGTCCAAGGGCGAGTGGGTGTTGCTGGCTGTGTTCGCCGGCATCGGCCTGCTGTTCATGATGGGCAAGGGCAGCCCGATCTACCCGCTCCATCACTTTCAGCTCGGGATCATCGGCCTCATCGGCATTTTGATCCTGTTCATCCCGGGCCTGTTTCCGTACACCTGGAAGGAGGTCCAGGACCGCACCATGTGGGGGACGTTCCTGCTGCTGGGCGGCGCCATCACCCTGACGGGGGCCATGAGCAAGTCGGGGCTGGCTGCCTGGCTGGCGAACGAGGTCCATGGCCTCGTGACCGGACATTCCTGGCCGATCGTGCTCCTCATCATGATGCTCGGCACCCACATCATGCGCATCGGGATGCTCTCCAACGTGGCCGCCATCGCGATGCTCGGCCCGATCCTGTTCGAGCTCGGAAAGCAGCTGGGCCTGCACCCGGTCGCCTTCACCATGCTGGTCGCGGACACCGACACATTCGCGTACCTGCTGCCGACGCAGATCACCGCCGCGGTGATCGCCTACGGCACCGACACCTTCAGCACCGCCGACTACGCCAAGGTCGGGTGGTTGTCGATCCTGATTGCGATCGCCTACGGCATCGTCGTGATGGCGTCGTGGTATGCGTTCCTGGGCATGCCGCTGTGGGACCCGAGCGCGCCGTGGCCGTTCAAATAGAACGAACCGCAGTGACTGAATAGCGGACTCATCAATGCATTGGTAACAACGAGAGGTACATAGACATGGGTAAGACACCAGAGACCGATCTGACGGAAAAGGCGGAGGCGACCTCCGGCGCCAGCGGCGTCATCGGCAAGCGGCCGTTCAGCGCCGCCGAGCTCAAACAGCGTCTCGGCGACTACATCGCCCCGCCGGGGTTGTACCAGCAGACCAAGAACATGTCGTTCCTCGGCAAGGTCAGCTGCAACGTGGAAAAAATCATCGCCGGCTCGTGGCAGGAAATCGTGATCGACTACGAGCTCGGCGCCTCCGGCATGGCCGACGGCTCGTGGTTCAAGGCCACGTTCCGCTTTTACTCCGACTGGGCGCTGTTCCAGACCACCGACCCCAAGGGCGCGAACTACATCAGCGCCGAGTACCACGCCGCGCCAACGTTGCCGGGCCAAAGCCCCGCGACGGTACAGAAGTTGAGCGTGCGCTTCGACCAGAAGGGTCACGAGCGCCCGTTCCAGAAGGCTGTCATCGTCGACACCTTCGACGGCTATCTCAAGGGCGGCGATCACATCGTGATCCGCCTGGGCGACCGCCGCTTCGGTGGCGCCGGCACGCGCGTGCAGACGTTCGTGGAGGAGAACTTCAAGATCCGCTGCTACGTCGATCCGCTCGGCACCTCGCGCTTCGCCGCGGTCAACCCCGATCTCGTGATCCAGATCGTGCCCGGCGCGCCGGCTCAGCTCCAGTGGGCCGGCTCGCGCATCGTGCGTGCGGGCCAGAAATTCCCGCTGCGCGTGCGCGCCGAGGACGAGTGGGGCAACGCCTGCTGGGACCGGGGCGACAAGATCGAGATCACGGCAACGCTGAACGGCAAAACGGTGTACGAGAAAAAAACCGCAATCGCCGCCAAGGGCTGGGCGGTGCTGCTGCTCGAGGATTTGCCGATGAATGAACCCGGCGAACTCGCGGTAACGGCGCGCCTGCCGGAGCATCCCTGGGTCAAGCCGCAGACGTTCTACGCGACGATCGAGAAGAACCTCGAGGCGCCGCGCGTCTTCTATTGCGACCTGCACGTGCACTCCGAAGACACCATCGGCACCAACTCGACCCGCTACAACCTCACGTACGGACGCGATGTCACGGGTCTGGACGTGCTCGCGTTCGCGCACAACGATTTCAACATCACCACCGAGCGCTGGAAGAAAACGGTCGAACTGATCCGCGAGATCACGAAGGACGGCAGTTTCGTCGCCTACCCCGGCACCGAGTGGTGCGGCAGCTCCTGCGCCGGAGGCGACCACAACGTGGTGTTCCTGCACGACGGCGAGCCCGAGTTCCCGTTCTTGAAGACCGGCGAGCATGTGCGGTCGGTGGACTGGAATGAGGACACAAAAGGTTCGCAGGTCGAGCCGGGCGCATGGCCGCTGGAAGAGTTGTGGGCCGCGTATGCCAAAGACCCGGAGGGTCACTTGCTCATCCCCCATGTCGGCGGACGCCGCTGCATCCTCGATTGGCATCATCCGAAACTGGAGCGCCTGATCGAGATCGGTTCGTCCTGGGGCCATTTCGGCTGGCTGTACCAGGAAGCCATGGAGCGCGGCTACAAGATCGGGGCTTCGATGGCGGGCGACGAGCACCGCGGCCGTTGCGGCGGCGGCGTACCCGGCACGGCGGTGTTCGGCACCAAGGGCGGCGTCGCGGGCGTGATCGCGCCGAATCTCACGCGCCAGGACATCGCAACGGCCCTGCGCGCGCGCCACACCTTCGCCTCCACCGGCGAGCGCACCTTCGGCATCTTGCGCTGCGGCAAACACATCATGGGCGACGAGTTGACGCACCAAGGCGAAGCCACGCTCGATTACCGTTTCCTCGGCGACGCCGGCTGGGACGAGATCGTGGCCTACGACCATGATGGAGCATTCTGGCACCGCAATCTGCAAGAAGAACTCGGTTACTCCCCGCGCAAGGTGCGTTTCCGCTGGGGTGGCGCGCGCGTCAAGGACCGTTATCGCTGGGCCGCGTGGAAGGGAAAGATCACCATCACCAACGCCGTCATCAATGACTTCGCCGGCCGCGGTTTCGAGCACATCGAGGAAACCTGCTGGCGCGAATCGGCCACGAGCGTCGGCTTCAAGAGCGATACCTACGGCGACGTGGATGCGCTCGAACTGGACGTCTCGCATCTCGCGACCGCCAGGATCCGCGTCGAGGGGACCATCGACGGCTACGTGAAGGTCGGGGATCCGCTCAAGGGCAATCCGTTCGTGCACTGCCCGACGTTCGAGTGGGAAATCACCGGTGCCGAACTGCTGGCGCAGGGACGGTTGAAAAAAGATCTGCCCGGGATCGACATGTTTCTCGGCTTCGAGCGCATGAGCGACAGCCCCGCGCCGCGCGATGTCGCCGGGCAAATCAAACTGGAACCCCGGAACGGCCCGCACGGCCACCGGCCCGTCTATCTGCTGGCACGCCAGGTGGACGATGCCAAGATATGGACATCGGCCTTGTTCATCACTTTCATGTGAAAATCATCGCTTCCGTCCGCTCTCGGGCGGACGGAAGCTCGCGCGATCTTCTCCACCGGAAAACGACTTAACCTCCCGGCTTGCCACGCAGTGCCGCACCGGCCGTCCGCTCGCGACGCGCCGCTTGTCGGCTTCGGGACAATGCCAAAAAATGTTCACTGGAATCGGGGGAAACCTTGGCTAGGCTCTGTTCCTTACCGAGAACACGGCTGTTCCCTTGAAGTTGTCGCCACGGAATCCGTGATTCTTCCAAGACAGCTGTCAGCAGTCCGGGGAATCGGGTGTAACAGGGAGAATCGTCGTGCGCGTCAACAACAAGCTGTCTTGCATTCTGGGGCTGCTCGCGTTTCTGCCGGCTCCGCCGCTCCACGCTGATTCCTCGGATACACCGCTGCAAGCGATTGTCGCGGCGATCAAGAAAGCCGCGTTCACACCATCGTCGCCGGCCCCGGCGCCGAACAGTCTGCCGGAACGCCTGACCGAAGATCGGGAAACCCTGGTCTTCACCGCCCCGCCGCGTGAAACACCGGAGCAGGCGCAGGAGATATACCAGCCCATCGCCGACTACCTGAGCAAGGTCATCGGCAAGAAGATCGTATACCAGTACCCCGGCACCTGGGGCGCGTATCGCGCGGAGATGCTCAAGGGCGGCTTCGACCTCATTTTTGACGGTCCGCACTTCAACAGCTACCGCATGGACAAGCTGCATCACAACATCCTGGTGAAGATTCCCGAGCGGCACGAGTTCGCCGTGATCGTCCGCAAGGAACAGAAATTCTCCTCGCTTTCGCAGATGGCGGGCTACACGTTCTGCGCCCATGCCCCGCCCAACCTCGGCACGCTCGTGCTGCTCTCCCAGTTCGACAACCCGGCGCGCCAGCCGGTAATCATCAACACCAACGGCTGGGAAACCATCTACGAGAGCGTGGTGAGCGGCAAGTGCGTTGGCGGCGTGCTGCCGGTGGCCAGCTTGAAACAATACGATCATAACGGCGTCACCCGGATGATCTACAAGACCCAGGAGCTGCCGAACCGGGCGTTTTCCGCCGGCCCGCGCATCCCGCCGCAGGATCAGGCCAGGATCGCCGCCGCGCTCACTTCGCCGGACGCCGCCGCGCCGACGGCGAAGCTGCGCGCCGCGTACCGGGTGGGCGACGGTTTCACGCTCGCCAACAACCAGGAATATCGGGGATTGGCCGTGTATCTGCGTGGCGAATGGGACTAGTACTGATCCATTTGCACGCAGCCTGCAACATTCCAAATTCAGCGAATCCACAAACAAGGAGGTCTTGTGTCCATGCGTAAAAGAACAATGACGCGCGCCGGCGTCGGTATGCTGTCCCTGAGCGCACTGGCTCTGACGGGGCTAACGGTCGCGGCCATCGCGGATCAGAACACGCCGCTGAAGGTATCCGCCATCCACAAAACCGCGTTTGCACCACCCGCTGCCGCCGGCAACAAACCTTCGCTCGAAGGCGTTGTCCGCGGCATGCCGGCCGGAGCCGATGACGTGCTGGTCTTCAGCGCCCCGCCGCGCGAGACCGAAGAGGAAGGCATCCGCACCTTTCAGCCGGTCGCCGAATATCTTTCGCGCATCATCGGCCGGAAGATCGTGTACAAGCATCCGAGCGACTGGCTCACCTACCAGACGGAAATGCAGCGCGGCAGCTACGACCTGGTGTTCGACGGCCCGCATTTCAACAGCTGGCGCCAGTCGAATCTGCAGCATCACACGCTCGTGAAGATCGTCGGGGGAAATTCCTTCGCGGTGGTGGTGCGCAAGGACAACAACCGCTTCACAGACATCAAGCAGCTGGCGGGGCAAAAAGTCTGCGGCATGGACCCGCCCAACCTCGGCACGCTCGCGGTGCTCGGCCAGTTCGACAATCCGCTGCGCCAGCCGCTCATCGTCAACAATCTGGGCTGGACCAAGGTGTATGAAGGCGTGGCGCTCGAGAAAAAATGCGCCGCCGCCATCCTGCCCGTGGCCAACCTGCAGAAATTCGTCAACAGCGAAAACCTGGTGCGCGTCCTGTACCAGACCAGGACGTTGCCGAACCAGGCGTTCTCCGCCGGCCCGCGCATCGCGCCGCGGGACCAGGCGGCGATTGCCGCGGCGCTGATTTCGCAGGAAGGCGCCAGCGTCACCGCGCGCCTGCGCGCCGCCTACGGCGGCGACCGGGGCCTGGCCTACGCGACCAAGGCGGAATACACCGGGCTCGATGTCTACCTGAAGAACACCTGGGGTTATGCGCGTTAGCGCGCGGCAGGACGCCTGAGAACCAGCCTGGCCACCGCGGCGGTGCCGTGGTGGCCGGGACCTTCCTGAAGGTCCGTCAGCGTTTCCTGCAGCAGCAGGATGTCAGCTTCGCTGAAATCCCGCCCCAACATCTCCGCGGTATAAAGCATTTCTTTCACTGGCGGGCCGCCGGTTTTGTATTGCAGCTGTTCGGGCGTGAAGACCTCCATGATCAGCGTCCCGCCGGGCTTGAGCGCCCGCAGCATTTTCTGATGCATCCGCGCGCGGTGCTCCGGAGGGAAGTGGATGAACACCGCCGCGACGATATCGAATTCTTCCTCCGGCCAGGTCCAGTTCGTGAGATCGGCCAGCGTGGTGCGGATCGAAACGCCGCGTTGCGCCGCCAGCTCGCGTGCCTTGCGCAACCCTACATCCGAACCATCCACCGACAGGACATCCAGGCCCTGCTGCGCCAGCCACACCCCGTTGCGCCCTTCGCCATCCGCCACCGCGAGCGCGCGCATCCCAGGTTGAAGATATTTTTTCTGCGACACCAGGAACGCGTTGGGCTCGGTCCCGTAAACGTACTCGGGAGCGGCAAACCGTTGATTCCAGAACTCGCCCGGCATGGTCTAGTGGCCCTGCAGCCGTTGCGCCAGCGCCTTGACCTCCAGCGGCTTGTCCACGCCACGGAACACGACCTCGATGCCGCTACCACCGGCGCTGGAGAATTCCACGTCCCCCACACCCATGATCCGTTGAATCAACGTCTGGTTGACGTTGATATTGCGCAGGTCCTGGACGCGGATGGACCTTACCTTGCGCGCTATTATTCCCTCGCGGCTTTCGATGGTATCGCCATCGATGGCGTAGGCCCACGAATAGCGCCGGTAAATCACCACGGCGATCAGATAAACAAACACCGCCACGATCACCACGTGCACCACCCGCAGGTTCTCGGGCGAGAAATACTGGTTGCCCTTCAAATAGGCCAGAACAAAAACGACAGGCATCAGGAACATGAGGCCGATCTGCCACCACTGGTTCACCCACGCCGGACGCGCAATATAGTTCATGGTCTCCTTCTCCGGGACGTTCCCCTGAGGTGGATGAGTATCACGGGAAGCGAGGTATTTGTAGTCTTTCATATCGCTATTATTGTTCCGCCTGCGACAAGATTGAAAGCCAATTGCGGAGTTCCCTGCCCCTGCGTCCGGCCTTGTGTCGCCTGCGGCGACGCATATTTGTGGGCGGCTGACCCAGGGAGCTTATGTCTTGTGCACTGCGCGCACCCCAAACTTAATGCGAAGTCCGCCGCGCGAGCTTCGGCAGATCGCCTTCCAACCCGCTCGCCCGCCGCATGATCAAATTCTTCATCGGCGTGACGGCGTTGGTGAGCTCCAGCCCGACATTGCGCAATTGACTGACCAGCGGCAGATCATTGCCGAAAAGATATCTGAACCCGCCGGTGACGGCGATCATGGACAGGTTGCCGCCCTTGCGCCAGCGCTCGTAGCGGCGCAGCACGAGATGCGCGCCGATGTCCTTCTCGCCGGCGTCGAGCAGCACCTCGGCGAGCGCGGCGGCGTCGAGGAAGCCGAGGTTCACGCCCTGGCCGGCGAGCGGATGCACCGTGTGCGCGGCATCGCCGATGAGTGCCACGCGTGCCGCGGTGTAGGCCCTGGCGTGCGACAGCGCCAGCGGGAACGCCGCGCGCGGGCCGATGGTTTCGATCTTGCCCAACGCATCACCGAAGGCGTGTTGTAATTCTTCGATGAAAGCGGCGTCATCCAGCGCCAGCAGCTGATCGGCGCGCGCGCTATCGGCCGACCACACGATCGAGCAAGTGCGTGGTTCATCGAGCGGCAGGAACGCCAGCGGGCCGGTCGTGAGGAAGCGCTGGCGCGCGACCTGCCCGTGCGGCTTTCCGGTGACCACCGTCGCCACGATGCCCTTCTGATTGAGATTGAGTGACTGCGTTTCAATTTCGGCGGCGCGTCGCACCGCGGAATTGGCGCCGTCGGCGCCCACCAGCAGCCGCGTGCGCAGGCTGCGGCCGTCTTGCAACATCAGCGTCGCCGCTTCCTCGGTCAGGTTTATATCCTGTACTTGCACCGGGCAGAGGTAATGCACGTTGGTGAAATGCTGCAGCCGTTCCAGCAGGGCGTTGCGGATCACGCTGTTTTCGATGATCCAGGCAAGGCAGGCCTCGCCGATCTCGGCGGCGTCGAAATGGATCGCACCCTGTCCGCTGCTGCTCCACACGCGCATTTCCCGCACCGGCGAAATCCGCCGTCGGGCCATGCCGTCCCAGGCGCCGACGTTTTCAAAAAAAACCTGTGAGGCGAGCGTGATCGCGCTCACGCGCTGATCGTAGGACTGGTCCGGGGGCGCGGCGGCCGGGGCATGATCGAGCACGGCGACTTTCAGCGCGCTGTCGCCGAGCGCGCAGGCGAGCGCGGCGCCGACCATGCCGCCGCCGACGATCACCACATCGTAGGCGGCGCCCGATTTGGATTTCGGGGTGGACATGGCTTACAACGGCAGCCCGCGTGCCAAGCGCGGCAGGCGCCCGGCGAGGCCGCTGGTCACGCGGATGAAACCGCGCTTCACGCCCGGCATCAGGTCGGCGGCGACGAGGCCGGCATTGCGCGCCAGCACCAGCGGCGGAAAATCGTTCGAGAAAATCCGGATCAGCCCGTTAGTGAACCCCGCGATCACCTGGTTGTCGCGCCGGCGCCAGCTGGCGTAGCGCTGCAACGTGCGCACATCACCGATATCAGCGCCGCCGCGCACCGCATCCGTGAGAATCTCCGAAAGCGCCGCCACGTCGCGCAGACCCAGATTGAACCCCTGCCCGGCCACCGGATGCACGGTGTGTGCGGCATTGCCGATCAGAGCCAGGCGGTTGCGCACGTGCTCGCGCACGCGCGTCAGCGCCAGCGGATAGGCGGCGCGCTTGCCGACGCGGGTGAAATTGCCGAGCCGGTCGCCGAAACGGTCCTGCAGTTGCGCCAGAAATTCCGCTTCGCTCCAGCCGAAGATAATCGGCGTTTCTTCTTCGCGCGCGCTCCACACAACCGCGCAACGGTCGCCCGACAGCGGCAACAGCGCCAGGGGACCGGTGTCGGTGAAACGCTCGTAGGCGGTGTTGTGGTGCGGCACGCCGGCGGTCACGTTGGTGACGACCGCGGTCTGGCGGTATTCGGTGCGCACCGCCTCGATGCCGGCGGCCGCGCGCACCGCCGAATGCGCGCCGTCGGCGGCCACCACCAGCCTGGCCGTCAGCGTTTTATCCGCGCCCTGATGATGGATATCGACAAGCGCAGATTCCGGCTGCAGGCGGATATCGCGCATCTGCGCCGGGCACAGCCAGTCAATGTGCGTCGACTCCTCGAGCCGCTTGAGCAGCGCCGCGCCGAGCGCACGGTTCGCCACCACGTAGCCGAGCGCAGGCAGGCCGGTGTCGGCCGCCGCCAGGCGCGTGACGCCGAAATGGCCGCGGTCGGAAATATGAATCCGCTCGATCGGAGTGGCGTCTGGCGCGATCTCGCCCCACAGGTCGAGGCTTTCATAAATGCGCTTGGAGCCGTAGGCGAGCGCGATGGTGCGGTCGTCGTAACTCGGCTGGTCCGAGGCGGCGAGCGGCACGGCTTCGATCACACCGATCCGCAGTGCACTTTCACGCAGGGCGCAGGCGAGGCTGGCGCCGACCATGCCGCCGCCGATGATTAGAATGTCATAATCGACTTTCATATGATTGTTGAACTGCCAGGAGGCCAGGAACGCCAGGGATTAAAAATTTCATGCTCGCAATTCCTGGCGACCCTGGCGTCCTGGCGGTAAAAATTATTTCCTCATCAATGCTTCAATTTCATCGACGGCCTTCGGCGCGTCGCGCGACAACACCTCGTTGCCCTCGCGCGTCACCAGCACGTCGTCCTCGATGCGCACGCCGATGTTCCAGAAGCCCTGGGGGACATCCTTGCCTTCGGCGAAGTACAGGCCGGGCTCGACGGTGAGCACCATGCCGGGCTCGAGCAAGCGCCAGGTGTTGTCGAGCTTGTAGTCGCCCACGTCATGCACGTCCATGCCGAGCCAGTGGCCGGTGCGGTGCATGTAGAAGCGCTTGTAGTCGCCGTTCTCGATGTGGCCGTCGACGGCGCCGTTGAGCAGCCCCAGGTCCTTCAAGCCCTGTGTCAGGATGCGCACCGCGCTCTCGTGCGGATCGTTCCAGTGGTTACCGGGCCTGACCTGCCCGATCGCCGCGAGCTGGGCCGCCAGCACCAGCTCGTAGACCGCGCGCTGCTCGCCGCTGAAGCGGCCGGCCACCGGAAAGGTGCGGGTGATGTCGGCGGCGTAGCCGTCGATCTCGGCGGCGGCGTCGATCAGCAGCACGTCGCCGGGCTTGAGCTCGGCGTCGTTGTCGTTGTAATGCAGGATGCAGCTGTTGGCGCCGCCGCCGACGATCGGCGGATACGCCGGAAACGGGCTGCCGCCCTTTCGGAACTCGTGCAGCAGTTCGGCTTCGATCTCGTATTCCCGCATGCCCGGACGGCAGGCCTGCATCGCGCGCCGGTGCGCCTGGGCCGAGATTTTGGCCGCGCGCTTCATCAGTCTGATTTCCTCCGGCCCCTTGAACAGGCGCATCTCGTGCAGGATGTGATCGAGCGCCACGAACTCGCCCGGCGCGTGCACGCCGTTTCTGCTCTTCCCGCGCACCTCGTTGACCCAGTTGATCAGGCGCTGATCGAAATCGGAATAGCGTCCCATGCTGTAAAACACTTTCTCGCGGTTCTCGAGCAGCCCGGGCAGAATGTCATCGATATCGTCGATCGGGAACGCGTCATCCGCGCCGTAGAGTTCGCGCGCGCCGTCGAGGCCGGCGCGCTTGCCCTCCCAGATCTCCTTCTCCGGATTGCGCTCGCGGCAGAACAGGATGTACTGCCCCTGGCTGCGCCCTGGCACCAGCACCAGCACCGCCTCGGGCTCGGGGAAGTGGGTGAGGTAATAAAAATCGCTGTCGGCCCGGAACGGATAGTGCACGTCGCGGTTGCGCACGCGCACCGGCGCGGTCGGCAGGATCGCGACCCCGCCGCCCATGTGCTGCATCAGCGTCTCCCGGCGCTTCTCGAAGGTTTTCATGTCCATGGCGAGCATTATGCCAAAATCGCGGTCTAAGCGTTGCCCGGCGAGAGACGGCTAGAGGAAAGCCGGCGGCTTGCTATAATCTCGCCGCCCGTGGCACCCCGTAGCGGAGGAAGCATCCGATGGCCGGTATTCCTTGCAGGACAGGCATAACCACCGCCACGACCTCCTTGCTGCCGGGTCGGATTATGCTGTCACCCTTCTACCACGCCGTGTTTCAGGAGATGCCATAATGGAAAATCTTCGCCGTTTCATTAAACCCGTCAGCCACCTGGTTATCGCCGGCTTGCTTGCGTTATCCGTGCACTTGCCGGCGGCGCAGGCCAGCCTGGTCGGCACCGAAGCGGTGATCAACGCCACCCAGGCGCAGCATAACCGCGAGCGCCTGCACCAGATGCTGAACCGCGAGGACGTCAAATCGCAACTGATCGCCCGCGGAGTCGACCCGTCGCAGGTCCAGGCACGCGTCGACAGTCTGAACGACCAGGAAGTGCAAACCCTGGCGGTCAAGATGGACCAGATGCCGGCCGGCGGCGACGCGCTCGGACTTCTGGTATTCATTTTCCTGGTGCTGTTGATCACGGACATCCTCGGCTTCACCAACGTCTACCCGTTCGTGAAGCATCCGAAGCGCTGAAAGTCGGTTGCGCTGCCGGATGAGTAACAACCACGCCGCCCGGGTCATTTCGGGCGGCTTTCTTGTTACTATTCTTTTCCTCCTCGGCGGCTGCGCCACGCCGCAGACCGATCGCATCCGCGCCACCGCCAGCGCCCTGCCGCGACCGGTGGAGCTGACCGACGTGCCGTTCTTCCCGCAGGAGCAGTACCAGTGCGGGCCGGCGGCGCTCGCGACCGTGCTCAATGCCGCCGGCGCTTACGTCACCCCCGACGAGCTGACGCCCGAGGTTTACCTGCCCAAGCGCAAGGGCAGCCTGCAACTGGAGCTGATCGGCGCGGCGCGCCGCCAGGGCCGCATCCCCTACGTGCTGCGGCCGGAACTGGAATCGGTGTTCGCCGAGGTCGACTCGGGCAACCCGGTGCTGGTGCTGCAGAACCTCAGCTTCTGGTGGTATCCGGAGTGGCATTACGCCGTCGTCGTCGGCTTCGACCTTGCGGGCGATCGCATCGTGTTGCGCTCCGGCCGCGAGAAGCGGCACGTGATTCCGATCGAGATTTTCGAGCGCACCTGGCGGCGCAGTCACTACTGGGCGATGGTGGTGATGCCGCCGGACCGCCTGCCATTCACAGCCGAGGAGATTCCCTACCTGCAATCGGTTGCGGCGCTCGAACGTCTGTCACGCTGGGAAACGGCGCAGATCGCCTACGCCACCGCGCTGACGCGCTGGCCGAAGAGCCTGGTGGCACGGATGGGTCTGGGCAACAGCCGTTACGCGCTGGGCGACGTGCAGGGAGCGGAACAGGCGTTCCGGCAGGCGACCCGGGACCATCCCGACGCCGCGGTCGCGTTCAACAATCTGGCGCAGACGCTGATGGAAGAAAATCGCTGGCCGGAGGCGCTGGCGGCGGCGCAGCGCGCGGTTGAGCTCGGCGGGCCACAGGCGCAAACCTTCCGCGAAACCCTGAAGCAGATCGAAGCGCAACACCCAAAACAACAAGAACTGATGGGCCCGCCGTAGCCGTCTTCGAACAGTGCAATCGCGGCAGGGATGACGGCGAACTAATGCCGCGCCGCCGGGGGCTGCAATTCCTCGAAGATCAGCTGCACGCCCACGCGCAGGTATTCGACGATTTCGGCCAGCGCCTTGGCCTCTTCCTCGTCGGCGAGCGAGCTGTCGAGTTCGGCCTCCGACAGATGCATGATGTCGCGCACGATCTCTCCGGCGTCACCGGGCAGCGACTGTGCGTTTTCCACGCCGCCCGCGTGCAGTCCGAACAGAAAGCCGCGGCACCAGTCGCTCAGGCCATCGAGCTGTTCCGCCAGGCTGTGCTCGTCGTCCGGCAGCAGCGGCGCAAAATCGCAATCGACGCCATGCAGGTGCGCATAGGTGGAACCGTGCAAGGCCGCGAACAAATGCGCCAGCTCCCTCTGCTGCTCGTCGTCCGGCGCGGCGTCGCGGCCCAGTATCAGTGCCGGCCAGGCGACGCGCGCGCCGTGGGGTGCGCACAACACGCCGGTAATGATTCCGTGCGCCTCGGACGCGCTGGTCGGCACGCCGGCCTGGTGCAGCAGGCGCTCGGCGTCATCGTACGCGGGAAGGTTGGGAGCAAGATCCATGGCGTTATGGCCTTCGATTCACGGAAGGCGACCGGTTGCGGGGGAAACGCGAAGTGTAACATCGCCGGGTTACGCTCAAAAGCGTTGACCGGCGCGGGCGTCGGTCCTATAGTTTTGTTATGGCCAGCAACGATTCTCGTCTGGAAAGCCAGGATCTCAAGATCCTGGAAAGCCGCGTCGACGAGTTGATCGATACCTGCCGGCGGCTGAAGAGCGAGAACGAGTCGCTCAAGTCGGAACGCAGCGACCTGAACGAGCAGCACGCGCGCCTGGTTGAAAAAACGCGGCTGGCTCGCGCGCGCATCGAAACCATGATCGACCGGCTCAAGGCTCTGGAGCGCAGCTGACGTGAAGGAAACGCGCGACGGAGTAACGGTTACCATCCTCGGCAAGGAATTCATCGTGGCCTGCCCCGAGAATGAGCGTGCCGCGCTGGTCGCCGCCGCCGGCTATCTCGACAAGAAGATGCGCGAGATTCAGACGAGCGGCAAGGTGATGGGCACCGAGCGTACCGCGATCATGGCGGCGCTCAACATCGCGCACGAACTCCTCGAGTTGCGCGAGCGCGGCGGCATGGCCGTTGACACGGTGCAGAAGATCAAATTCCTCCAAAGCAAGATCGACGCCGCATTGCATTGGGATGCACAAACCCGCCAATAGGTATATCATTTGAGTTGCGCCCCCTGCGGTGTGCGTGACTGTTCCAGATATCCTCTGAACCTATAAGTGCTTTAAACGGGAGCCGAATTGTCGATTCCGGTGTGCAAGCCCGCCTCGTAGCGGGAAGCCTGAAGGGATCACTGAGGCACCCAACTTGAACCTCACGGTTCAAGGCTACGGAACAGCACGGCATCTGTGGAGGGCGTCTTTCTTTTTGTGTTTGCGATTTCACCCGTGCCCACAGACAAATCCGAATTGCGTCGCCGCCTTCGCGCCCAACGCAACGCGCTTCCCGCCGATGACCAGCGCCTCGCCGCCGCGCAACTCGCGTCGCATCTCGCGGGCACGCGCCTGTTTCGCGTCAGCCGGCGCGTCGCCTGTTACCTGCCGAACGACGGCGAGATCGACACCAACTCCGTCATCGCGCATATCTGGCGCATGCGCAAGACCTGCTATCTGCCGGTGCTCTCGCGTCTGACACACGACCGCCTGTGGTTCGCTCCGACCAGGCCCGGCATGGCACTGGCGCCCAACCGTTTCGCCATCCCGGAACCGGTGGTCCAGGCACGCGACCTGGTGCGCGCGCAAGAGCTTGATCTGATTCTGATGCCGCTCGTGGGCTTCGACGACCGCGGCAACCGCCTCGGCATGGGCGGCGGCTTCTACGACCGCAGCCTGGAATTTCTGCGCCACCGGGCCCGCTGGCGCAAGCCGCACGTGCTCGGTTTGGCGTATGATTTCCAGCGCGTCAACGGCTTGGCGCCCGACACGTGGGACATTCCGCTCCAGGGCGTCGTCACCGACACGGCAGTCTATCTTTACAACAGTCAGTCATGAAAAGGTAAGTCTTATGAATCTGCTCTTCATCGGCGATGTCGTGGGTCAACCCGGCCGGCGCGCGATTACCGACCAGCTCCCCACGCTGCGCAATCGCCTGAAACTCGACCTGGTCGTGGCCAACGCCGAGAACATCGCCGACGGCGCCGGCATCACCCGCAAGACCGCAACCGAGCTGTTCGCCGCCGGCGTCGACGTGATGACCAACGGCAATCACGCCTGGGACAAGAAAGAGGCGCTCGAATACATCACCACCGAACCGCGCCTGTTGCGGCCGCACAATTACCCGGACGGCACGCCCGGCACCGGCTGGTTCGTGGCGACCCTCGCTTCCGGCCACAAGGTCGGCATCCTGAACCTCATGGGCAACGTCTTCATGCACCCGCACCTCGCCTGCCCGTTCACCGCCGCCAGCCGCGCGCTCGCGGAAAAACCCGCGGACGTCAAAATGGTGCTGGTGGACCTGCACGCCGAGGTCACCAGCGAGAAGATGGCGATGGGCTGGTATCTCGACGGGCGCGTGAGCGCCGTCGTCGGCACGCACACGCACGTGCCGACCGCGGACGAGCGCATCCTGCCGCAGGGCACCGGCTACATCACCGACGTCGGTATGACCGGCTGCTACGATTCCGTGATCGGCATGGACACCGAGAAATCCCTCAAGCGCTTCGTGCAGAAACTGCCGGAACGCTTCGAGGTGGCGGAAGGCGTGGGGACGATCTGCGGCGTGCTGCTCGATCTCAACGAGAGCAGCGGGCTGTGTCGCGGCATCACGCGCGTGCGGGTCTCGGAGAGCGTGCCGGAAACCGCGTCCAAAGTGGCCTGACCGCGCCCGCCAAGAGATGGACCTCGCGCTCGTCATCGGCAACAAGAATTATTCCTCGTGGTCGCTGCGTCCGTGGCTTCTGCTCAAGCAGGCCGGGATTCCGTTTCGCGAAATCCGCATCTCGCTCTATACCGCGGAATCCCGGGCCGAAATCAGGAAATATTCGCCTTCGGGCAAGGTGCCGGCGCTGCTGGATGACGGCGTCACGGTGTGGGAGTCGCTCGCCATCGGCGAATACCTCGCGGACAAATTCCCCGAGAAACAATTCTGGCCGTCGGACCGGGTGGCGCGCGCCGAAGCGCGCTGTGTCGCCACCGAAATGCACGCCGGCTTCGCCGCGCTGCGGCAACACATGTCCATGAACTGCCGCAAGCACCTCCCGGGCAAAGGCCGCACGCCCGAGGCGCTCAAGGACATCGCGCGCATCAGCATGCTGTGGAATGACTGTCGCGCCCGCTTCGGCGAGGGCGGTCCTTTCCTGTTCGGAAGATTCAGCATCGCCGACGCCATGTACGCGCCGGTGGCGCTGCGCTTCGTGACCTACGACGTCGCGCTCGATCCGGTCTCGGCGACCTACGTCAAGACCATCACCGCGCTGCCGGCGATCCAGCAATGGGTCACCGACGCGCGCGCCGAGACCGAGGTCATCCCCCAGTTCGAGCCGTACGCGTGAAATACTGGCTGATGAAGTCCGAGCCGGACGTGTTCGGCATCGCCGACCTGAAATCGCGCCCGCGCCAGACCGAGCCCTGGGACGGCGTGCGCAACTACCAGGCGCGCAATTTCCTGCGCGCAATGAAGCCGGGCGACCAGGCGTTTTTCTACCATTCCAGTTGCGCCGAACCCGGGGTCGCCGGTATTGTGCGCATTGTGCGCGCGGCCTATCCCGACCCGAGCGCCTTCGATCCCAAAAGCCCCTTTTTCGATGCACGCAGCGCGCCGGAAAAACCGGTGTGGTTCATGGTGGACGTGAAGCTGTTGCGGGAGATGAAGCGCCTCGTTCCCCTGAGCGAACTGAAGACCAAAGCAACGCTCAAAAACATGCGCCTGCTGAGCCGCGGCAACCGGCTTTCGGTCATGCCGGTCACGGCCACGGAATGGAACGCCATCCTGAAACTGGAAAAGGACTGAACCGGAGGAAATTTCAATGAAATCTGTTCTGAAAATCCTGATCGCTTTTGGCTTCACCCTGTCCCTGGGAGCGTTCGCCGCGGAACCGGCCAAGACCGACAACCCGCGCGTGCGCATCACCACGAACATGGGCGAAATTGAAGTCGAACTCGACGCGAAGCATGCGCCGGACACGGTGCGCAATTTCATGAACTACGTCGCAGTCGGCTTCTACAATGGCACGATTTTCCACCGCGTGATTCCCGATTTCATGATCCAGGGCGGCGGTTTTCGCCCGGGAATGGATGAGAAAGTCCACGGTGTGCCGATCCGCAACGAGGCCGACAACGGCCTTAAAAACCTGACCGGTACTATTGCCATGGCGCGCACGCCGGACCCGCAGTCTGCCTCGGCGCAATTCTTCATCAACACGGTGGACAATCCCAACCTCGACTATCGCGACAAGACCTTTCAGGGCTGGGGTTACTGCGTCTTCGGCAAGGTCACGAAGGGCATGGACGTGGTCCATAAGATCGAGCATGTCGCGACCCACAATGTCGGGCCGTTTCAGAACGTGCCGGTGAAGGATTTGGTGATCGAGAAGGTGGAAGAGATTAAAAAGTAATTGCGGACACTCCCGCGTTCAATGAGTAGCCCGGATGGAGCACAGCGGAATCCGGGAATCAAGTCGAATCGCCGTCGCCGACACCACAATGTGGTTCGGCGGGTTACGGCAAACGATGCCGAACCCGCCCTACATTAATGACAAATTAGCTCAGGAACAATTTATAGGCCGGATTTCCCGTTTCCTCGGCATATTCATATCCGAGGCTGTCGAGAAATTTCTGAAACGCCTTCTTGTCCTGCGGCGGGACCTGCATGCCGACCAGCACGCGACCGAAGTCGGCGCCGTGCGAGCGGTAGTGAAAGAGCGAGATATTCCAGTTCCCGCCCATCTTGTTGAGAAAATTCATCAGCGCCCCGGGGCGTTCGGGGAACTGGAAGCGGTAGAGGATTTCGTTCACCGCGTTCGGCGCCCGTCCGCCCACGAGATGGCGGATGTGCAGCTTGGCCATCTCGTTGTCGGTCATGTCGAGCGTGGCGTAGCCGTTCCCGCGCAGCGCCGCCACGAGTTTTTTGACCTCGGCGGCGTCGCTGATCTGCAGGCCGACAAAGATATGCGCCGCCTTGGGATCGGCGAAGCGGTAGTTGAACTCGGTGATGTTGTGGTCGCCGACGATGGTGCAGAACTGCTTGAGCGCGCCCGGACGTTCCGGGATCGTGACCGCGAGGATCGCCTCGCGCCGCTCGCCGACCTCGGCGCGCTCGGCCACGTAGCGCAGGCGGTCGAAGTTCACGTTGGCGCCCGAGGCGATGGCGATGAAATTTTTATCCCTGAGTTTCTTCTGCTCGGCGTAGCGCTTCAGGCCGGCGTAGGCGAGCGCCCCGGCCGGCTCGAGGATCGAGCGGCGATCCTCGAAAATTTCCTTGATCGCGGCGCAGATCTCGTCGTTGGTAACGATCACCATCTCGTCCACGAACTGCTTGCAGAGCTTGAAAGTCTCCTCGCCCACCTGCCGCACCGCCACGCCATCGGCAAAGATGTTCACGTGATCGAGCAGCACGCGCTTGTGCACGCGGAGCGAACGCTCCATGGCATCGGCATCCTCCGGCTCGACACCGATAATTTTCACTTCCGGGCGCACTTGTTTCACGTACACCGCGATTCCGCTGATCAGCCCGCCGCCGCCCACCGGAACGAATATCGCGTCGAGCGGTCCGGTGTGCTGCTTGAGGATCTCCATGGCAATCGTGCCCTGACCGGCGATGACCTCCGGGTCGTCATATGGATGCACGAAGATGCGTTTCTGTTTGGTCGCGACTTCGCGTGCGTGGGTGTAGGCTTCGTCGTAATTGTCGCCGTGCAGGACCACCGTGCCGCCGAGTCCGCGCACGGCATCGACCTTGATCTGCGGCGTGGTGCGCGGCATCACGATCACCGCCTGTGTGCCGAGTTTGGAGGCCGCGAGCGCCACGCCCTGCGCGTGGTTGCCGGCAGAGGAGGCGACCACGCCCCGCCTCAATTCCGCCGCCGACAGGCCGGCCATCTTGTTGTACGCGCCACGGCATTTGAACGAGAACACCGGTTGCAGGTCCTCGCGCTTGAGCCAGACCTGGTTGCCGATGCGTTGCGACAGGATCGGCGCGCGATCGAGCGGCGTTTCGCGCGCGACGTCGTAGACCCGGGCGTTAAGAATCTTTTTCAGATATTTTTGCGGCAATTTCGGTATTCCTCACCCCCTTATCTGCTGTCGCGCGCGGGAAAGGGGAAGTTAGCGTGAATCCTGACAAGGCCCGTTAATCTAGCACGAAGAAGACTTCATTATCACACGGATAATAGGTATTCTTGCGCCCTTTCAGGACGCTTAAGAGCCACATGAATCCCGAGCAAAAGAAGAAGGCGGTCGCCGAGGCGGCGATCCAGTACGTCGAATCCGGCTGGGTCATCGGCGTCGGCACCGGCTCGACCGCGAATAATTTCATCGACGCGCTCGCCAGAATCAAAGGCAAGCTCGACGGCGCGGTCGCGAGCTCGAACGCCACCGCCGAGCGGCTCAAGAAGGCCGGCATCCCGGTGCTCGATCTGAACGCCACCGGCGACTTGCCGCTGTACGTCGACGGCGCCGACGAGGCGACCAAATTCCTGCACCTGATCAAGGGCGGCGGCGGCGCGCTCACGCGCGAGAAGATCGTCGCGGCCGCGAGCGCCAAGTTCGTCTGCATCGCCGACGATTCGAAACTCGTGGACGTGCTCGGCAAATTCCCGCTGCCGATCGAAGTCATTCCGATGGCGCGCAGCCTAGTGGCGCGCAAGCTCGTGCAGCTCGGCGGCCAGCCGGTGTTGCGCGAGGGCTTCAAGACCGACAACGGCAACCTCATCCTCGACGTGCACAACCTGAACATCATGAATCCGGTGGAGCTGGAGGAGAAACTCGATCACCTCGCCGGCGTGGTCACCAACGGCCTGTTCGCAATCCGGCCGGCGGACGTGCTGCTGCTCGGCTCCGATCAGGGTGTGCGCACGCTCACCTGACGGCCGTTTGGCCGAGATGGCAGCGCTCGACGCAGCGCCACGCTGCCGGCGTCGCGCCGCCGGTATCGTACAGCGCCAGCTCCCCGATGGTTAGCCGCTCGTCGATATGTCTCCCGACGTCGTTCGCGATGTTCCCTTTCTGGTTCTCGTCCAGATCGCCGTAGACCAGGCTGAGGTGCGGGTAAAAGTCGGTTTCCACCCGCTTGTCGAAAATTTTCCCCGCCAGCGCGTGCGCGTCCAACAGGGCGCGCGACCGCACCACCTCGACGAACAGGCAGCGGTAGTACTCATCGCGCCAGGCCACTTCCAGCAGCCGCGCCTCGAACGGCGCGAGCGCCTCGGCAAGCGCGCGCGTGCGGCGACGCAGATCGTCCCTGTCACCGGCAAGGCCGTTGAGCAGAGTGACATGGGGCTCGAAGGCAAGCGTGTTGCACCGCGCGCTTAGCTTGGCGATCAGCGCCTGATACCGCTCGTGCGCCTCCCGCGGCAGCAGCAGCCATAGGGTGTGGCGGCGACCCTGTTTCACCGCGCTCCGTCCGCCGGCGAAGCGCCGGCATAAAGCCAGCCGCGGCGCACCATCCATTTCTCGATCTCGACGGCGAAGAATACCGACGCCGACAGCAGGATACAGATCCCCAGCTCGACCGCCGTCAGCGGCTGGGTGTGGAAGACCGGGTTGAGCGACGGGACATAGATGGTGGCGAGCTGCAAGACGAAGGTCAGCAGAACCGCGCCCAGCAGCGGCAGATTGGTGGTGAATCTGCGCGTGAACAGCGACTCGGTCTCGGAGCGGATCGCCAGCACGTGCGTCATCTGCGACAAGGTCAGCACCGTGAACACCATGGTCTGCCAGTGAGCGTCGCCTACGCGGATCGCCCACGCCTGCGTGACGAGGCACAGCGCCGTGATCAGCCCGCCGACCCACAGGATATGCTGCCAGATGCCGTGCGCGAACAGGCTCTCCCGCGGCGGACGTGGCGGGCGTTGCATGATGCCCTGCTCCTGCGGCTCGGCGGCGAGGGCGAGTCCCGGCAGGCCGTCGGTCACGAGGTTGACCCACAGGATGTGTATCGGCAGCAGCGGGATCGGCAGACCCAGGAACGGCGCCAGGAACAGCGTGCCGATCTCGCCGGAGTTGCCGGTCATGACGAAGCGCACGAACTTGCGGATGTTGTCGAAGATGCGCCGGCCCTCGCGCACCGCGGCGACGATGCTGGCGAAATTGTCGTCGAGCAGGATCATGTGCCCGGCCTCCTTGGCGACGTCGGTGCCGGTAATCCCCATGGCGATGCCGATGTCGGCACGCTTCAGCGCCGGAGCGTCGTTCACGCCGTCGCCGGTCATGGCCACGTACTCGCCCTTGTCCTGCAGCGCCTTGACGATCTTGATCTTCTGCTCCGGCGCCACACGCGCGTACACGCGCACGCGTTCGACATGTTCCTCGAAATGCGCCATGTCCATGCGCGCCAGCTCCCGTCCGGTGAGTACCTCGCCGCCATCGGCGATGATACCGAGGCGCGTGGCGATGGCGCGCGCGGTGGCCGGGTGGTCGCCGGTGATCATCACCGGCGTGATGCCGGCGCTGCGGCACAACTGCACCGCTGCGCGCGCCTCGGCGCGCGGCGGGTCCAGCAGCCCGACCAGCCCGACGAAGGTCAGCCGGGTCTCGACGTTTTCCGCGTCGGGCGGTTCGGGTAATTCAGGCCAGCGGCGCATGGCCACCGCCAGCACCCGCAGGCCGTCGGCGGCCATGCGCTCGACCACTTCCTCCACCGCGCCGCGATCGAGCGCCTCCACCCCCGCGGCGCCCAAGCGGTCGTGACACAGCGGCAGTACGTGCTCCGGCGCGCCTTTCGTATAGGAGATGTACTCCAACTTCCCCTCCCCTTCGACGGGGGAGGGCAAAGGGTGGGGGTGTGCGTCTCCTGCCGCCGTTCCGCGCTCGTGCTCCCCCCCACCCCATCCCTCCCCCGCGCTGGGTGGAGGGGGAGTTGGAAGAGATTCTCTTCTATGTACGGTGGTCATGCGGGCGCGCTCGGAATCGAACGCGATCTCGGCCAGCCGCGGCTGCACCCGTGCCAGCGACGCCTTGTCGAAACCGGCGTCACGCGCCGCCTGATACAAGGCCACCTCGGTGGGATCGCCGATGATCCCGCCATCCGCCGCGGCGCGCGCATCGTTACTCAGCGCCAGCGCGGTCATTAACGTGCACCACGGTTCACGCGCCGCGGCGTCGGCCGGCAATGACCGCATCACCTGAGTGTCGGCGTAAACCTGCTCGACCCGCATGCGGTTTTCGGTGAGCGTGCCGGTTTTGTCGGAACAGATGAAGGTCACGGACCCGAGGGTTTCGACCGCCGGCAGCTTGCGAATGAGCGCGTTCTGGCTGACCAGCTTGCGCGCGCCGAGCGCGAGCGACACCGTCACCACCGCCGGCAACGCCTCGGGGATCGCCGCCACCGCCAGCGAGATGGCTGTCAGTAACATGAGGATCACCGGCTCGCCGCGCAACAGGCCGGCCGCGAACATGATGGCGCATATCGCCAGCACCGCGATTGCGAGTATCCGCCCGAAGCGGGCGAGGCGCTTTTGCAACGGCGTCTTGACCTCGCCTTCCGCGCGCAACAGCGCCGCAATGCG
>JBLMXN010000148.1:0-4251 GCA_050257795.1 Bacteroidota bacterium
CTATATCGCCACCAACGCGTTGCAGGACCCGCACCAGGTCCAGGCCAAACCGAGCCTGCTGGCGCGGGCGCGGCGCGCGAATCTGGTGGTATGCACCGGCAGCGAGCTCGAAATCGGCTGGCTGCCGATCGTGCTGCGCCAGTCGGGCAACGACGCGGTGCAGCCGGGCAAGCCCGGCTATTTCGAGGCTTCCCACTACGTGCAGATGCTGGAAGTCCCGACGCGTCTCGATCGCTCCGCCGGCGACGTGCACCCGGGCGGCAACCCGCATATCCAGACCGACCCGCGCAATATCGGCCGCGTGGCCACTGCGCTGGCGCAGCGCTTGGGCGAGATCGATCCGGCGAACGCGCCCTTTTATCAGGCACATTATCAGGACTTCGCCAAGCGCTGGGACGCCGCGATCCAGCGCTGGCAAAAACAGGCCGCGCCGCTAAAGGGTGTGGCGGTCGTGGCGCATCACAAGGGCTGGGCCTATCTCGATCAGTGGCTGGGGTTGCGCGAGGTCGCCGAACTCGAACCCAAGCCCGGCGTCGAACCGACCGCGGCGCATCTCGAAGAGGTGCTGGCGCAACTGAAGCGCGAACCGGCGCGCATGGTCATTCGCACCGCCTACGAGGACGGTCGCGCCTCCGAGTGGCTGGCGAATCGCGCTAAAATTCCCGCGGTCATGCTGCCGTTCACCGTGGGCGGCTCGGACCAGGCCAAGGATCTTTTCGGCTTGTACGACGACACCGTGCAACGCCTGCTGGGGGCCCTCAAATGAGCTTCGACGCGCTCGCTCTCAGCATCCTCGGGCCCGCCTTCGTCGCCGGACTGCTGGTGCTCGCCACGCACGTGCCAATGGGCCAGCAGGTGCTGGCGCGCGGCATCGTGTTCATCGACCTCGCGATCGCGCAGATCGCCGGCCTTGGTGTGATCGCCGCCGACGCCCTCGGCTGGGAGCCGCGCGGCTTCGGCGTGCAGATTGCGGCCGTGGGCGCGGCGCTTCTCGGCGCGCTGCTGCTCACGTTCACCGAGAAGCGCTGGCCCGAGGTGCAGGAGGCGCTGATCGGCGTGCTGTTCGTGCTGGCCGCCTGCGCCGGGATCATCCTGCTCGCCGGCAATCCGCACGGCGGTGAGCATCTCAAGGACCTGCTGGTAGGCCAGATTCTGTGGGTCAGCTACCGTCAGCTGCTGCCGGTCGCCCTGCTCACCGCGCTGCTGCTGGCGCTCTGGTTCAAGGCCGGCAAGCGCTTCGGCCGCATCGGCTTCTACGCGATGTTCGCGCTCGCGGTGACGGCCTCGGTGCAGCTGGTCGGCGTGTACCTGGTGTTCGCGAGCCTGATCATCCCGGCGCTCGCAAGCCGGTTCCACGTCGCGCGCCGGCGGCTGGTCATCGGTTACAGCATCGGCGTGCTCGGCTACGCCATCGGGCTCGCGTTGTCGGCAGTCTTCGACCTGCCGTCCGGCGCGGTGGTGGTGTGGGCGCTGGCGATTTGCGGCGTGGCGTTTGCGTGGGTCGGGGGTCTGGCGTTGAAGCGACGCTGAGAACTTATTTAGGTAGGTTGGGGTGAGCGTAGCGAACCCCAACACGCAGACGTGACGTGTTGGGGTTCGGCGCTGCACGCCTCACCCCAACGTACAAGTTATTTCTTGGAGCACTTCCCCTGCTTTTTCATGCCATCGCACACACCGTAGAGATACAGCGAGTGGTCTTCGATGTGAAAGCCGGCCTTCTCCGCGATCTTGTGCTGGCGGTCCTCGATCGCGGTGTCGTAGAACTCGAACACCTTGCCGCACTCGAGGCACACCATGTGGTCGTGATGCCCGCCCTGGTTGATCTCGAACACCGAACGGCCGCCCTCGAAGTTGTGCCGCATCACCAGGCCCGCGGCTTCGAACTGCGTGAGAACGCGATACACCGTCGCCAGCCCCACCTGTTCCCCGGCCTCGAGCAGATGCTTGTACACGTCTTCCGCGGTCATGTGCCGGTCCTTGGAGTCCTCGAGAATGCTCAGGATCTTGAGGCGCGGCAAGGTCGCCTTGAGCCCGGCCTTCTTGAGTTCGGCGCCGCCAATTTCGGGATGGCGCGTGGGTGTCGTCATTGACGCTCCTTCGCGGATATGCCGGCCTCGGCCGTATACCCGGATAATGCATCTGGGTTATGATCGCACCAATTATTGACCCGGCGCGATTGTACCTGAGTCGAGGTAAACCTCATGATATCCCACGGCCCCGGCGACGACAAAGGCGCGCCGGGTCAATAAGAAAATCATATGACTTTTCGAATAATGAAGCCCTACTACGCTTCGCTCCGTTCGTCCTGTCATTATATTGCGGCGGCAAGACGACTTCGTTTCAAGGTTATCGTAACTATCGAAGAATGAACACATTCAGACTGGTGTATGCCACCTCAATAATCACCCCGCGGACGATTACCAAATCCATGCGCAACGTGTTACTGCTGGCGGCCCTGACGACGCTGCTTTCCGGCTGCCTGAGCGTGTATCACCTGGAAGTGCAGCAAGGCAACGTTGTGACCCAGGAGATGGTCGACAAGCTCAAGCCCGGCATGACGCGCAATCAGGTGCGATACGTGCTGGGCACGCCGCTCGTCATCGACCCGTTTCATCCGGACCGCTGGGACTACTACTATTATCTGCGCGGCAGCAAGGAAAAGACCGGCGAGGCGCAGCGCGTGACGGTGATATTCAGGAACGACCTGCTGGCGACGGTGGAAGGCGGCGTCCGGATCAAGAACAGCGACACACCTTCCGAGGCGACCGGCAACAAGACGCCCGCGGCCGGCGCCATCCCTGAACCTTCTCCTTCCCGTCTCTTATAATTTTTTGCGGCGGCCGGCGCTCTTGCCGGCGCGCGCGCGCCGTATTTCCTTTGGATCTGCATTGAGCGGCCGGTAGATCTCAACGCGGTCGCCGTCCTGCACCGGGTCCTGGAGCCGCGCGGCTTCGCCGTAAACGCCGACGCAGGTGCGCGACAAGTCGATCTCGGGAAACCGCGCGAGGATGCCGGAGTCGCGGATGGCGTCCTCGATCGTGGCGCCGGCAGCTACTGTCACTTCGACGACTTCCTGGCGCGCCGGCGTGGCGTACGCCACCTGCACGCGCCGCGCGCGCGGCGCGCTCACGTCTTCTTGCCGTACAGATCGATCGCGCGCCGGTGGAAGCTGTCCACCAGCTGGTTCGCGATGTTGGAAAACACCGGCGTCAGCACCAGGCCCGCGAGCCTGTTGGCCACCTCGAATTGCAGGTCGAGCGAGATCTTGCACGCCTCCTCGTCCAGCGCGTCGAAGCGCCAGAACCCCTGCAGGTGGCTGAACGGACCCTCGATCAGCCGCATCTCCAGCATCTTGTGGCGCTGCATCAGGTTGCGCGTGGAAAAAGTCTTGTGGACGCTCCCATAGGCGATGTCGATGGCCGCGATCACCTCGTCGTCCTGCGCCGAAACGATGCGCGCGCCGCCGCACCACGGCAGGAACTGCGGATAGGAAGCGATGTCCGCCACCAGCGCGAACATGCGCGCGGCGCTGTAGGGCACGATCGCCGAGCGATGGATCGCGGTCATGCGTTCAACTGCGGAAGATTGAACAACACGATCAGCAGCAGGATCGGGATCGTCCAGCGCATCAACCAGCGCCAGAGCATAAAGAGACCGGACGGACGCAGCCGCAGCGCTTCGCGCATCATGTCCCGCTTCAGCACCCAGCCGGCGAACAGCGCCGTGAGCAGCCCGCACAGCGGCAGCAGCGCCTGCGCCGTCACCACCTGCAGCACGTCGAAGAAACCGAATTTCTTGACCACTCCGAAGAACGTGAACGAATATGCCCAGGCGTTGAACGAGAGGATGCTCACTACGCCAAGCGTCCAGGCGCCCAGCCCGCACAGGATCGTGGAGCGCCGCAGGCTCATGCCGAAGCGCTCGCTCAGCCACACCATGACCGGCTCCGCCAGCGCGACCGACGACGTCCAGGCGACGATGATCAGCAGGACGTAAAACACCGTCATCACGCCGCGCCCGAACGGCAGATGGTCGAAAGCGAGCGGGATCGCCTGGAACACCAGGCTCGGACCGGAAGCAAGATCGATGCCGCCGGCGAACAGTAGCGTGAACACCACCAGCGCCGCGATCAGGCTGGTCAGGGTGTCGATCCCGGCCACATAAAACGACAGCCGCGTGACGCGCGCGTCGGCATGCAGGTAAGCGCCGTACATCAGCATCGCGCCGGCGCCCAAGCCGAGACTGAAAAAC
>JBLMXN010000149.1:0-8747 GCA_050257795.1 Bacteroidota bacterium
ACAAGAGCAACCGCAACCGCGGCGCCATCATCGGCGCGATCGGCGGCGGCATCGCCGGCGCCGCCGTGGGCAGCTACATGGACTCGCAGAAGAAGGACTTCGAGAAGGTGCTGGCGTCCGAAGTGAAGGCGGGAGACATCGCGATCCAGAAGGTGGGCCAGAACGACCTGCTGATCACTATGACCGCGCAGACCGCGTTCGATTTTGATTCCACCGTGATCAAGCCGGGCTTCTACACCACGATGGACAAGGTGGCGAACGTCCTGGTGCGCTACGGCAAGACCCAGCTCACCATCGTTGGGCACACCGACAACGTCGGCACCGAGCAGTACAACCAGACCCTGTCCGAGCGGCGCGCCAAGGCGGTCAACGACTACCTTATCAACAAGGGCGTGCTGATCCAGCGGCTGGCCTACGTCGGTCGCGGCGAGACCGCGCCGCGCGCCAGCAACGCCAGCGAGGAAGGTCGCCGGCTGAACCGGCGCGTGGAGATCCTGGTCGAACCGGTGGTGGCCGACGCCCAGAACTAGACGCCCGGATGAACCATCGCCCGATCAAGGAGCGGACCATGAACAACAACCGCCTGGTTTGCCGCATCGCCTTCGCGCTGGGCGCGCTGTGCTTCCTGTCCGGCGCGCACGCGGCGCCGCCCGACACCGGGCTCAAGGACACCGAGGCGCTGCGCGACCTCAAGGCGGCGAAGGGCGTGTTCATGCTCGATCTGAAAGACCCGGGACGAATGGCGCATGTGCTGAAAACCATCGAGGAGACGGGCGAGGGCATGGCCAAACAGAACGTCAAGCCCGAGCTCGTGGTCGTCGTCATCGGCCCCTCGGTGGCGTTCCTGACCCGCGATCGCCGCGGCATTTCCTACCTGGACCAGCGGCCGGTGTCGGAAGTGCAGGGCGCGATCGGCAAGTTACATAAGTCCGGTGTGCGGATCGAGGCCTGCGGCATCGCGCTGCGCGGCATGGACGTCGCCCCCGGCATGCTGATTCCGGAGGTGACCCCGGTCGGCAACGGCTACATTTCCGCGATCGGCTATCAGATGCAGGGGTACCGGCTGGTGCCGGTTTACTGACGGCGGTGCGCCAAAGCGGCGACGGGCAATCCGCTCGTCGCCGTTTTTTCTGTGAGCCACATCCCTGTGACTCGCCCCTTCAGGGCCGGCGTCGCAATGCTTCGCGGTCAAAAATCGCTCCCGGCGATTTTTTTAACCGCGTCCGGGCGTCAGACGCTCACACACCGCCGCCCGCGAGCACCATCACGCCGTGACGGCCGGGATTACTGCAGCTCGATCACCCCGCTGACGGTCACGCTCAGGGTGCTGGTGCCGGCTTCGACCGCGGGCGGCGCGATGGACGATGTTTCCATGGCGGCGGCGCGCAACATGATCGGCGCGGGTTGTCCGCCGCCGGTGTTGATGGCGGCGTCCACGATGCGATAGCCCTTGGCCGCGAGCCGCTTGCGCACCAGCTCGGCGCGCTGCTTGAAAGCGTCGAGCGCCTGCGCGATCAGCTCATCCTCGACCGCCGCGCGGCGCGCGGGCGAGACCGTGAAATTGATCGAAGCGACCTGCAGGCGTTCCTGCAGCTGTCCGGTCAGGCTGCTCAGCGTCGCGAAATCCATTCCCTCCAGAATCAATTCCTGCGCGGCACGCCAGCGCTGGATCTTGTCCTTGCTGTAAACCGGATAGGTGCGGTAATTGCCGCTGTGGACCTCGATCCCGCGTCTGGTTTTCGCGGTCTTCACCGCCCAGTCCATGGTGCGGTTGATCTGGTCGGCGAGGCGCGCGGCGCTGGTGTCTTCGGCGGTGACGCTCAGCACCGCCTGCATGCGATCGTTGTCGACCATGCGGCTGCGCTCGACCTGGAAGTGAATCTGGTTGTAGCGCGGCGCCGCGTCGGCGGCGAGCGCCTGGCCCGCGACGGCGAGAGCGAAGACAGGGAGGATGAACAGCAGGCGCGCGAACGATGGCATGCAAGACTCCTGGCAGCGATGTGGGCGGCTCGATTGTAACACCCAGACGCTTCGGGTCTGGACTCAGGCCATGCCGCAACTATTGGCGGCGGCTATGTGGTGCGCCCAACAATCGTGCGCGTCGCGCCGGTGGCGCGCGCATCCGGCGTCGTGCGCTCGGATGTTTCCCGCTCCGCGCATGCACGCTCGCCCGCCTGCTCGAAGCGCAGGAATTCCTTGACCTTGGCGTTGGCGGCGCGGGCGCAGGCCAGCGCTTGCGGTTTCTGGTTCCAGCCCCAGTAGTCGGAATGATCGGCGCCGGGATCTTCCTGTTGCGTGAGCTTGACCGGCGCCTCGGCCTCGGCCCAGAACCCGTGGCCGAGCGCGGTCGGGAAAAAGCCCTCGGGGCCCGGCGCCGCGGTCTGGCCGATAGGGAAGGCATAGGCCAGCACCTTGTCGCTGGACGAGTACAGGCTCAGGCCGGCTTCGGCCAACACCGCGTCGAAGGCGTCACGCAACTTCTGCTTGTCGGGTCGCGGTTCGAGCATGAAGGTCGGCACCGCCCCCGCCATCAGCACCACGCGGCCGACCGTGATGTCGCTCTTGTCGCGCAGCTGCTTGAGCAGTTCGAGCGTCAGGCGGCAACCCATGGAATGGGCCACGATGTCGAGCTGCTTGTGGCCGCTTTCGCGCGCCGCTCGCGCCAGGGTGTCGGCGAGCGCGGCGGCGGTCTCTTTCGCGCGCACGATGCTCCACGGATAGAACAGTGGCGAGACCAGGCCCCAGTCGGCGTCGCCCGGCCAGAAAATCTGCATCAGCCGCCCGCCGGCCACCGGCATGTCGGCGTCGAGCCCCGCCAGCTCGCGCTGGAGCGCCTCGAATCCGCGGTAGGCTTCCTCGCCGGCCTTGAGATTGTTGTTGTAGCCGTGGATCAGCAGCAGCAGGCGGCGGCGGATCAATAGCTGGAGAAATTCCTGCGGCGACGGCTCGGTCTTGAGCCCGCCGCCTGCGGGAAGCTGGCGGAACGACAACCGCGCGGTCGGTTCGAGCGTCACGCCGTTATCTCCGCGCGCGCAGGCCGCTCAGGGCGCTGACCACGTCCTTGGCGAAGGGCGCAACCATGCCGCCCACGAGCGACAACAACACCACCAGTTGCGGACTCGGCGCCGGTTGCTGTTGCAGCAGGACCCAGCCCAGCAGCGCGCCCCCGCCGAGCACGGACCACAGCTGGTTGAGGCGCGCCCAGGCGAATTCGATCTGGTTCTGCAGCACGTCGAGCTTGCGGCTCACTAGGTTGCCGAGCCGGGCGCGCGCCTGCGCCGCGCCGCGGGCCTGCACGTCGTCGGCCGCGGAAACCTTGCGCGGCCGGCCTTCCATGCGTTCCTCGCTGAACTGGCGCCACAGTTTGGCGTCGTCGCCGCTCGCGCGCAGCTCGCGCGCCTGCGGCGCGGCCGCGATGAATTCGTAGAACGCCAGGTACTTCGAGGGGAAATCGAGCGCCACGTTCGCCGCCGCCTGGATCTGCCCCATCAGTTTCGCCGTCGGCTGGTCGTACAGCACGGCGGCGCTCTCGATGCCGCCGGTCGCGAGCAGCATCAGCTGCTGGTACGCGGCTTTCGAATCGGGCGCGGTCGCGAGCCAGCGCTCGATGCGCCCGCGGTGAAAATGCCGCCGCCAGAACGTCACGCTCTTGATGAGCTCGAGCAACGCCATGGCGATGGTGCCGATGGCGGCGAGTAGCAGGGCGTAATCGAGGATCTTCCCGGAAAAACTTTCCACGGTGGCGGCGATGGTGTTGGTGTCCATGGTTGGTGTTCAGCCTCCTTCAGGCGGGATTGTGTTCTTCTGTCCGTGTCGCGACGGCGACGCGCGACAAATTATCTGCTTTGACGGGGCTATGGCAAGCGGGCGTTACCGATTTTTGAAACCGCATGCGGGCGCCACGCTGTAACGGGTTAAGCCGCCCCCGAGTGGGCGTATACTGCGTTTTGATTCCAGGGCGATGAATCGGGCGCGTTGGGAGTTCGCGCGCGGACGTCAAGAAGCGTCACGGCAAGGAGGCAAACCATGAAAAATGCTCTTAGATCTCTTGGCTGGCTATCAGGCGTTCTGCTGGTCGCCGCGCTCGCCAGCGGCTGCGCCGGTACACCATACGGTACGACCGCCGCGCCGCCCGACTTTCACGCGCTCGTCGCCAGCCCCGACCGCTCGGCCGCCGACCGCGAAGAGGACGTGCGGCGCAAGCCCGAGCAACTGCTGGAATTTACCGGCGTGCGACCCGGCATGAAGGTGCTCGAAATCGGCGCCGGCAACGGTTACACCGCGGAGCTGCTGGCGCGCGCGGTCGGATCGCGCGGGCGGGCGTACGCGCAGAACACCGCGCCGCGCGAGGCGTTCGATGTGCGCATGCAGACGCCGGCGATGAAAAATGTCGTGGCGCTGATCCGGCCGTTCGACGACCCGGCGCCCTCAGAAGTGAAGGATCTGGACCTGATCACGGTGATCCTGATCTATCACGACACCACCTACCTGCCCGTGGACCGGGCCAGGATGGACCGGCGTTTTTTCGAGCTGCTGAAGCCGGGCGGGCATCTGATCGTGGTCGATCATTCGGCCAAGGCCGGGGCCGGCACCAGCGTCGGCAAGACGCTGCATCGCATCGAGGAGGCGGTAGTGCGCCGCGAGGTGGAGGCGGCCGGGTTCAGGCTCGAGTCCGAGAGCGATTTCCTGCGCAACCCCGCCGATCCGCGCGAGGAATCGTTTTTCCGGATGAAAATGCCGACCGACCGGTTCGCTCTGAAATTCGTCAAACCCTGACGGCGAGCATTGGCGCTTGCCCGGGGCAATTTGCGCCGGCGCTACTTCACCGGGCAGGGAAACAGATCGATCGGCTTGTTGCGCTCCGCGCTGCCCAGCAGCGCCCCGAGTTTCTGGCACTTGCCGTTGGCGCACAGCGTGTAGTCGGCGGTGAAATCCGAGTTGGCGAAAGTGATTTTGGACAGCGGCGGGAGTGTTGGTTTGTATTCCCACCAATCGCCGCTGCGCACCGCGTTCGCCTCCGGCTCCATGCCGGCGCCGTTGCCCTGCACGCGCGCGGCGGTGATGACCAACTTGCCGTCGCGGATCGCGTAGTCCTCCTCCCAGCGGAGATGTTCCACCGAATGGGTCCAGGCGAGCGTCAGCGACGTCGCCGGGATCATCGCGTGGATCACCGAGAACGCCACCCCCAGGCAGAAGCCGTTCATGCGCGCGCCGCGCGCCGCCGGCGCAACGCCTGCCAGGCGAGGAACACGATGCCGAGCGCGAAGCCGATCTCGTCGGTGACGGGCAATGCCGCCACCAGGAAGAACGCCGCGGCCGCGGCAAGGATGCGTTCCGGCCAGCCGAGGCGATCGCGGAAGTAGCCGATTGCCGCCGCGCCCCACAGGCCAATCGACACCACCGCCTTGAAGACTATGTAGACGATGGCGCCGATGTCGTTCGATTGCAGCATCAGCGCCGGCGCGTACACCGCCATGAACGGAACCACGAAACCGGCCACGGCGATGCGCATGCAGTTCAAGCCGATATGCATGGCTGAGGTTTTGGCGATGGACGAGGCGGCGAACGCGGCGAGCGCCACCGGCGGCGTCAGGTCGGCCATGATGCCGAAGTAGAACACGAACATGTGCGACACCAGGAGCGGCACGCCGAGCTTGAGCAGGGCCGGGCCGGCGATGGAGCTGGTGATGATGTAGTTCGGAATCGTCGGGATGCCCATGCCGAGGATGAGGCAGATGATCATGGTCACGAACAGTGACAGGAACAGGCTGTTCTGGGCCATGTCGACGACGATTCCGGCGACGCTGCTGGCCAGCCCGGTGAGCGTGAGGATCCCGACGATGACGCCGACGATGGCGCAGGCGATACCGACGCCGAGCGCCGACTTCGCGCCCTCGACCAGTCCCATGTACATGATATGCAGGGTGGCGCGCCCGCCCTGGCGCAGGATATTGAGGCCGACCAGCACCGCGATCACCGCCAGCACCGGCACGATGCCGAATTTGAAAAACGCCGCTGACGCGATGCCAAGCGACACCCAGAAGATCACGCGCTGGAGCGGGCGGTTGAGCGCCAGCCTGTTGCTGCCGGCGAGAATCAGGATCGCGGTGAGCGCCAGCCCGGCGATGGCGGCGAACATCGGCGTGTAGCCGGCCATGATGAGATACACCAGCCCGGCGAGCGGCAAGAGCAGGTAGCCGCGCTTGAACAGCGCCTCGCGCCAGTCTGGGCACTCGGCCGCCGACAGGCCGGCGAGGTTCTGGCGTCCGGCTTCGAGCTGTACTGTCCACAGCACGGTGACGAAGTAGAGAATTGCCGGGACGATCGCGGCTTGCACGATCGCGAGGTAGGGCACGTCCAGCGTTTCGGCCATGATGAAGGCCACCGCGCCCATCACCGGCGGCATGATCTGGCCGCCCATGCTCGCGGTGGCCTCGACCGCGCCAGCGAATGCGGGGCGAAAGCCGAAGCGCTTCATGAGCGGGATGGTGAACTGGCCGGTGGTGAGCACGTTGGCGACGCCAGAGCCGTTGATCGTGCCCATCAGCGCGGAGGAGATCACCGCCACCTTGCCCGGACCGCCGCGGGTGCGCCCCACGAGCCCGAGCGCCACATCGGTGAACAGCCGCGACATGCCCGCCTGTTCCAGAAAGGCGCCGAACAGGATGAAGAGGTAGATGTAGGTCGAGGACACCAGGGTGGCGATGCCGAAGATGCCCTCGGTCCCGAGCGTGAGCTGGCTCACGATCTGGTCGTAACCGTAGCCGCGGGTCGCCAGCTCCCCGGGCAGATACTCGCCGAACAGGCCGTAGGCGAGAAACAGCGCGCACATGATCGGCAACGCCGGCCCCATGATTCTGCGGGCGGCGTCGAACACCAGGATTACGATCAGGGTGCCCACGACCAGATCGGTAGGCGTGGGCTCGCCCGCGCGCACGATCAGGTCGGTTTCGAACACCCAGTGATACAGGCCGAGCGTGAACGCCGCAAGCCCCAACAGCCAATCGATGACCGGCACGCGCGTGTGCGCGGCGCCGCGCCAGCCGGGATAGAGCGCGAACCCCAGCAACATCAGGAAGCCGACGTGGATCGAGCGCACCACGATGCTCGAGAGCGGGTTGAACGCTGCGGTATACATCTGGAACACGGAAAAGGCGAAGCAGATGGCGGCGACCAGGCGGGCATCGCCGCCGTGCAGTCTGCGCTGGCGCGGGTCGGCGTCGTGCCGTTCCGGCGCCGCTTCGTGTACGGTATCGGGATTCGTCATTGGTGGCAAAAATCAGGGAGCTGTCCGCTCCCTGATTTCCGGCCGTGTTTTATTTCTTGATCAGCCCGACCTCGCGGTAGTACTTCTCGGCGCCTCGGTGCAGCGGAATCGGCATTCCGTTGATGGCGTTGTCGAGCTTGATGCTCTTGGCGGCCGCGTGCGCCGCCACCAGCTGGTCGAGATGTTCATACATGGCCTTGGTCATGCGGTACACCGTGTCGGTGCTCACGCCCTCGCGCGTGACCAGGTAGTTCCCGATCTTGGCCACCGGCACAGCGGCGCTCTGGCCCTTGTAGGTGTTCGCCGGGATCTCGCCGTTGCCGTAGGCCTTGTCGCCGATCTTGGCGATTACCTCGGGCGGGATCGGTATGAACTCCACGTCCACGCTGTTCGCCAGGTCGCGCAGCGCCGGATTGCCGAGGCCCGCCGATTGCAGCGTCGCGTCGATCTGGCGGTTCTGCAACAGCTCCGCCGACTGTTTGTATGGCAGGTACTCGACCTTGGCGAAGTCGCTGTACTTCAGGCCGGCGGCGGCGAACACGGCGCGCGCGTTCAGCTCGGTGCCGGACTTGGCGGCGCCGACGGAGACGCGCTTGCCCTTGAGGTCGGCGAGGGTGCGAATGCCGGAATCCTTGTGCGCCACGATCTGCACGTAGTTCGCGTGCATGGCGCTGATCCCGCGCAGGTTCCGCAGCGGTTTGCTGTAGCCAGCTTCCTTGTCGCCGGCCCAGGCCAGGCTCAGGGCGTCGCCGAGCGTGAGCGCGGCTTCGCCGCGGCCGGCTTCCAGCAGGTTCAGGTTTTCCACCGAGGCCTTGGTCGCCTGCACCGAGACTTTGGCGTCGGGCAGCGCCTTGCTGTAGATGTTCGACAATCCGATGCCCAGGGGATAATAGATTCCCGAAGTGCCGCCGGTGAGGATGTTGATGAACTGCGCGGCTGAGGCCGGCAGGGCCATGAGCGCAAACACGGCGACGATTAACCATCTGTTCTTGTGGCTACGCATGGTGGGTCTCCTGTAGTGTTCGGATGCTGTGAATTCTGGACGGCTCGCCATATGTTATTGCACGCCCCGGGGGCGATGACAACTTCGATTCCGCGATGCGAAACGGCTGGCGGGTCCATGGACCATGCCGGGTTCGCCGCCATGGGCGCCGCGGCACCATCTCCGTGCCGGTTGTATGGCCGGAAAAGAACGTTATAACGAACCGATCCCCGCAAGAATGACGGCAACACCCCGCGGTGTTGCGCTGGAGACCGGTCATGCCGTTACAGGGCGCCCGCCACTTCCTGCAAATCCCCGGACCGACCAATGTGCCGGAGCGCGTCTTGCGCGCCATCGATCGCCCCACCATCGATCACCGCGGCCCCGAGTTCGCCGCGCTCGCGCGCGAATGTCTCGCGGGACTCAAGACCGTCTTCAAGACCGGCGGCCAGGTGGTGATTTATCCCGCCTCCGGTACCGGCGCGTGGGAGGCGGCGC
>JBLMXN010000150.1:0-3166 GCA_050257795.1 Bacteroidota bacterium
GTGGCCTTTGATCGTTCCGGCTTCCGCTATCACGGTCGCGTCAAGGCGCTGGCCGACGCCGCGCGCGAAAACGGTTTGGAATTCTGAGAGGACACTCGTGGCAGCGTTTACTGAATCCGAAGGTCGTAGCGACAATTTCCAGGAGAAGCTGATCAGCGTCCGGCGCGTGGCCAAGGTGGTCAAGGGTGGCCGGATCTTCGCCTTCTCCGCCCTGACGGTCGTCGGCGACGGTGCCGGTCGCGTCGGCATCGGCAGCGGCAAGGCGCGCGAAGTTCCAGCCGCCGTGAGCAAGGCGATGGAGAGCGCGCGACGCAACATGAAGAAAGTCGAGCTTAAGGGCCCGACCCTGCACCGCGCGATCACCGCCGAACACGGTTCGGCCCGGGTCGTGATGAAACCGGCGTCCGTGGGGACTGGAATCATCGCCGGCGGCGCCATGCGCGCGGTGTTCGAGGTGGTGGGCGTGCACGATGTGCTGGCGAAATGCATCGGCTCGCGCAATCCGGTGAACGTGGTGCGCGCCACGATCAAAGGCCTGCAGGCGATACACAGCCCGGAGCAGATCGCCCGCAAGCGCGGCAAGAAAGTGGAAGAGATTCTGGGTTAAGAGGCGATTCATGACAACGAACCCGAAATCCGGCAAGAAATTGCGTGTAACGCTTGTGAAGAGCCCGTTCGGCACCGGCGAGCGCCATATGGCGACGGTGCGCGGCCTCGGCCTGCGCCGGCGCCATCACACGGTCGAGCTCGAGGACACCCCGGCGATCCGCGGCATGATCAACAGTGTGTCGTACATGCTGAAGTGCGAGGAGGTCTGACGTGCAGCTGAATTCACTCAAACCCGGCCCCGGCGCCAGGACCTCGGCCAAGCGCCTCGGGCGCGGCGGCGGTTCCGGTCTCGGCAAGACCTCCGGCAAGGGTCACAAGGGCCAGACGGCGCGCGCCGGCGGCTACCACAAGGTCGGTTTCGAAGGCGGCCAGATGCCGATCCAGCGGCGCCTGCCCAAGCGCGGGTTCCGCTCGGCCATGGCCAAGCTCACCGCCGAGGTCCGGCTGCAGGAACTGGCCAAGGTCGAAGGCGACGTGATCGATCTCGACGCGCTCAAGAAGGCGAACGTGGTTCCGCCGCAGGCGGAGCGCGCCAAGATTTATCTCTCCGGCTCGCTGGAGAAAGCGGTGACGCTGCGCGGGCTCCGTCTGACCAAGGGCGCGCGCGAAGCGGTGCTGAAGGCCGGCGGGAAGGTCGAAGAATGATAATGAAGCCCTACTGCGTTCGTCCTGACATAATATGAGCAGCCCCGGCGGCAGCTTCGGCGGTCTCGCGGGCTTGGGCAAGCTCACGGATCTCCGGCAGCGGATTTTTTTCGTGCTGGGGGCGCTGATCGTCTACCGCATCGGCACTTATATCCCGGTGCCTGGCATCAACCCGGTGGCCTTGGCGCAGATGTTCGAGGGCAGCCAGAGCTCGATCGTAGGGCTGTTCAACATGTTCTCCGGCGGCGCGTTGCAGCGGTTTTCGCTGTTCGCGCTGGGGATCATGCCGTACATCTCGTCGTCGATCATCATGCAGCTGATGACGTCGGTGATCCCGACGCTGGAGCAGCTCAAGAAAGAGGGCGAGAGCGGGCGGCGCAAGATCACGCAGTACACCCGCTATGGCACGGTGGTGCTGGCGGCGTTCCAGGCGCTCGGCATCGCGATCGCGCTGGAGAGCCAGACCTCGGCCGGCATGCCGGTGGTGGTGGCGCCCGGTATCGGTTTCAAGCTGATCACGGTGATCTCGCTGGTGAGCGGCACGATGTTCCTGATGTGGCTCGGCGAGCAGGTGACCGAGCGCGGCATCGGCAACGGCATCTCGATGCTGATTTTCGCGGGCATCGTCGCGGGATTGCCGGGAGCGGTCGCGCACACGCTGGATCTGGCGAGCCGCGGCACGTTCCAGCCGCTGTTCGTGCTGCTGCTGTTCGCGATCACGCTCGGGGTGACGGCCTTCGTGGTGTTCGTCGAACGCGGTCAGCGGCGTATCACGGTGAATTACGCCAAGCGCCAGCAGGGGCGCCAGGTGCTGGCCGGGCAGACCAGCCATCTGCCGCTCAAGATCAACATGTCGGGCGTGATCCCGCCGATCTTCGCCTCGAGTATCATCCTGCTGCCGGCCACGGTGGTGAGCTGGTTCGGGCAGGCGCAGGGCATGGACTGGTTGCGCAACATCGCGACCACGCTGTCGCCGGGACAGCCGATCTACGTGATTCTGTACGCCACGGCGATCGTGTTCTTCTGTTTCTTCTACACCGCCTTGGTGTTCAATCCCAAGGAGACGGCGGAGAACCTGAAGAAATCCGGGGCGTTCATACCTGGCATACGGCCGGGCGAGCAGACCGCCGGTTACATCGACGGGGTGATGTCGCGGCTGACGCTGGGCGGGGCGGTGTACGTGACGCTGGTGTGCCTGCTGCCGGAGTTTCTGATCGTGAAGTGGAACGTGCCGTTTTATTTCGGCGGCACCTCGCTGCTGATCGTGGTGGTGGTGTGCATGGATTTCATGGCGCAGGTGCAGGCCCGCCTCATGTCGCACCAGTATGAAAGCCTGCTGCGCAAGGCGAATCTGACCGGCGGCATGGGCATCCCCCGCTAGCCGGTGGTTTTGGTATCAGGAGAAAGGTAATGAAAGTCAGGGCATCGGTTAAGAAAATGTGTCGGAATTGCAAGATCGTGCGCCGCAAGCGTGTCGTGCGCGTGATCTGTTCCGATCCGACCCACAAACAGCGGCAGGGTTGATTCCCCCCGCTAAAAGCTTGATTTTTACCGGATAAGTCAGTACCCTTGCGCGTTTTCCCGCGCCGGGGCGGAGCAGGAGACAGGCGAAACATGGCCCGAATTGCAGGCATCAATCTTCCGAACCAGAAGCACGTCTGGGTCGCCCTCACGTCGATCTACGGCATCGGCAACACCCGCGCACGCACGATCTGCGCCGCCACCGGTGTGACGCCGTCGACCAAGGTAAAGGACCTGACGGACGCCGAGGTCGACAAGATCCGTAACGAAATCGCGAAGATCACCGTGGAAGGCGATCTGCGCCGCCAGACCTCCATGAACATCAAGCGTCTCATGGACCTCGGCACCTACCGCGGCATGCGTCATCGCCGCGGACTGCCGGTGCGCGGAC
>JBLMXN010000151.1:0-4869 GCA_050257795.1 Bacteroidota bacterium
TGTCCAATCTGGTCGCGCATGGCTTCGACGTGTTTCTCGATCTCAAGTATCACGATATCCCGACCACCGTTGCCCGCGCCTGCGCCCAGGCGGCGAACCTGGGAGTGTGGATGCTGAACGTGCACGCCCTCGGCGGTTTGAAGATGATGCAGGCGGCGCGCCAGGCGATCGAGGGTGCGATGCATCGTCCGCTGCTCATCGGCGTGACGCTCCTGACCAGTCACGGCGACGACGACATGCACGACATCGGGCTGGCGCGCGGCACGGCGCTGCATGTCGAGCGCCTGGCGGGGCTGGCGCGCACCGCCGGTCTCGACGGCGTGGTCTGCTCGCCGCTCGAGGCGGCCATGCTGCGCCGGCGATTCGGACGCGATTTCGTGCTGGTCACGCCCGGGGTACGTCCGGCGGGCGGCAACGCGGACGACCAGAGCCGCACGCGCACGCCGGCCGAGGCGGTCGCGGAGGGCGCGGACTATCTGGTGATCGGCCGGCCGATCACGCGCGCGCCCGACCCGATGGCGGCGCTGGAGGCGATCAACCGTGAAATCCAGGTGCACTGAATCGCCGGCGGCACATCGACAGCGGCTGAAAATGCCCGGATAATATCGAGCCCATTACGGCCGGCGCATGCCGGCCGATGCGTAACGGTCAGGACAATAACGAACGTGTTACCGCAGCTTCTGGAGAAAATCACCCGCGCCCGCGTGCTCGTCGTGGGCGATGTCATGCTCGACCGCTACTGGTACGGCGACGTCGAGCGCATCTCGCCCGAGGCTCCGGTGCCCGTGGTTGCCGTCAAGGAACAGAAAGATCTCCCGGGCGGCGCCGCCAACGTGGCGCGCAGCGTGCGCGCCCTGGGGGCGCAGTGCGCGATCCTTTCCATCAGCGGCGATGACCGCGAGGCCGACAGCCTCGAACGCCTGCTGGGTGAGGACGGCATCCGCTGCCGCCTGCATCGCGACCGGCTGCTGAACACCACTCTGAAGCTGCGCGTCATCTCGCGGCACCTGCACCAGCAAATGTTGCGCATCGATTTCGACTCGCCGGTCAGCAAGGACGCGCGCGTGCAGCTGCTCGATGACTATCTCAAGCACCTGTCCGAGCACGATGCCGTGATCGTTTCCGATTACGGCAAGGGCGGGCTCGGCTACATCCAGGAAATGATCCAGGCCGCGCGCGCGGCGTCGCGTCCGGTGGTGGTGGACCCCAAGGGCGACGACTACCGCGGCTACCGCGGCGCCAGCCTGATCACGCCGAACCGCAAGGAGTTCGAGCAGGTCGCCGGCCGTTTCCGCGACAACGCTGAGCTCGAGCGCAAGGCTGCGCGCATGGCCGAGGAGCTCGAGCTGGAAGGCGTGCTGGTCACGCGCGGCGAGGACGGAATGAGCCTGATCGAGCGCGACGGCCGCGTGCTGCACATCAAGGCGCGGGCACGCGAAGTGTTCGACGTCACCGGCGCCGGCGACACCGTGATCGCGGCGATCGGTTGCGCCTGGGCCGTGGGCAGCGAACTGGCGGACGCGCTGAGCCTGGCCAACATCGCCGCCGGCATCGTGGTCGGCAAGCTCGGCGCGGCCACCGCGAGTCCGGCGGAAATCATGCACGAACTGTCGTCGCAGGAGGGCTGATGTACGTTGTCACCGGCGGAGCGGGGTTCATCGGCGCGAACATCGTCAAGGCGCTGAACGACCGTGGTGTGCGCGACATTCTCGTCGTCGACAATCTCGAGAAGGCGGACAAGTTCAGGAATCTCACGGATTGCGAGATCGCGGACTATCTCGACAAGCGCGAGTTCCTGGCGCGCCTGCTCGACGGCGAATTCAAAAAATTCAAGGCGGTGTTTCATGAAGGCGCCTGTTCCGACACGATGGAACACAACGGGCACTACATGATGAGCAACAACTACGAGTACTCCAAGGTTCTGCTGCATTTCTGCCAGCAAAAGCGCGTCCCGTTCCTGTATGCGTCGTCAGCCGCGGTGTACGGCGGCGGCAAGGTGTTTCGCGAAAGCCGCGAATATGAGGCGCCGCTCAACGTCTACGGCTATTCCAAGTTTCTTTTCGACCAGTACGTGCGCCGGATCCTGCCGAAGAAGCAGGCGCAGATCGCCGGTTTCCGCTACTTCAACGTCTACGGCGACCGCGAGGGCCACAAGGGCCGCATGGCGTCGGTGGCGTTTCACCATTTCAACCAGTACCGCGAATCCGGCAAGGTCAAGCTGTTCGAGGGCTGCGACGGCTATGCCAACGGCGAGCAGCACCGGGATTTCATATCGATCGAGGACGTGGTCGCGGTCAACCTGTATTTCCTCGATCACCCGCAGAAAAACGGCATCTTCAACGTCGGCAGCGGGCGCGCCCAGCCGTTCAACGACGTGGCGGTGGCGGTGATCAACAGCTTCCGCCTGCTCGACGGGAAACCGGCTGCCGATCTCGCGAGCCTGCAAACAGAACGCCGCATCGAATACATTCCGTTCCCGGAGGCGTTGCAAGGCAAGTACCAGAGTTTCACGCAGGCGGACGTCAGCGCGTTGCGTCGCGCCGGATACAAGAAGCCGTTTCTGACGGTCCAGGAAGGAGTCGGTCGTTACATCCGGCGTCTGGCGGAGCAGGCGGGGATGGCCCGCAAATCGTAGTCAGTTTCATCGGATATCCAAAGCAAGCACAGCAATATATGCAAAAGATAGATTTCAAGAACAAGACAGTCGCCGTCGTTGGCCTCGGTTACGTCGGTCTGCCGCTGGCGGTGGAGTTCGGCAAGCGCGTCGCGACGATCGGCTACGATCTTAGCGAAACCAAACTGGCCAACTATCGCCGCTGTCAGGATCCGACCGGCAGCGTCACGGAGAGCGACCTGCGCGCCGCCACCAGGCTGAAATATTCCAGCGACGCGCGCGACCTGACGCAGGCGGATCTGATCATTGTCGCCGTGCCGACGCCGGTGGATGACGCGCACCAGCCGGATTTTTCGCCGCTGGAGTCGGCCTGCGCGGCGATTGGGCCGCACATGAAAAAAGGCGCCATCATCATTTTTGAATCCACCGTCTATCCGGGCGCGACCGAGGAGGTTTGCATCCCGGTACTGGAGAAGAGCTCGGGCCTGCGCTGGAAACAGGATTTCCACGTGGGTTACTCCCCGGAGCGCATCAATCCCGGGGACACGGAACACACGCTCACCACCATCACCAAGGTCGTATCCGGCGACGACGCCCAGACGCTCGAAACCGTGGCGCAGCTCTACGAGATGGTGGTCAAGGCCGGCGTCTATCGCACCTCGAGCATCAAGGCGGCCGAAGCGGCCAAGGTCATCGAGAACACCCAGCGCGATCTCAACATCGCCTTCATGAACGAGCTGGCGATCATTTTTCATCGCCTCGGCATCGACACGCTCGAGGTCCTCGAGGCCGCCGGCACCAAATGGAATTTCCTGCCGTTCCGGCCCGGCCTGGTCGGCGGTCACTGCATCGGCGTGGATCCGTACTATCTGACGCAGAAGGCGGAGCGGGTCGGCTACCACCCGGAGGTGATCCTCGCGGGGCGGCGCATCAACGACGGCATGGGCAAGTACATCGCGGAGCAGACCATCAAGCAGATCATCCAGGCCGGCCATTCGGTCAACGGCAGCCATGTAATCGTGCTGGGCATCACCTTCAAGGAGGATTGCCCGGATTCGCGCAACACCCGGGTGATCGACGTGGTGAACGAGCTCAAGTCATACGGCGTGCAGGTGTGGGTGCACGATCCGGTCGCGGACGTGGAAGAGGCCCGGCACGAGTACGGTCTGGAGCTGCATGCGTGGGATGAGCTGCCCAAGGCCAAGGCCGTGGTCGCGGCGGTCGCGCACAAGGAATTCCTGAAAAAGGGCGTGGGTGAATATCTCGGCAAGCTGGAACGGGGCGGTTGTTTCATCGACGTCAAATCGAAATTTGACACCAAGGCGATGAATGACGCCGGCATGCATGTGTGGAGGTTGTGATCACGGGATTGAAGCCGACCAAGCACGAAGCTGGCTCACGTTCCTGGTATCTGGTTTACTGCAAACCACGACAGGAAACCGTGGCCCGGGAAAATCTCGAGCGCCAAGGCTACGAAACCTATCTCCCGTTCATGCGCGAGGTTCGTCGGCGCCAGGGCAAGCGCGTGGCTGCCGTCGCGCCGATGTTCCCGCGTTACCTGTTTGTCCATCTCAGCAACCAGACCGACAACTGGGCGCCGATCCGTTCCACCCTGGGCGTGGTTTCCCTGATTCGTTTCGGGCAGGCAGCGGCGCGCGTGCCGGACGAGTTGATCGCGGCGCTCAAATCCCGGGAGGATGCGCAGGGTCTCCAGATTCTGCCGGCGGAAGAGTACAAAGCCGGCGGGCGGATACGTATCACCCAGGGCAGCTTTGCCGGTTACGAGGGAATTTTTCAGGCCTCGTCCGGGCGCGATCGGGTTACCGTGCTGCTCGATATCCTCGGACGCAGCGCGCGCACGGTGGTCGACTCGGGCTCGATAGAGCCGGCGTGAGCTACCGAGGTTTGCATATATACCGAACAAGGCAAGGCGGTAGCCCGGATGAAGCGCAGCGCAATCCGGGATAGACACATGAATTCCCGGGTTCCAGCCCTTGCGGGCCGGCACCCGGGCTACAATGATGAACCTTGACCGTCAGGGCCGGGGGCTATAGTGTTCATACCATGAACACCAAGCCCGAAAGGGAAGAACAGCTGGTACTCGAGCTGCTGGACGCGGTCGGCAAGAGCAGCCACCTCAGCCAGCGACACCTGGCGAGCAACATGGGGATCGCGCTGGGCCTGGCCAATTCCTATCTCAAGCGCTGCATCCGCAAGGGTTTCATCAAGATCAGCGAGGCGCCGGCGAACCGCTA
>JBLMXN010000152.1:0-25136 GCA_050257795.1 Bacteroidota bacterium
AACGGCGGCGTGTTCGGCTCGCTCATGTCGACGCCGATCCTGAACCCGCCGCAGAGCGCGATCCTCGGCATGCACAAGATCCAGGAGCGCCCGGTGGCGGAAAACGGCCAGGTCGTGATCCGGCCGATGATGTATCTGGCACTGTCCTACGATCATCGGCTGGTGGACGGGCGCGAGGCGGTGCAGTTCCTGGTGATGATCAAGGAGCTGCTGGAAGACCCGACGCGATTGCTGCTCGAGGTGTAAACGTAGCCGGCGCGGGGCGGCGCCATTTTTACTCAAGGGGTCAGCGAATGACGCAAGGTTTTGACGTGGTCGTGATCGGCGCGGGCCCCGCGGGCTACACCGCCGCGATTCGCGCGGCCCAGCTCGGCTTCAAGACCGCCTGCGTGGACGATTGGCGCAATCCCGCGGGCGAGGCCGCGCTCGGCGGCACCTGCCTCAACGCCGGCTGCATTCCGTCGAAGGCCCTGCTCGAATCCTCCGATCTGTATGTATTGGCGCGCGATCACGGCGCGCAACGCGGCCTGAAGTTCGCCGGGCTGTCGCTCGACCTCGCGGCCATGATGGCGCACAAGGACAAGGTCGTTTCCGATGTCACGCTCGGCATCGCCACCCTGTTCAAAGCCAACGGCGTGACCTGGATTACGGGCCGCGGCCGGCTGCTGCCGAAAAACCGCGTGGAAATTTCCGGCGAACAAGCCGGGGAAATCGAGGCCGGGCACGTCATTCTGGCTAGCGGCTCCACCCCGGTGAGTCTGAAGAGCGCGCCGTTCGACGGACAGCGCATCGTCAATTCGCAGGACGCTCTGGCGTTCCAGGAAGTGCCGCGGCGCCTCGGCGTGATCGGCGCCGGCATCATCGGTCTCGAGCTGGGAAGTGTATGGCGCCGCCTGGGCGCCGAGGTGGTGCTGCTCGAGGCGCAGGAGAGTTTTCTCCCCGTGGCCGACGAGCGCGTCGCGCGCGAGGCGCTCAAGCAGTTCGGCGCCCAGGGGCTCGACATCCGTCTCGGCGCGCGGGTGCTGGAAAGCCGGGTCAAGAACGGCGCGGTCGCCGTGCGCTACCAGGACCAGAACGGTGAACGCGAGGAAATCGTGGATCGTCTCATCGTCGCGGTCGGCCGGCGACCCAACACCGACGGTCTGTTCGCGTCCGAAACCGGGTTGTTGCTCGATGAATGGGGTTTCGTGCACGTGGACGAGCACTGCCGCACGAATCTTCCGAACGTGTACGCGGTGGGCGACGTGGTGCGCGGGCCGATGCTGGCGCACAAGGGCATGGAGGAAGGCGTCATGGTCGCCGAACGCCTCGCCGGCCGGGCGACCGCCGTGGATTACGACCTCGTGCCCTCGGTGATTTATACCGATCCCGAAATCGCCTGGGTCGGCAAGACCGAGCAGGCGCTGAAACACGCCGGCGAATCCTATCGATCGGGCGTGTTTCCGTTCGCCGCCAACGGCCGCGCCAAGGCCATGGGCGCGGCGAGCGGGTTCATCAAGGTTCTGGCCGATGCCCGCACCGACCGCGTGCGCGGCGTGCATTTGATGGGCCCTCATTGTTCCGAGCTGGTCGCGGCGGCGGCGCTCGCGATGTCCTTCGGCGCCTCCAACGAAGACATCATGCTCACGATGTTCGCCCACCCCACGCTCTCGGAGGCCTTGCACGAGGCGGCGCTGGCCGTCGCCGGTCAGGCCATCCACTTCGCGCAGCCGAAACGCACCCGGTCCTGAACCGCGTTCCCGGCGCGCGGTCGCGGTCGCGGTGCTAGCGGGTCTTGCGCCGCGCGCGCTTTTTGGCCGCCGCTGCCTGGCGCCGTTTGCCTCCCCCGCTCCGCCGGCGCGCCGCGCCTGGCGTACCTTTCAGGCGCCGGTTTTTTTGCAGCAGCCGGATCATCGCCTCGTCGGGAATCGGCTCGCTGAAGTAATAGCCTTGCATGCCATCGCAGCGCTTCGACCGCAGAAACGCCAGCTGTTTGGCGGTTTCCACGCCCTCCGCGATCACGCGGATGTCGAGATTGTGCGCCATGGCGATGATCGCCTGGGCAATGGCGGCGTCATCCGGGTCGCGCGGGATGTCGCGCACGAACGACTGGTCGATCTTGAGCGTGTCGATCGGGAAGCGCTTGAGGTAACTGAGCGAGGAATAACCGGTGCCGAAATCGTCCATCGAAAACGCGACGCCGTGGGCATGCAATTCTTCCATGGCGCCCAGGATCGCATCGGTGTTGTGCATCAACAGGCTTTCGGTCAGCTCCAGATCGAGCTGACGCGGATTGAGCCCGGTTTCCTTCAGCACCTTTTTCACCAGCCGGGCCAGGTGTTGATGCTGGAACTGCCGACCCGACAGGTTGACCGCAATCTGGAGGTCGCCGAATCCGGAATCGTACCATGTGCGCGCCTGGGTGCAGGTGGCGCGCAACACCCATTCGCCAATCGGGATGATGAGCCCGGTTTCTTCCGCCAGCGGAATGAACTCGAGGGGCGAGATCAGCCCCATCTCGGGATGTCGCCAGCGCAGCAGCGCCTCGGCGCCGATGATCCGTCCGGTTTTCAGGCACACCTGCGGCTGGTAGTGCAACAGCAACTCGTTGCGCTCGAGCGCATGCCGCAGCGCCGTCTCAAGCTGCAGGCGCTTGGCGGTGCGGCGGTTGAGTTCAGCGGTGTAGAACTGGAAAGTGTTGCGGCCCAATTCCTTGGCGTGATACATGGCCGCGTCGGCGTTGCGCAACAGGCTCTCGATGTCGTTGTCGTCGAAGGGGTAGAGCGTGATTCCCACCGAAGGGCTGACAAACAGCTCGCGCCCGTCGATATGGAACGGGGACACGAAGCTCTCGATGGTTTTCTGCGCCACGTGCGCGACGTCGTCCACATGCGCGACGTTGGCAAGCACGACGGTGAACTCGTCGCCACCCAGCCGCGAAATCGTGTCGCCGGCACGCACGCACGACTTGAGTCGCTCGGCCACGCTCTTGAGCAGCGCGTCGCCCACGTCGTGCCCCAGCGTGTCGTTGATGATCTTGAAACGGTCGAGATCGAGAAACATCAGCGCCACCAGCCGGTCGCGCCGGTCGGCTTCCACCATGGCCTGGCTCAAGCGGTCCTGCAACAGCACACGGTTGGGCAGCCCGGTCAGCGTATCGTAATGCGCCAGGTAATTCAGCCGGTCCTGCACGTGCCGTTCCTCGGTGATGTCCTGGACGGTGCCGAGCATGCGGACCGCTTTATTGTTTTCATCGTAGGTGACTTCCGCCTGCTCGCGCACGATGCGCTCGGTGCCGTCCGGCAGCACGATGCGGTGGTCAATGCTGTAAGGCCGTTTTTCGCAGAGCGCCTTGTTGACCGCTTCCACGACGAATTGCCGATCGTCCGGGTGCACGCTACTCAGGAAGGCATCATAGGTGGCGGCGAATTCCTCCGGTTTCAGGCCGAAAATCCGGTAGATTTCATCCGACCAGCGCAGTTCGTTGGAGACGATGTCCCAGTCCCAGTTGCCCAGGCGGGCGATCCGCTGGGCGCGGGCCAGGCTCGCCTCGCTCTTGCGCAGCGCCTCGAGCGATTGCATCCGCTCGGTGATATCGCGACCGATGCCGCGATATCCCCGGAAATCACCGTGAGCGTCGAAAATGGGTACGCCGCTGACGCTGACGTAACGAATCTTGCCTTGTGTGTCCTGACGTTTCAGCACCAGATCGCGGAACGGCTGGCGCGCCTTCAGCAGCGCCTGGTGCATTTTCCGGAACTCCGGCGACACGTCGAGATAGGGGAGCTCCCAGCGTGTTTTGCCAAGGGTTTCCTTCACGGAGAAGACGTCTTCGGTTTTGTCGTTGCGCGTGACCAGGGTGAAGCGTAATTCGCTGTCCTGTTCCCAGTACCAGTCGGAAGAAAGCTCGGTGAGACTGCGGAACCGCTCTTCGCTGGCGCGCAAGGCTTCTTCGCTCTTCTTGCGTTCGGTGATGTCGGTGATTGAGCCGACGTAGCCGACGATCTTTCCGGAAACATCGCGCTCCGCCAACGCCTGGCCGAAGAGCCAGGCGACGGAACCATCGGGTCGCTGGAAACGGTATTCTGCCCGGAAAGGAAGGCCCTCATTCGTCATCTTGTACCACAGCGCAAAGACGCTCTCACGATCCTCGGGATGGAGCGCCTGCGACCAACCGGTGCCGGCGGCCTGCTCCGGCGTCAGGCCGGCAACCGCGCACCAGCGCTCGTTCACGTACAGACAATCTCCGCGGGCGTCGGTACGGAAGATGCCGACCGGCGATACCTCCATGATGGCGCGGAAGCTGCGTCCGCTTTCCCGCAAAGCGTTGCTGGCGCGCTGGCGTTCAAGTTCCGCAGCGGCGCGTGCGGCGCATATGCGCAGAATCACCTCCGCGTGCTCCGGATTGGCGAGCGGTTTGCTGTCGAGCATGACGAGGATGCCCAGCGGTTTCCCGTCGGAATCGAACAGCGGGCTGCCGACGTAACTATCGACCTGCATGTCGGCCAGCAGTACATCTTCGGGGAAGATCCGCCGAACGCCAGTGACATGGAAGCAGGTATTTTTCCCGACGACGTTGGCGCAGGGCGTTCCCGATAACCGGTAGCGGAAGTTGTCGGCAATTTTTCCGTGCGCGCAATTGGCGACGGTCTGGATCGCAGTGCCGTCCTCGGTCAGCTCGCCGACGAAGGCGTGGTCCGTGTCCAGGGTTTGCGTGAGCTGAATCACCAGCTCGCGGAAAAAGTCGCCGCCGGTGACGCTCGATATCGCCTGGGCGACCTGTTGCAGGATTTGCTTTTCCCGCTCGCGTTCGGTCCGCGTGCGGTGATAAGCGAGCACGAACGCCAAGGCATCGGCATACTGCTGCGTCAATTCTTCATCGTTGTCGGTGAACGCAGCGCCGGACTTTTTTTCGCTCAGATAGATGCGCCCGAAGACGTGATCATCGCGCATGATCGGCACAGCCAGCAGGCTTTTCATCGGCGGGTGGTTCGCCGGAAAGCCGGCCGAACGCGGATCCTTCGCGAGATCGTCGAGCCGCAGCGTTTCGCCCTTGCTGCTGATGACCACACCGAGCAGGCCGTATCCTTGCGGCGACCGACCGATCTGTTCCGCCTGCTCGGATGGAATGCCGGCGTGGACGAACTGAAAATTGTTTCCGGCATCATCCACCAGGGCAATGGCGCCGTAGCGCACACCGATCAGGGCAGACAGCGTTTCAATGCCTTGCTGCAGCAGATCGTGTTCGAGTTCCTGGGAATCGAGCAAGCTCAGCAGATGCAGCGTCGCCTGGTGCAGGTCCTGCGGCTGCGCGGGGGCATGCATCAAACACGAGGCGTCGTTTTTATTGCCCATGTGCATTCCAGCGCTGGAGCGAGAAGTTGAAGGTGCAGAAACCAATCGATAAGTGATTTAGCAGAGCTGGATATTCTTCTTCATCGCGGAAGCGCGATGCTCTCAAAGATTAGTCTATAAACCTATATATTCAATGGACTTTTGGATTTTGGCGGGACGAAATTGCTTTGGTTTTAACTTAAGAAACATGGGATTCTCGGATTCAGCTGGAAGGTAAGCGGCGCGTGTTGGCAGCCCTGGAGGGTGAGACGGAGTAACCGCGGAAATGTTTAACGTAGCCCTGCAGTGCTCGTCTTGTCATTCAAAAACCAGCCTCCAACCACTCCGCGCTGCCGAACGCCCGGCCCAATCGAGGGCCGGGGCTGGGGGGTACAGCCGAAGCCTTGGGGTCTCGCCAAGGATGCAGAATGTGGCGCGCCCTAGAGGATTCGAACCTCTGACCTTCAGCTCCGGAGGCTGACGCTCTATCCAGCTGAGCTAAGGGCGCGTTGAACCCGCGTTGAACCAATTGACCTTGGTCATGTCCTTCGTACAACGGGGAGGCAAGAATACCCGCCATGAAGAGTAGCGTCCATCCCGCGGAATCAGAGGGGTTTTTTCAAAAAGAATATTAGGGTAAGCTAATGTAGTTTAAATTCCGGGTCCCGCCGTTCGGCGGGTGAAATTTTCAACAACATATCAGCTATCAAGGGTAAAGGGTAAACAATGAGTGATCGTGAATTTCTGAAATCGTTCGCCGGTCTGGTCGGCGCGCTGGTGGCATTGACGGTGGTGCTGTTTGTGGTCGCGCAGATCATCGGCGGCAAGACGGACAAGCATGAGTTGGCCACGGCCGATGCCAAGGCTGTCGCCGAGCGCATCAAGCCGGTCGGTGAAGTCACCGTCGGCAGCGCGGTCAAGGCGACGCCGGTGGCGCCTTCGAGCAGCTCGGTGATGGATGCCATCATCCCGGCTGCGAACGCCGCGGGCAATGACACTGGCAAGAAGGTGTACGACACAACCTGCATGGCCTGCCACGCCGCCGGTGTTGCCGGCGCACCGAAGTTCGGTGACAAGGCTGCCTGGGGCCCGCGCATCGCTCAGGGTCTCGATACGCTGCACACCCACGCCCTTAAAGGCTTCCAGGGCAAGGCCGGCATGATGCCGCCCAAGGGTGGCAACATGAGCCTGTCGGATGCCGACGTGAAGGCCGCCGTCGATTATATGGCGGAACACGGCAAGTAATCCGGAGCGCCATTTGTAGAACAAAAAAGCGGCCGCAAGGCCGCTTTTTTGTTTGTAGCGGGACGTCAGGCCAGCGTGCTTGCCCGATCAAGACAGCGGTACTGCACCGCCTCCGCGAGGTGCGGCGGAAGAATGTTTTCTTCCGCGGCGAGATCGGCGATGGTGCGCGCGACTTTCAATACCCGGTGATACGCGCGCGCCGAAAACCCCAGCCGGTCGATTGCCTGTTCGAGTAAGCGTCGTCCTTCCTCATCCAGGCGGCAGGATTCCTCGATCTGCTTGTTGTTGAGTACGGCGTTGTTGCAACCGCTGCGTTGACATTGCCGCTCGCGTGCCGCCTCCACCCTTGCCTGTACCCGCGAGGAAGTTTCTCCGACACGTGCCGTTCGATCCAGCAACACATCCCGCGGCACCGCCGGCACCTCGATGTGCATGTCGATGCGATCGAGCAGCGGACCGGAGATGCGCGCACGGTACTGGCTGATTTTGTCGGGCGTGCAGCGACAGCGCCCGGAGGGGTCGCCGTGGTAGCCGCAGGGACAGGGATTCATTGCGGCGACCAGTTGAAACCGCGCTGGAAACTCCGCCTGCCGTGCCGCGCGCGAGATGGTGATGGCGCCGGACTCAAGCGGTTCGCGCAGGACTTCCAGCACGCGCCGGTCGAATTCCGGGAGCTCATCGAGAAACAGCACACCGTGGTGCGCAAGGGAGATTTCGCCCGGGCGCGGGTGGCTGCCGCCGCCGACCAGGGCCACCGCCGAGGCGGTGTGATGCGGCGCCCGGAACGGGCGCTGTTTCCACTGGTTCGGGGTAAATCGCTTATGCAGCGACTGGATCGCGGCGGCTTCGAGCGCCTCGTCGTCGGTGAGTGGCGGCAGGATGCTCGGCAGTCGCGCCGCCAGCATGGTCTTGCCCGCGCCCGGCGGTCCGATCATGAGCAGGCTGTGGCCGCCCGCGGCCGCGATCTCGAGTGCCCGGCGCGCGCGATGCTGGCCCTTGATGTCGCTCAGATCCAGAGCCTCGGCCGCTTCCGCCGTCCCTATCTCCGACGCCTGCAGCGCCAGCGGTTTTTCATTGTTCAAATGCGCGGTCACTTCCAGCAGGTGTCTGGCGGCACGCACGTCCGCGCCGCTTGCCAGGGCGGCTTCAGCGGCATTGGCGACAGGAAGGATCAGGGCGCGATCGCTCTGGCGCGTTTGCAGCGCGACGGTCAGTGCGCCGAGCACCGGCCGCAACGCGCCCGTCAACGCGAGTTCGCCGATGAATTCATACCGGTCGAGCTGATGCGTCGACACTTGTCCGGAGGCGGCCAGGATGCCGATGGCGATGGGCAGATCAAACCGTCCGCCTTCTTTGGGCAGATCGGCGGGAGCGAGATTGATGGTGATGCGGCGCGCCGGAAATTCGAAGCGCGCGTTTTGCAGCGCCGCGCGCACCCGATCCTTGCTTTCTTTCACCGCTGTTTCGGGCAACCCGACGATGGACAGACTCGGCAGGCCGTTCGCGAGATGGACTTCCACCGTCACCGGCGGCGCGTCCATGCCGATTTGAGCGCGGGTGTGAACCACCGCAAGCGACATCATCCCTCCCGGACTGGATCGCGGATTATTTTTTGGCCAGCTTTTCCTCGAGCTCGGCGACGCGTTTCTCGAGTTCCTGGATGCGCGCGCGGGTGCGCGCGAGCACCTGCTCCTGCACCTCGATCTCTTCGCGCGACACCAGGTTGAGGCGGTCGAACGCGCCCTGCAGCGCCGCGCGAATGTTTTTTTCCACGTCCTTCGGCCCCTTGGGCAGCACCCGGGACAGCGCGGACATGAATTGGTCGATGGTTTTGGTTTCGATCATAAACGCAGCGATTATAACAAGCAGCAGTCGGCAGTTCCGATGTGTCGTGTTGGCGCACACAAATGGTGCGACACGGTAAGACCGTATTCTATCTTGGTGCACAAATACCTGTTCTCGCCCCCCAAATATCATGTAAGTCACTGTTGTTAATAATAAAAATACTGTGGCACAGAAACTGCTGTTATGCGCACGGCAACGGAGATGTACGAGGGTAGTTTTTTCATTTTTCAACTTCGGCAGCGGAGCAGATGACCGCGAGACCGTTTACTGATGACTTGAGGAGAACATCATGAATTTTCGTAGAACCATACTTGCCGTGAGCTTGTCCGCCTGCACCGGTGCTGTCATGGCGGCCGACAAAACCCCGACCTTGGGCGAAGTGCTCAAGGCCTCGGGGGTGACCGTCAACGGTTATGTCGATTTTTCGTACAACGACCTGTCAACCGATGCCGCTCTCTATCGGGCCTTCGACACCGAGCGTCGCGGTTTCAACCTGCAGATGACCGATCTGAGCATCGGCTATCAGCCGGCGAGCGGTTTCGGCGGTTTCGCCGAGCTCAACTACGGTTCCGACGCCCAAGTTAATAGCATGGCGGCAGCGGCCAACGACGACTATACCGACGTGCAGCAGGCTTACCTGCAGTACGCCAGCGGACCGTTCACGGTGATGGCGGGCAAGTTCGACACGATCGCGGGCTACGAAGTCATCCAGGCCCCGAATAACGTCAACTTCTCGCGCTCGTTTTTGTTCTGGTTGGCCGAACCGGCGTTGCACACTGGGGTGCGTGCCACGTATGCCCCGAGTGATGCCATCAAGTTCACTGCTGGCCTCAACAACGGCTGGAACGTGAACAAAAAGTCCCTCAAGCCGGCCGCCGGAAATGGTAATACAGCGCTTGGCAATACGCTGGAACTGGGTGTGAGCGCCAGTCCGGCGAAGATACTGTCGCTGTCGGCGGTGTATTACTCGGGCCAGGAGTCGGCGTTTACCACGGAGCCGGGAACGCGCAGCCTGCTGGACCTGGTAGCGACGATCAATGCTACCGACGCGTTGAACTTCGTGCTGGCCTACGACGGCGGCAAGCAGGAGCATGGCAGCGTAACCTCGCCCGGCGGTGACGCCAAGTGGGATGGTATCGCCGCGTACGCCAACTACAAGTTCTCTGACATGTGGCGGGTATCGCTGCGCACCGAGAAGTTCAAGGACAAGGATGGCTATACCACCGGCATGGAGCAGACGCTCAAGGAAACGACGCTTACGGTCGGTTACGCTCCGGCCAGTAATTTTGAGCTGCGTGGTGAGTACCGTCAGGACAAGTCGGACAAGCAGCCGTTCACCGAATCCGGCAACGCCACGGACAAACAAAAATCCATCGGTCTCGAAGCCGTTTACAAGTTCTGACGCATGAAATTACGGGCGGCGGCAACGTCGCTCGGCCTTAAAGGAGGCTACATGAAATTCGTTACTGCCATTATCAAGCCCTTCAAGCTCGACGACGTGCGCGATGCGCTCGCTGAAGTCGGGGTGCAGGGGGTGACCGTCACCGAAGTCAAAGGCTTCGGCCGGCAAAAGGGCCACACCGAACTTTATCGCGGCGCGGAATATGTCGTGGATTTTCTGCCCAAGGTCAAGGTCGAGGTGGCGATCGATGCCAAGCTGCTGGACCGTGTGATCGAGGCGATCACCAAGTCCGCGCGCACCGACAAGATCGGCGACGGGAAAATCTTTGTTACGGACCTCGAGCAGGTCGTGCGCATTCGCACCGGCGAAACCGGCAAAGACGCGCTTTGATACAGGAGAACATTCCAATGTTTAGTTCATTCAATCTGAAAAAGATGTTCGGCGCCCTCGGCGTCGTGTTGCTGCTGATGTCGCCGATGCTGGTCTCCGGCGACGAAACGCCGGCACCGGGTGCGCCGGCACCAGCGGCTACCGCGCCCGCCCCCGCGCCGGCACCGGCGGCCGCTCCGAAGCTGGATTCCGGCGACACCGCGTGGATGCTGACCTCGACGGCCCTGGTGTTGTTGATGACGATCCCGGGCCTGGCGCTGTTCTACGCCGGCATGGTGCGGTCCAAGAACGTGCTGGCGACGATGATGCAGTGCTTCGCCATCACCGCGCTGGTCACGGTGCTGTGGGCGCTATACGGCTACAGCGTCGCATTCGGCGACGCCGGCGCGTACTGGGGCGGATTGGGCAAGGCGTTCCTGAGCAGCGTCAAGGTCGACAGCCTGAACGGCACCATTCCGGAAACCGTCTTCATGACCTTCCAGATGACCTTCGCCATCATCACCCCGGCGCTGATCGTCGGCGCGTTCGCCGAGCGCATGAAGTTCTCCGCGATGCTGATCTTCATGGGCGTGTGGCTAACGCTGGTGTACGCCCCGATCGCGCATTGGGTCTGGGGACCGAACGGCTGGCTCGGCGCCATGGGCGTGCTCGACTTCGCCGGCGGCACCGTGGTGCACATCAATGCCGGTATCGCCGGCCTGGTGGCGGCGCTGGTGATGGGTCCGCGCAAGGGCTATCCCAAGACGCCGATGATGCCGCATAACCTCGGCTATACGGTGATCGGCGCCTCGCTGCTGTGGGTCGGCTGGTTCGGCTTCAACGCCGGCAGCGCGGTGGCCTCGAACGGCGCGGCCGGCATGGCCATGGCCGTGACCCAGATCGCGACCGCCGCGGCGGCGCTCGGCTGGATGTTCGCGGAATGGCTGACGCACGGCAAGCCGTCGGTGCTCGGCATCGCGTCCGGTGCGGTCGCCGGACTGGTGGCGATCACCCCGGCCTCGGGCTTCGTCGGCCCCATGGGCTCGATCATCATCGGCATTGCCGCCGGCGTCATCTGCTTCATCGCCTCGGCCAAGGTCAAGAAGGCGCTCGGTTACGACGACTCGCTGGATGCTTTCGGCGTGCACGCGGTCGGCGGTATCGTCGGTGCGCTTCTGACCGGTGTGTTCGTGGCCACGCTCGACGGCCTGAAGCCTGAGATCCAGGTCGGTGCGCAGGTCTGGATCCAGACCAAGGGCATCCTGGTGACCATCGTCTATGACGCAATCGTGAGCTTCATCATCCTGAAGATCGTCGACATGCTGATCGGCCTGCGGGTGACGGAAGATCAAGAGACCGAAGGCCTCGATATCGCGCTGCACGACGAACGCGGTTACAACCTCTGACTCCTTAGTTCTTCCTCCGGGGAGTGACTTGACGGGCGCCTTTGGGCGCCCGTTTTTTTGGTGCGGCGCAAAGAGTCAGATCTCAGGAGCGAGGAGGCGGAGCCATTATTACCACTGGCGACTCACGCTTCACTCCTCGCGATCGAAGCGCGCCAGCGGCGACAATGATGCGTGCCACGGAGTGCCGTTGACCAGCAATTGCCCGCGCCGTATCGAGATGACCAGTTTGTAAAAATCGCCGTCCTCGACAAAGTAGCGCGTGAAGCCGTTGCGCGACAGGTATTGCGGGAAGGCGCGGTCGACGATTTCACTCATGGCTTGCGGCGTCAGCCTGGCCATGTCCTGCGGCGTCAGCGCGCCGCTGCGTTGGTAGGCCTCGATGTCCCGTTGAATCACGGGAACCAGCATCTGTTTTAGGACCGCGGCGGGAATCGCCAGCTCGCCCCGGCCGGACAGCGCCATGAGCATTTGCAGCGGGTTTTGCGCGGCGCTGTGTTTGCGGCCGTCGAGGACGAATTTCGCTTTTCCGGTGATTTCGCCCCGGGGGGTTTTGAAGCTGAGTTTCGTGAGCTCCAGTTCCGGCGCTTGGCGCGACAACGTGGCGATCAATTCCATGGCCTTGCCGGCCATCATCAGGGCTACCTGCGCCGGCGGTGGGTTGCCGCGATACACCGCATCCAGCTCGTTTTTGAATTTCACCAAGGCGGCGGCATCGAGGTGACGTGCTTCGATGGTCAGTTCGCCCGGGCCGAAGCGTTCGTCCGCCGCGCGCACTGCCTCGACGCGGTAGCGCAGCATCAGGTCGACGTTTTCGCCCGCCGGCCGCGCCGCGCCGGAGATTTCCAAGCCGTCCACGCCCAGCGCTCCGCCGGCGCCGCCGAACTGCAGCTGTCCGATTTTGAGTGCGCTGTCGCCGAAGAGAAAGCCGGCGACGCCTTCCCGCAGGTCTGAATGCAACGACAGTTGGGACAGCGACAAGCCGCCCGCTTGCCCCGGCGCCCCGAGAGTCAGTGCCGGCATCCGCGCCTCGAACCGGATTTTTTTCCATTCGCGGTCGAAGCGCATGTCCCCGCTGAAACCGCGCCAGTCGATAACCCGGCCCGGCGCGCCGGTTTTCCTGATCGGCGCCATCTCGGCGTGCCACGCGCCGTCGCCGTTCAGCTGGAACGTGGTCTCGGTGTTCAGCGGCGGGAAATCCGGTGCGTTCTGCCCCGCGGGCGTGTTCAGAACGATCTGACTGGTGATACGCGCCTGCACCGGAATGAGTTGGCAGTCGCCGGCGATTATCCGGTCGATGGGAAACGGGCCGTGGCTGATACGGTGCCGCGCGGCGAGCGCGATCGAGATCTGCGGATGGCGGATGACGGTTTCGGCCGTGGAACTGAACCAGCCGCGTTCGTAATGGGCGCTGGTGAACTGCAAGCCACTTCGGTGTGACAGCTGAGCCAGCAGCGCGAGGTAGCTTTTTTCGGCCTGCAGGCCGAACCAGAACGGCAGCGCCAGCGCCGCCAGCAGCAACAGCCCGGCCGCCGCAACGGCGGTGAGCGCAATTCGTTTCACGGGTTCATCCCTGAGCCGTCTGTGTTAGCCGCCATGATGTCCGCGGGGGCATGAGAATCCACACGTGCGCGGACACCAGCCGCCGCGGCCGCGCCGGTCAAAGTTTCTTATGCGTTCCGTCGCAGAATGGCTTTTTGGCGGAATGCTTGCAGCCGCAGAGGTAATGCTGGCCGGCCTGGGCCACTTCGAACTTGACCGGTTCGAAACCGCTGCCCTTGTGTGATCCGTCGCAGAAGGGCTGGTTCTTGGACTGGCCGCAGGCGCACCACCAGTAGGTGCCGGCCTTGAGCTCGACCGGGTACGGGCCTTTTTGCGCGATTTTGGGTTCCATCGTAATTCCGTTTCTGGAGAAGGGTTTTGGAATGCAGGAGTGCGGGGTGTTTATACGCTGGACGCGGTCGCGGTTCAATCGCTGAAAGCGACGTCAAGTTCTGCTAAATCTCGGCGTCAATCGTGGCCGAATTCGGTGCCGCCAAAACTATCCGGTGCGCCGGTGCAGGAATTCCGGACTCGCGAGCGCCGCCGCGTGTATCTCGCGATTGTAATACCGCGTGGCGAACGATTTATCGGCCGCGTCCTGCGCGCGGAAATCCCGCAGCCGAATGTGTTTGCCGCCGAGGGTGGCGCTCCACCAGCCGGAGGGGTAGGTGCACTGCGGGAAGAACAGCGTGGCGACATCGTGAAACCCCGCCGCCTTGAGCGATTTCTGCACCGACACGATGAGATCGGCGTGGAACAGCGGCGATTCGCTCTGGCCCACGACGATGCCGTGCGGCCGCAGCGCGCGAAAGCAATTTTTATAGAAGGCCTCGGAGAACAGGCCGGCGGCCGGTCCGACCGGATCGGTCGAATCGATGATGATCACGTCGTAGGTTTCGGGCTTGGCGTCGGCCGCCCATTTGATGCCGTCGGTGAAGTGCAGGCGCGCCCGGGCGTCGGCGTTGGCTTCGCACAGATCGGGAAAGAATTTCTCGGACACGCGCGTCACGCGCTCGTCGAGCTCGACCTGTTCGGCCAGCTCCACGGTCTTGTGCCTGAGGACCTCGCGCAGCGTGCCGCAGTCGCCGCCGCCGATGATGAGCACGCGCCGGGGATCGGGATGGGTGAACAGCGCCGGGTGCGACATCATTTCGTGATAGACGAAGTTGTCGCGGTCGGTGACCATGACCAGGCCGTCGAGCGTCATGAGCGTGCCGAAGGTTTCGGTCTCGTAGATCTCGATGCGCTGGTACGGCGACTTCTCGTCGTGCACCTTGTTCTTTATCTTGAGCGAAATCGCCGAACCCTGTCCGGACCATTCCTCGGTGTACCAGTTCTTGTTGAGCGTCATGTGCGTGTGCGCAAAGATTGGCGTGGCGGAATTCTAACCGCCGCGCGCGCGGCCGGCTACTTGATACTTGCGGAGCCCTACTTGATACTTGCCGCATGATCGACTGGACCATTCAGAAGGCGCGCGACGCCTACAACATCGCCCACTGGAGCGGCGGCTACTTCGATATCAACAGCAAGGGCCATCTGGTCTGCCGCCCGGACGCGCGCGCCGATCAGCCCGGGATCGATCTGTACGAGCTTTCGAAAGAGATCAAGGCGGCGAACCTGTCGCTGCCGGTGCTGGTGCGGTTCTCCGACATCCTGCGGCACCGCGTCGACACCCTGTGCAGCGCCTTTGATCGCGCTCGCCAGGCCGACGGCTACCGCGGCCGCTACACCGCGGTCTACCCGATCAAGGTCAACCAGCAACGCAGCGTGGTCGAGAAGATCCTGTCCAAGGACAAGGAGAACGTCGGGCTCGAGGCCGGCAGCAAACCGGAGCTGCTGGCCGTGCTGGCACTGTCACGTCAGGACGGCGGCGTCGTGGTGTGCAACGGTTACAAGGACCGCGAGTACATTCGCCTGGCCCTGATCGGCCAGGAGCTCGGCCACCGTGTCTATATCGTGGTCGAGAAGCCGTCCGAGCTCGAACTCGTCATCCAGGAGTCGCGCGCCCTCGGGGTAACGCCTCTGATCGGGTTGCGCATGCGGCTCGCCTCGATCGGCGTCGGCAAGTGGCAGAACACCGGCGGCGAGAAATCCAAGTTCGGGCTGTCCGCGGCGCAGGTGCTGGAGACGGTCGCGCGGCTGCGCGCGGCGGAGCTGCTGCCGAGCCTGCAGATGCTGCACTTCCACATGGGTTCGCAGATCGCCAACATCCAGCACATCCAGCTCGGCATGCGCGAAGCGGCGCGCTACTACGCCGAGCTGCGCGCGGTTGGCGCCGACATCCGCGTCATGAATGTCGGCGGCGGACTGGGCGTGGACTACGAGGGCACGCGCTCGCGCAGCTTCTGTTCGATGAACTACAGCGTCGAGGAATACGCGCACAACATCGTGCACGCGCTCACGGAGATCTGCGCCGACACCAACCTGCCCCATCCCGACATCGTCTCGGAATCCGGGCGCGCCATGACCGCGCACCACGCGGTGCTCGTCACCAACGTGGTCGACACCGAGTCGGCTCCGGGCGCGGACTCGGTGCCGAAGGCCACTGAACACGAACCCGCGATCATCCGCGACCTGTGGCAGACGCTCGCGACGCTGTCCGAACGTTCCGTGCTCGAGGCGTATCACGACGCCGCCTACCGGCTGACCGAGGCCCAGGGCATGTTCGGCCACGGGGTGCTCACGCTGGCACAGCGGGCGCGCGCCGAGCAGATTTATTTCGCCATCTGCTGGAAGGTGCGCGAGCTGTTGCAGCCGGCGAGCCGCACCCATCGCGAAATCCTCGACGAGCTGAACGAAAAGCTCGCCGACAAGTACTTCTGCAACTTCTCGCTGTTCCAGTCGATGCCGGATCACTGGGCGATCGACCAGATCTTTCCGGTGGTGCCGCTCAATCGCCTGAACGAGCCGCCGACGCGGCGCGCGGTGCTGCAGGACATCACTTGCGATTCCGACGGCCGCATCGACCTGTACGTGGATGGCGAAGGCGTCGATTCCACATTGCCGTTGCATCCGCTGCGCGAGCACGATCCCTACCTGCTCGGGATTTTTCTGGTGGGCGCGTATCAGGAAATCCTCGGCGACATGCACAATCTGTTCGGCGACACCGACTCGGTGCACGTGGAGCTGATGCCCGACGGCAGTCACCGGCTGCTGCAACCGCTGCGCGGCGACACCGTGGACTCGGTGCTGCGCTACGTGCACTTCAACGCCGACGATCTGCTCGCCGCGTACCGCGCGAAGATCGAGCGCGCCACCTCGCTCAGCGCGATAAGCCGCGCGACTTATCTTGACGAACTGTCCGACGGATTGAAGGGGTATACGTATCTGGAGGAGTAAAGCGGTTTGCTGCCTGCATTCAGGTACTGAATGACGATAAATCACACCTTTGCCGGCTTGGCAATTAGCGTTTCTTCAATGCGTCGGCGTGACGCCAGAGGTACCACGACCCGACCGAGCGGAACGGCCGCCAGCAATCGGTCACTTTCTGAAAATCGGCTTTGACGGGCTTGCGGCGCAGGCGGTAAGCCGCCCGGAAGCCGCTCTGGATGCCGAAGTCGTCGACGGGCAACACATCCAGCCTGCCAAGCGTGAAGATCAGCAGCATCTCGACCGTCCAGCGACCAACGCCGTAAATTTCTACGAGGCGGCGAATCAATTCCTCGTCGCTGAAATGCCGCGCCCGCGCGCGGGTCGGGACAATGCCTTCATGCGTCTTGGCGGCGATATCCCGGATGGCTTTAACCTTGTTGCGTGAGAAACCGACCGAACGCAGTCGCGCAAAATGCGTCGTCAGCACCTCGTGCGGTTCGGGAAATCGCTTGTCCGGATAGAGCGCGACGAAGCGGCCGAGAATCGTGTTGGCGGCGCGGCCGTTGAGTTGCTGGTGCGCGATGGCGCGCGTCAGGCTTTCGTAGGGCGACCATCGAAGGGGCCGGAGCGTGCACGGCCCGATGTCGCGGATCAGCCGTGCCATGGTGCGATCCACGTGGGCCAGATGTGTTACGGCGGCTTTGAGCTTGTCGTCAAACCTTGGCACGGGAACCCGTTCGATCAATTTAGGCCAGGCCGATTATTACGAAGAGAAATTACCCGGGCGCGCCCTTCTTGACCTTCAGCCGGATCGCCTTGATGCCCATCTTCTGCAACTGCTGATCGGCGGCGTCGAGCTGGTCGATGCGTTCGTAGGGACCCAGCCGCACCCGGTGGTACTCGCCCCTGCCTTCGACCGTGACCTTCTGGATCTGCGCCACCATGCCCGCGAGCGCCAGCTTGGCCTTGAGCTGATCGGCTTCCTCGAAACCGGCGAACGAGCCCGCCTGCAATATATAGGTGACGCCCTGCTCGGGTTTCGCCTTCGCAATTTTGCTCTTCGCCGCGCGCGGTTCCGGCGGCAGCACGGTCTCGGTCTCGGGCAGGATGGTGTAGAAATCGAACTTCGGCTTGGGCGGGCTCGGCGGCGGAGCTTCCGGCGCCTTCTTGGCGGAGGTCGCCGGCCGGTGCAGACTGGAGAACAGATTCGCCAGCCCGCTGCGGCCGTCGGCGCGATGCGTCAGCATCTGCCACAGCATCATGCTGGCGACGCCGATGCCAACGCCAAGGAGCAACAGCACCCAGCCGCGCTTGAGCCAGCGTCCGCGGCGTCCGGAAGATCTTCTGCGCGCTTGCGCCATTTCCCTAATCTACATCGTTTCAGGGGCTGAGACGCCCAGCAATTTGAGGCCATTGGCGATGACCTGGCGCGTCGCCGCGATCAGATTGAGCCGCGCGTCGCGTAGTGCCGCGTCCTCCACCAGGAAGGTGTGCGCGCCATAATAGGTGTGGAAATCGTAGGCCAGCTCGCGCAGGTAGTGCACCAGCTGATGCGGTTCGTATGCCAGCGCCGCCGCCTCCAGCACCTCGGGGTAGCGCGACAGCCGCTCGATCAGCGCCTGCTCATGCGGCTCCATCAGTCGTCCCAGGTGGCGCGCGCCGTTGGCCGGATCGTGTGCCAGCCCCTTCTCCTGTAATTGGCGGAACACGCTGTGGATGCGCGCGTGCGCGTATTGGACGTAATAGACCGGATTGTCGTTCGACTGGCTCTTGGCGAGATCGAGGTCGAAGTCCATGTGTTGTTCGCACTTGCGCATCACGTAGAAGAAGCGCGCGGCGTCGTTGCCGACCTCGCGCCGCAGCTCGCGCAGCGTCACGAACTCGCCCGAGCGTGTCGACATCTGCACCTTCTCCCCGCCCTGGTACAGCACTGCGAACTGCACCAGCAGCACGATGAGTTTTTCCGGGTCGTCGCCGATGGCGGCGAGTGCCGCCTTGACGCGCGGGACGTAGCCGTGATGGTCCGCGCCCCAGATGTCGATCACGCGCTCGAAGCCGCGCTCAAGCTTGTCGGCGTGATAAGCAATGTCGTGGGCGAAATAGGTCTTCTGGCCGTTCTCGCGCACCACCACGCGGTCCTTCTCATCGCCGTAATCGGTCGAACGGAACCACAGCGCGCCGTCCTTCTCGTATACGTGCCCGGATTTTTTCAGCCGCTCGATGGCGCGCTCGGCGGCGCCGTTTTCCACCAGCGCGCGCTCGGAAAACCATTCGTCATAGGTAACGCCGAATTCCTCGAGGTCCTGGCGGATGTCGTCGAGGATCACCTTGAGGCCGAGGTCGAACACCAGGCGGTACGCCGCCGGCCCGAGCAGGTGCTTGGCGCGTTCGATCAGCGCGTCGATGTGTTTTTCCTTGTCGCCGCCGGCGGGTTCGTCCGCCGGCACGCCCGCGAACACCTCGGCCGCGGCGTGGCGGTACTGGTCGCCGTTTTCGCGGTGCAGCGTGGCGCCGATGTCGTAGACGTAGTCGCCCTTGTAGCCGTTGCTCGGGAACGCGAATTTCTCGCCGCACAGTTCGAGATAGCGCAGCCACACGCTGGTGGCAAGGATGTCCATCTGCCGTCCGGCGTCGTTGATGTAGTACTCGCGGTGCACCCTGAAGCCGACGGCGTCGAGCAGGTTGGCGAGGGTGGCGCCGTAGGCCGCGCCGCGTCCGTGTCCGACGTGCAACGGACCCGTGGGATTGGCGGAGACGAATTCGACCTGGATGCGCCGGCGGGCGCCGGCGGTGCCGCGCCCGAAGGCCTCGCGTTGGTCAATTATCTCATTCACCACGCCGTGGTAGGCGCCGGGGGCGAGGAAAAAATTGATGAAACCGGGACCGGCGATCTCGACCTTGGCGATCTTGTCCGAGCCCGGCAGCGCCTTGACGATCTTCTCCGCCAGCTCGCGCGGTTTGACACGCGCGTGCTTCGCCAGCACCAGCGCGACGTTGCTGGCGAAGTCGCCGTGCTCCTTGGATTTCGTGCGATCGACAGCGATCGCGACGCCGTGATCCGGCGGCAGCGCGCCGGTGGCTTCGAGGCCGGAAAGCGCCGAAGCGATGAGATGTTCGATGAGGTGTTTCAAGGGCTAACGGGACGTTGGCGAAACGCCGATTCTACCGGTACGCCCACGGGGCGAGAAGCGCCGGGTGCGGCAGGCCGGCGCAAGCTCAGCCGGCTCAAACGCCGGGACCATTCATGCCGTTCGCCAGGTTCTCGACTTCCCGCAGATTGGCGCGCTTCATGGGTTTGCCGTCCACCGGACTGAGCGGCGCCTCGCGCGCCGCGTGGCGCGAGAACACGCACAGCTCGACCGCCACGCCGTCGGCGGTGAAGCGGTAAGCCGGGAAGGTTTCATAACGGTCGCCGCCGAATCGCAGGCGGCGGTCGCCCTGTTCATAAGGGATGCTGTGTTCCTGCAGCCAGAATCCGACTTCCTCCGGCGTGTCGGCGGTGATGTGCAGCTCGATCGCTGTGGACGCGGTCACGGTCCCGCTCAGGATCGGTCCGACCAGGCGCGGCTCGAATTTGGCCAGAAATCGCATCGCCTCCGCCGCCAATGTGCGAAACCGCGGCAGGCTTTGCAAGAGGCGCCCGGCGTGAAACAGCCGCAGGTACTCCTGCAGGGCGGCCTCGATTTCCTCGTTGCCGGGCAGATGTTTGGTTTCGGGCAATCCCAGGCGCAGCGCCGCCTTGCGCTTGGCGGTCTGGAAATCGTTCACGCCCTCCTCCGCCATGATGCGCGCGGCGTCGGCCGCGATATGCTGGCGCAACTGGTCGGTGTTCGGCGCGCGCGCCCGGCTTCGGCGGCCGGCGGCGGGACGCGACGCGCGCGGTTTGATCGCCATCAGAACAGTTTCTCGCGGATGTTGTCCGGCACCGGCTCCGGCGGCGCGGCTTCGGGATTGGCGTCATCCGTGCCCGGGATCGCCTGCGGCGTTTCCGCGCCCTTGATGAAGTATTCCTGCATCGCCTGCGGATCGTCCGGCGTGGTCGGCTTGCCGGTATCGCTGTTGATGGTGGTCTGCACCACGTCGGGCGGCGGCACCAGCGGCTTTTCCGGCGTGCTCTGCAACGCCGCGCGCATGTAGTCGATCCAGATCGGCAACGCCGCCTGGGCGCCGGTCTCGCCGCGCCCGAGCGGAGTCGGTTGATCGAAACCGACCCACGCGGTCGTCACCACGTCGCCGTTGAAACCGGAAAACCACGCGTCGCGATATTCGTTTGTCGTGCCGGTCTTGCCGGCCAGGTCCCTGCGGCCCAGCACCAGTGCGCCTTTGCCCGTGCCTTGGCGGATCACGTCCTGCATCATGCTGCTGATGAGGAAATTCACTTCCGGCGTAAGCACCCGCGGCGCCACCGCCGGCTTGTCCGGCGACGGCGGGCTGTTCGGCGACACCACAGCCACGGGCTGGGCGCTGGCTGCGCCGGTGCCAGCGGTATTGACCGGCACGTCGCAATCCCGGCACACCACGGCGGGCCTGGCCTGTTCCAGCACATGGTGATCGGCGTCTTCGACCCGGGTGATGAAGTACGGCGTGATGCGGTAGCCGCCGTTGGCGAAGACGGCGAAGGCGCTCACCATTTGCATCGGCGTGGCCGACGCGGTGCCGAGCGCCAGGGACAGATTGTGCGGGAGCTTGTCGGCCTCGAAGCCGAAACGTTGCAGATACTCGACGGCGTACGGAACGCCGATCGCGCGCAACAGCCGCACCGAAACCAGGTTGAGCGACTCGGCGAGCGCCTTGCGCAGGCGTGTCGGGCCATAGAATTTTCTGGTGTAGTCCTCCGGCCGCCACTCTTCTTCCGGTGAGTCGCCTTCCATGACGATGGGTGCGCCGCTGACCAGGCTCGCCGGGGTGAACCCCTTGTCCAGCGCCGCGGTGTAAATGAAGGGCTTGAGGCTCGAGCCGGGTTGACGCTCCGCCTGGGTGACGCGGTTGAAACCGCTTTGGTAGAAATCGAAACCACCAGTGAGGGCGAGCACCGCGCCGTCGGACGGCCGCAACGACACCAGCGCACCGCTGACATCCGGAATCTGGGCCAGGCGCCACGGGCCGATCTCCTGTTGCTGCGCCGGATCGTCGATGGATTCCAGGTATATGATGTCCCCCGGTTTGAGCACGTCCCCGGCTTTTTTGGGGGCCGGGCCCACGGCATTTTCATCGATATGGGCTCGGGCCCACGACAGACCGTTCCAGCCGAGCGCAATCGTGGCGCCGTCCTGGGTGTAGACCTGTGCGTTTTTGTCATCGACCTTCAGTACCACGCCCGGCAGCAGGTCGCCCACGACGTGATAATCCTTGAGCGCGTCGTCGAGGTGTTCGCTGTCCGGTTCGCCTCGCAGCGTGACGTGACCGGCCGGTCCGCGGTAACCGTGGCGGCGATCATATTCGAGGATGCCGGCGCGCAGCGCCTGGTTCGCCGCCTGCTGATCCTTGGCGTTGAGAGTGGTGTAGACATTGAAACCGCCGGCGTAGGTTTTCTCGTCGTAGGCCTGGATCATGTACTGGCGCACCATCTCCGCCACATACGGCGCCTCGACGTTGTACTTGAGCGCGTGTTTGGTGGCGGCCAGCGGCGTGTTGATGGCGCTGGTGTAGGTCGGTTCGTCGATGAAGCCGAGGTTGTACATCTGGTGCAGCACGATATTGCGCCGTTCGATGGCGTTGTCGGGATTGGTCAGCGGGTTGTCCCGCGAGGGCGCCTTGGGCAGCCCGGCCAGCATCGCCATTTCCGGCAGCGTCAGCTGCTGCAGGGTTTTGCCGTAATACACCTGGGCCGCGGCGGCGAAGCCGTAGGCGCGGTGGCCGAGAAATATCTTATTAAAGTAGAGCTCCAGGATCTGCTGTTTGCTCAGTTCGCGCTCGATCTTGAACGACAGCAGAATTTCCTTGAGCTTGCGGGTATAGGTTTTTTCGGGACTGAGAAAATAGTTTCGCGCCACCTGCATGGTGATGGTGCTGGCGCCCTGTCCGGTGCTCTGGGTGCGCAGGTTGTGCAGGGCAGCGCGCAGGATGCCGGCGAAATCGACGCCGTGATGATAAAAGAAGGAACGATCCTCGGCGGCCAGCACCGACTTGATGAGCAGGTCCGGGACTTCGTCGATGTGCACCGGAATGCGTTTTTCCTCGCCGAACTCCGCAATCAACTCGCCGTCGGCGGTGTAGACCCGCATCGGGACCTTGAGCTGGGTTTCCGGAAGATCCTGGATCGACGGCAACGTCGGCGTCAGGACAAGCGCGATCGCCGCCAGCATCACCACCGCGCTGGCGAACAGTCCGAATAAGACGATGAGAAGCCGCTGCCAGCCTTGGGCCGGAAGGTGCTGGCGAATCCATCGGGAGAAAAAACTCCCCGTATCATTCATGGTGGGTGAGACGTTGTCGACTTCGCGGAAGTTTCGTTAGGAGAAAAAACAGATCAATCGCGCCGGGAGTATAAACCACCTGACTTCGGCCGCGATATCTGACGCGCCCATCGTTCCTCCCGGTCGGACCGCCGGCAAACCCTGTAAAAACAGCTTAAATCCTTATTTGTCATTTATGAATTCCATAGACTATATTTGGTTTTAGCATTTAATCTACATTATATGTATTAATCATAACTCAAGGATTTAGAGAGGAAAATCAGGTGATCGCGTTTGCGGATCTCTTCGCCAAAAAAAAACAGCCGCTGATAGGGATCGACATCAGCTCTTCCGCCGTCAAGGTTCTTGAATTAAGCAGATCCGGCGAGCATCTGCGGGTGGAACGGTATGCCGTCGAACCGCTTCCGCAGAACGCCGTGGTCGAGCACGCGATCACGGAAGTCGAGCAGGTCGCGCAGGTCGTGGAGCGCGCGATCAAGAAGTCCGGTACGCGCTGCAAACACGCGGCGGTTGCCGTGCCGGCGGCGCACGTTATCACCAAGACCATCAAGATGGCGGCCAATTTGACCGACCAGGACCGCCAGACGCAGGTGGAGATGGAGGCGGACCACTATATCCCCTATCCGCTCAATGAAATCAACCTGGACTTCCAGGTTCTCGGACCCTCCGAAAGCAACCCGGAGGAAGTGGATGTTTTGATGGCAGCCTGCCGCAAGGAAGTCGTCGACGATTATCTGGCGGTAATACAGGGGCCGGGTCTCACGCCGATGGTCGTCGATGTCGAAACCTACGCCATGGAAAACGCCTTTTCACTGATCGCGAGCCACATGCCGGGCGGTGGCATGGAAAAAACCGTGGCGGTTCTCGACATCGGCGCGACCGCGACTAACATCAATGTCGTCCACAACAACCGCTCGGTTTATACCCGCGATCACGCCTTCGGGGGTCGCCAGCTGACGGAGGAAATTCAGCGTCGTTACGGGCTCTCCTATGAAGAGGCGGGTTTGGCAAAGAAACAGGGTGGTCTGCCCGACAACTATCAGACCGACGTGCTGCGGCCCTTCATGGAGGCGATGTGCCAGGAGATCATGCGCGCGCTGCAGTTCTTTTATTCCTCGACCCCGTTTAACAGCGTGGATCAGTTATTGCTCGCCGGTGGTTGTGCGCAAATCTCCGGCATTGACGAGCTGGTGGCGGCGCGTATCGGGGTCCCGGCCATGATCGCCAATCCCTTCGCCAGCATGTCGCTGGCCTCGCGCATCAAGCCGCAACTGCTTTCCAACGACGCGCCCTCGCTCATGATCAGCTGCGGGCTCGCGATGCGGAGCTTCGACGAATGACCACCCGCATTAATCTTCTGCCATGGCGCGAAATGCGCCGCAAGGAGCAGGACCGACAGCTGCTCACCATCGCCGTGGGCGCGTGGATATTGATGGGTGTAATCATCTTCTACGCCCACGTGCACGTGACCTCGCTTATCGATAACCAGAACAAGCGTAACGAATTCCTCAACCAGGAAATCGCCAAGGTTGAAAAGGAAATCAAGGAAATCGCCGAGATCAAGAAACAGCGGGCGGACCTCATCGCGCGCATGAACGTGATTTACCAGTTGCAGGGTGCCCGCACCCAAGTGGTCCATATCTTTGACGAATTGGTACGCAAGCTGCCCGAAGGGGTCTATTTCACGTCATTGAAAGACGCCGGCACAGGCCTCGCGCTGCAGGGTGTTGCACAATCGAACGCCCGCGTCTCGGCACTGATGCGCAACCTGGCAACTTCCGACTGGTTCGCCGACCCGGAGCTCGAAATCATCCGGGTCAAATCAGTGGGGAGTGACCGTGTCAGTGAGTTCTCGCTGAAGGTCAAGGTGGTGGCGAAGAAAGAAAAGAAACTTACCGATACGGATGCCGGCGCATGACTCTGGACGACCTGAAAAATATCAATCTCAACGACCTCGCCTCGTGGCCGGTGCCGGTCAAGATCGCCGGCATTCTGGTGGTGTGCGTGGCCATGCTGTTCGCCGGCTATTGGTTCCTCATTCAGGGCGAACTCGACGAATACAGCGCGGCGAAAAGCAAGGAAGAAGGCCTGCGCGAAACCTTCATGAATAAAAAGGCAATGGCCATCAATTTGCCTGCGTACAAACAACAGATGGAAGAGATGCAACAGACTTTCGGCAGCCTGCTGCGGCAATTGCCGAATACGACCGAGGTTCCCGACTTGCTGGTTGACATCACCCAGGCCGGGCTGGGTCGCGGTCTGGAATTCACGCTGTTCCAACCGCAAAAG
>JBLMXN010000153.1:0-6796 GCA_050257795.1 Bacteroidota bacterium
CCGATTACGCGCTGATGCACGCGCATGTGCAGGAAAACCCGCCCAGCCCCAAGGAATTCCAGCGGCGGCTGCCGCCGGAGCTGGAATCGGTCATTCTCAAGGCCATCGAAAAGGATCCCGCTCGCCGCTTTCAGAGCGCAGCGGAATTCCGCACTGCGCTTTTCGGACTGGGCCTGATGGAGCGCCGCAACTCAGTTGTCGACACATTCACCGAAGCGGACCGGAAGACCGGGCACCGCGCAAAACGCTCGCAGGATCGCATCTGGGGCGGTGCCTGGCTCGACTTTTCCATGCTCGCGATGGCGCTATTGCTGGCGCTGACGCTCAATTTGTCGTCGCTACGCAAACCATCGGACGAATACACCGCCGTCGAGGCGACACACAGCCCGGTCGTCACTCGCCCAAAGCCGGCGAAGACTTTGGTCCGTCAACCCATCACGGCGGCGCCGGACGTGGTTGAAGCGGACCCACCGGCCTCCAAGCCTCCGCACGACAAATATAACGCGCTGCGACAGGCCTGGGGCGGTTGATACGCGGTGATGCATCGACACCAGGGACTGGTCATGAAAGTTTTTTCCCATTTACCTTCGATGAAACGTCTCGTCGGCGCGGCCTTGGCGGGCATGTGGCTGGCGATTTCCGGTTGCGCGACGTTCCACGAAGATACCTGCGCCCAGTTCGAAGAACGCCGGAAGGATACCGCCTACGACACCCAGTATCGCTTCTCGGAGTCCGACTCGGAAACAGCGGCACACAATTTCAAACCGATGCCGCGCCACGCAGGCGCCGTGGTGCGCCTCTACAAGATGCACGTCGACCAGCCACGGATAAAACCCTGTCATAACCTGACAATACGCAAAGAGGTCTACCTCCAGCGCACGACCGGCACGACCATGGTGCTCGAGGAAGTCCGGGAATTTTACACCGCGCACGGCGACCTGATCGCCAGCAAGACCGAGATCTTGAGCGATCAGCTTCGCACCAGCGGTTACTACCTCGGCGACACGCCGCTGCCCATTCCGCAAAACGCACCGCCGGGAAAATACCGCATCGTGAGCAAGCTCGTCATGAAGACGAAAGGCAAGAAGACACGGTCGGTCATGCTCGCGCGGACCAGCGCGAGATTTCAGGTGCTGGCACTAGATAAGAAATAAGACCGTCGAGCCGACTTTGGCCGCTCGACTGAAAGCTATTTAATAAACCCGTGCTTGGCCAGAAACTCCCGGGTGATCGAAAAACTACTGTCGGCCGCGCGTTCCCCCAGCATCAACCGCTCCAGATAACGCGCCAGGATATCCACCTCGAGATTGACCCCGGAACCGTTCTGGAGACGGTCCAGCGTGGTTTCCTGGAGTGTATGCGGGACCAGGTTGACCTCGAATTCCGCGCCCTGCACCGCGTTGACGGTAAGGCTGACACCGTCGACGCAGATGGAACCTTTCTCGGCGATATATTTGGCCAGCGTATCCGGCGCGCGGAACCGGAACCGTACCGAGCGCCCGTCATCGCGGCGGCTGGCTACCGTGCCCACGCCGTCGACATGGCCGCTCACGAGGTGCCCGCCCAGGGGGGTGGCGAGCGTGAGGGCTTTTTCGAGATTCACCGGGTCGCCCGCGCGCAAGCGCCCGAACGTGGTGCGCGCCAGCGTCTCACCAGATACATCGGCGCTGAATTCTCCCGCGGAATGTTCTACGGCCGTGAGGCACACGCCGGCGACCGCGATACTGTCACCGGTGCGGACATCCCGCATGTCGAGCTTGCCGGTTTCAATTTGCAAACGCGCGTCGCCGCCCTTGGACTCGATTACCGCGATTCTTCCGATTGCCTGGATGATGCCAGTGAACATTGATAGAACCCGCTATTTTGAATTGACTTTCGCGATCACGCGCCAGTCCTGGCCGAAGGCGCGCACGTCCTGAATCTCGAGCTGAACGCGATCCGCCATGCGTGCCAGCGGCGGCAGCGCAAACATGCCGCGCTCGTTATTCCCCATGATATGCGGCGCGCAATAGAGCACCAGCTCGTCCACCAGATTCGCCCGCAGCAAGGCGCCGCATAAAGTCGCGCCGGCCTCGACCAGCACTTCGTTGACTTCCAGCCACGCCAGGTGCTTCATCAGCGCGTCGAGGTCCACCGTCTTCTGCGCTGTGGGCATGGGGGCGACGTCCGCGCCGGCGCGTTTCAGGGCTTGGGCGAGCTTCATGTCCTCATTGGCGGTCACGACCAGCGTCTTGCCGTCGCCGCGCAACATGCGTGATTCCGGCGACATGCGCAGGCGGCTGTCCACCACCACCCGCAGCGGCTGGCGCCCGATGTTCATGCTCCGCACGTTCAGCGACGGATCGTCCGCCAGCACCGTGCTGACGCCGGTCAGAATCGCCGAACTGCGCGCGCGCCATTTCTGCACGTCGGCGCGCGCGGCCTCGCCTGTGATCCATTTGCTTTCGCCGTCCGCCTTTGCGGTGCGACCGTCGAGGCTGGCCGCGAGCTTCACGCGCACGTAAGGCCGCCCGCGCTTCATGCGGCTGATGAATCCCGGATTGAGCGCGGCCGCCTCCGATTCCATCAATCCCGCATCCACGCGGATGCCGTGGCGTTCGAGTTCCTGCAATCCCTTGCCCGCGACCTGCGGATTGGGATCGCGCATGGCCGCGACCACGCGCCCCACGCCGGCCTTGACGAGCGCGTCGGTGCACGGTGGCGTGCGTCCGTAGTGACAGCAAGGTTCGAGCGTCAGATACACGCCGGCTCGACGCGCATGCTGCTGACCGACCTGACTCAGCGCGTTGATCTCCGCATGCGGCTGCCCGGCGCGCTCGTGCCAGCCTTCGCCGATGATTTTGCCGTCCTTGACGATCACGCATCCCACGCGCGGATTGGGATCGGTGGTGTACATGCCGCGGCGCGCCAACTGCAGCGCGCGCGCCATGAAACGCGCGTCGGCGGCCGAGGTCGTCATGATTTCTTGCCCGCCGCGTGCGGTTTCCTGCCGTGCGCCGTTTCTGGCTTGGGCGATGATTCCGGTTCGGGGATGAGCGACAACTGCTTGCGCCGCGTTTCCACGCTCGGTTCATTCTGCAGCCGCTGCACCTCGTCGCGGAAGGCGTCCAGGTCCTCGAAGCTGCGATACACCGAAGCGAACCGCACGTAGGCCACGGGATCGATTTCCTTCAGTTCCTCCATGACCCATTCGCCGAGGGTGCGCGACGGCAGTTCGTTCTCGCCGCTCGCGATCAGCTTGTGCCGGATGCGCCCGATCATCGCCTCGACGACCGCCGTGTCCACCGGCCGCTTCTCGAGCGCACGGGAAAGCCCGGCGCGCAGTTTCTTCTCGTTGAACGGCTCGCGCCGGCCGTCGGACTTGATCACCTGCGGCAGGCGCAGCTCGGCGCGTTCGAAGGTGGTGAAACGCTCGCCGCACACCTCGCACTCGCGCCGGCGGCGCACGGAATCGCCCTCATCGGACAGGCGCGAGTCGACCACACGGGTCTCGTCGGCGGAACAGAAAGGGCAGCGCATGGGTCAGGTGACGGGAAAGCCGCGTGAATTCTCCGGAATTCGCCTATACGGTACTGGCGCTCCCGGCAAACTGCAAGCGCTCAGAAAATGTGCCGGATCCCCACGGCGAGACCAGTGTTGCGGGTGGTGCTGCGCGGCTCGTAGACGTTGGCGACGGGAACGCCGTACTGCGTGAGCGTTGCCGTCGGGCTGCGTCCCAGATCCCAGCCCTCGCCGTAGGGTTCGACCACCAAACGGGTGCGCTGGTCAGTCCGAAATTCCCAGGGAAATCCCACCCGCCAGCCGGTGCGCTCGCCGAGATCGAGGATGATGTTATCGTTCCGTCCACGGAAATCCACCTCGACCGTCGGACGATACGGACGCAGCACCCGCACGTCCAATCCCCAGCGAGAACGGCCAGTGCGGTATACCGCCGTATTTCCGCCGAAGAAGAAATACTTCCATTGGTACATCTCGAACAAACCGTCTACCGCCTGCCCGCTGCTGGTGTAGGTGGGGCGGATCTCCCGTCCCCAGTAACGGTAACCGAAGCCGCCATAGAGCGTTAGTCCGGAACCGGCAGCAGATCCAAGGCGGCGTTCGATCTGCACCGAGGTATCCACGATATTCTCCTGGGTGCGCGTGCGGATGGGGATATCGGTTGTGGTATGGCCGTCGTACAACACGTCATTGGCATGCCAGCTGAAACGACCGCCGAGCGCCCAGCGGTCCATCGCCGCGACGAGGTTGAGCACGACGCCCGGTATGGTACCGCTCTCGCGATCGAGCAACCTGCCGGCGTCATCGTATTCCCGATAGTCGAAATCCATCAACGACAGATCGGCCTGTCCGTTCCAGCGGATGGCCGATTGACCTTCATCTGCGGCAGCCCAGGGCGCGCACACGGCATCCACGAACAGGAACAACGACGCTAAAACGATGCGCGACAAGCATCGCGCAATGTCCGGACCCGATAGCATGATCAATAATAAAGTGCGGCTTGTAAAACCGGCTGCGATTTTTATTGCTGATAGACCGGAAACCGATGACAGATGTCCTCGGCCTGCTTGCGCACGCGTTCGCGCACCGCAGCGTCCTTGAGATTATCGAGAATGTCGCACAACCATCCGGCCAATTGCTTCGCCTCTGCTTCCTTGAAGCCGCGCGTGGTAATCGCAGGCGTGCCAATACGAATGCCGCTGGTGATGAACGGCGACTGCGGATCATGCGGCACGGCGTTCTTGTTCACGGTGATGTGCGCCTCCCCCAGCGCCGCCTCGGCGTCCTTGCCGGTAATCCCCTTGTCGATGAAGCTCACCAGGAACAAATGATTGTCGGTGCCGCCGGAGACGACTTTGTAACCGCGATCCATCGTCACCCTGGCCATGGCGCGCGAGTTGTTCAGTACCTGCTGCTGATAGGTCTTGAATCCCGGTTCCAGCGCCTCCTTGAAAGCAACCGCCTTGGCGGCGATCACGTGCATCAGGGGGCCGCCCTGGGTACCGGGAAAGATCGTGGAGTTCAGCTTCTTCTCGATGTCCGGATTGGCCCTGGCGAGAATGATGCCGCCGCGCGGCCCGCGCAGGGTCTTGTGCGTGGTGGTCGTGGTAACGTCGGCGATCGACACCGGGTTGGGATAAACACCCGCCGCCACCAGTCCCGCGACATGTGCCATGTCCACGAACAGGTACGCGCCGACGCTGTCGGCGATCCGGCGAAAGCGCTGCCAGTCGACCACGCGCGAGTACGCGGAAAACCCGGCCACGATCATGCGCGGCCTGTGCTCGTTCGCCAGCCGTTCGACCTGCTCATAGTCGATTTCTTCGTTCTTGTCACTCAGGCCGTACTGCACGGCGTTGTAGATCTTGCCGGAGAAGTTCACCTTGGCGCCGTGCGTGAGATGTCCGCCGTGCGCCAGGCTCATGCCGAGGATGGTGTCGCCGGGATTGAGCAGCGCCATGTACACCGCGGCGTTCGCCTGCGATCCGGAGTGCGCCTGCACGTTGGCGTAGGCGGCCCCGAAGAGTTGCTTGGCGCGTTCGATCGCCAGCCGCTCGGCCACGTCGACGTATTCGCAACCGCCGTAATAGCGCTTGCCGGGATAGCCTTCGGCGTATTTGTTGGTGAGCACCGATCCCTGGGCTTCGAGCACGCGCGGGCTGGCGTAGTTCTCGGAAGCGATCAGCTCGATGTGGTCTTCCTGGCGGCGGGCCTCGTTCTGGATGGCGGTCCACAGCTCATCGTCGAAACCCTTGATGGACATGTCTTTGGTGAACATTGAGGCCCTGAACTCCTGTTTTGGCGTTCCGCCCTTTGCCCTGGCGGGGCCCGGAAAGGCGGTCGGAAAAGGCGCCTAGGATATACGATTCCGGCCGCCGATGCATGGGTCGTGACGCGCCGGCGTCCGCGGACAACGATGAATGGAATGCCGCGCACCGGCAGCGGAGCGTAACCGCGAAGATGCCGCCCGGCTAACCGTACAGATCCCGGGCGCAGGTAATAAACTCGGCATAACTCAGGTAATGGCTCCCATCGCAGGAAAAATTCAAACCAACGAGCCCGTTCACCACGTTGAGCGAGCCCGAGCGCAAATAGATCTGACGGTCGAGCGCGCGCAAACGCTTGATCCCGGTCAGCACTTCCGGAATCGCCGGTGACGGAACCACCGCTTCCGCCGTGTACGGCAGACGCGGATACGCCAGGAAGAAATCCGGATCGAGAAACTCCTCCTTGACGTGCACGCGGTAACGCAACGGATCGCTCAGCAGCCACAACGTCAACTGTCCGGTGGAGAAATGCACCTTGGCGTGAAACACGCCGTGTCCGCGAATCAGCACCTCGACACGCGCCAACACCTCGTCGATGCGCTTGTCGAATTCACTCGCCTTGCGCGCCTGCTCGGACACGAGCTGCCGCACCGGGGGTTCGTCACGGATTTGCCGCCACCGCGAGCGCATTGCTCTGTTTCTCCATTTGCCGCTTCCTGGCTCCATCGATACCACGCGCCCATACCGCCCGCACATGTCACAAGCCGTGCTGTTGCGCAGGTCATCATTTTCGTCGTGCGGCATCCTTGCCCGCTTCGCGCCTTGCGCCGCACGTGAACACGCTTACGAGGCACGTAGCAACTGCTGTGCCACGAAATGTGCGAAAGCTAACCGTTTGATTCAGCGATACACGGGCGCGGCAAACGACGCGCGCAACGACAGGAACGCACGCCGATGGTGAGAAGATCGGGAAAACGCCCGTCTTTGGTGCGCGACAGGCGTAACGGGAGACGGGAGCAGTGGCCGCCGCC
>JBLMXN010000154.1:0-13429 GCA_050257795.1 Bacteroidota bacterium
ACAAGCTGCGCCAGATCGCCAAGGAATTGCGCGCCGAGGTGTTCGACAAGACCGACGACGTCGTGGACGTGGACGATTCCGTGACCGACGACTACCCCGAGTATCACATCGTGGTGAACCGGGAAAAGGCGATGCTCGCCGGCATCGCCCCGGCCGACATCGCCCAGACGCTGCGCGCCTTCCTCGCCGGGGTCGACGTCGGCACGGTGCACCTCGAATACGAAAAGGAACCGGTGCCGATACGGTTCCGCGTCCCGGCCAGCGACCGCACCGGGCCGGCCGACCTGTCCAAGGTGTTCTTCACCACGCCGCAGGGACGCCAGATACCGCTCTCCGACATCGCCCGCGTCGAGAAACACATCGCGCCCAAGCCGATCCTGCACAAGGACCAGTATCCGGTGGTGTACGTCACCGGCGAGCTCGCCCGCACCAGCCAGGTCTACGCCGTGCTCAAGATGTGGAACTACCTGCGCACCCACGCGCTGCCGGACGGGGTTAAGCTCACGCAGTACTTCATGGCCGACCCGGAGACCAGCGGTTATTCATTGCGCTGGGACGGCGAGATGCGCCTCACCCTCGACGTGTTCCGCGATCTCGGCTCGGCGTTCGCGGTGGCCATCATCCTGATTTACCTGGTGCTGGTCGGCTACTACCGCTCGTTCGCGATCCCGTTCATCGTCATGGGTGCGATTCCCCTGACCGTCATCGGCGTGCTGCCGGGCCACGCGATCATGGGCCAGTATTTCACCGCCACCTCCATGATCGGCGTGATCGCGCTCGCCGGCATCGTGGTGCGCAACTCGCTGCTGCTGATCGATTTCATCCTCGAATACCGGCGCGCCGGGCACGGCCTGAACGAGGCAGTGCTCGCCGCCGGCATCACCCGCCTGCGGCCGATTCTGCTGACCGCGTTCGCCATCATCCTTGGCACCTTCATCATGGCCTTCGATCCGGTGTTCGGGGGTCTCGCGGTTTCGCTCATCTATGGCACGTTCGCCTCGACCGTATTGACCTTGCTCGTGATTCCGCTGGTCTACCTCGTGTACGAACGCCGGCGCAGCGCCGCCGTGACCCGCTAGTCCTTGCGCCGCCTCAGGCCCACAGTTTCTGCCACCAACGCCGGCGGTTGCCCGGCAACGGCCGCTGCTCCCGCAGGTCGCTCGGCGGCAAGCGGCTCATGACCCAGCCCGGCAACGGCGGATTGTCGCTGAAGCCGCACTGCACCCCGAGGTTGTTCGGATCGAAGATCTTGATGAACGACGGTTCCGACACGCTGTCGGCGTACACGATGCCGCAGTAGTCCTCCTGATGCTCGCGGCGCAATAACGCGTCGATCTCGCCGATGAAGCGCTCAACCTGTTCCGCCGTGGCCGGCGCCGTCGGTGCCGCTTCACCGACGGCATAGAGATACCAGCCGTCCGCCGCTCGTGCGCGTACCACCGACCAGAAGACATCGAGCTGTTCCCAGCTTAACAGTCCGCTGAAGCGGCCGCGGAAGACCTCGTAAAAGCGATTGGCATCGACAGGCGCCGGTTGCATGGTTTCCCCTCAGATGAAAAGACAGACGTCGGATTTCTGCGCGATCGGCAGGAACGACGCCGCCCCGATCCAGTCCTTGACCTCGGGGATGAAGTCATCGCGTTTGTAGCCGAACAGGTCCACCGTCATCTGACAGGCGACCAGGTTGACGCCGGCTTCGACGCACACGTCGCGCAATTCCTGAATGGAAGCCACGCCATTGTTCCTGACGGTCTTCTTCATCAGGCTCGTCGCCAGCTTCTCGAAGCCGGGCACGCCGGCCATGACCGCATTCGGTATGTTCCAGTTGATGTCCTGGAACCACTTGGGGCCGAACGGCATCTTCATGGGCATGCCGGGATTGCCGAGCGGGCTCACCTCCAGATGCAACTCCTTTTTCAGCAGCTCCAGTCCATAGAAGGTGAAGAACACCGACACGTCCCAGCCGAGCGCCGAGGCGGTCGAAGCGAGGATGAACGGCGGATAGGCCCAGTCCATGGTGCCCTTGGTCGCGATGATGGCGAGCGAAGGCGTCTTGCTCTCCTCGACCTCTTTCAGTTTTTTCGCGAAGCGATCGTCGAACCAGGCGTCGAGCGCCGCGCCGTGATTCTGCAACAGCTCGCTGGAAATGCCGCCGGATAACTTTTCAGCTGCGTTTGGCATGACTGCCTCCTTGTTCAGGTTGGCTGGCTGGAAGAGCTAACGACCGGGTCAGTGCTTGCGGATCTGGAACACGTATTCGCCACCGTCCTGCTCGGAGGAGACCAGCTCGTTGCCGGTCGATTTGCAGAAGGCGTCGAAATCCTTGACCGCGCCCGGGTCGGTGGCGCGGACGCGCAGCGTTTGTCCCGACTGCAATTGGTTCAGGGCTTTCTTGGCGCGCAAGATCGGCAGCGGGCAGTTCAAACCGCGGGCATCGAGTTCCTGTGTGGTACCGGACATGGTTGTCTCCTGTTTCAGGTTGAGGGAGTCTTGAAATTCGTTCAGGCCGTCTGGCACAAACGCGGCCAGGGAAAACCCTCGTCCTTGAGGTCGGCCAGATGCTCGCGCATCGCGATACGCCAGTCTTTCTTCGGCGTGTAACCGAGTTTCCGGCGGGCGTAATCGCCGGGGCAAACCCAGTTCTCGCACAGACGCACGATGGAACGCGTGAGAAACGGCGAAGAACCCGGCATGACCGGCTTGAGCGTTTCCATCAGCCAGCCGAAGGCATATCCCGCCGGGTAGGGAACGCTGTAAAGCGGCTTGGGAAAACCGGTCTCGGCGGCGATGAACTCCACCGCTTCGCGCAGCGTCGGAAATTCCGCGCCGCAGATATTGAAGGATTCATAATCGTTCAGGCCTTCCGCCACCGACGCCAGCATGAACGCATGGCCCAGATCCGCATCGGCCACCAGCGGCAGGCGCTTGCGCCCGCCGGCGAGCCATGGCACCAGACAGGTCTTCAGCCGGGGCACCAGCGCCGGCAGCATGCCGAGACGATTGCCAGTGCCGATGAAATGCCCGAGTCGCATGGTCACCATCTGCATGCCCCGGGCGCAGTTGGCGCGCATGTAATGGTCGAGATCGATCAGGCAATCGAGATGCGGCCAGAAACCGGTGTGTTTGGTTTGTGAAAAATCGTCGATGGGTTTGTCAGTTTTTTCAACGGCACCGATGACGACCGTGCTTGTCTGGATAAATCGCCTGACACCCTGCTGGATGGCGTGGTCGATCAAATCGCGGGTTGGCTCGAAAAAGCGTTCACGCTCCAGCGCCTTGTGGTTCCACATGGAGGCCCAGTTACCGGCGCTGCATATGACCTCGACTTCCTTTACTACCTCGCGCCGGTATGTCGCATCCATCAAGTTGCCAATCCGCACTTCGCCTTTGAAATTTCGCGGCAGTTTCTCGCGCCGCCGGCAAGCCGCGATCGGTTCGACATCGGGCCGCGCTTCAAGCGCCTTGAGAATATTGCTTCCCAAAAACCCCGTGGCGCCCGTCACCAACACACGAATCTTCTTTTCAGTGCTCACGGTTGCTCCCGCGTATCGCGGATTTGTCGTTCGCGTGTCTTCACAGGGAATTCACCCATTCCCTGAGCCGCGCGGTTTCGCGCGCGACCAGATCAGGTTGATTGAAGGTGTGCGTCAACAGGCTGGCGCCCTGTAGCACCGAAACGAGGTGCAAGGCGAGGTCGGAAGATTCCCTGCCTTTCCCGAGCTCGCGGAACTGTTGCTCGGCCCAGGTAAGGATCGCAGACAGCAGGGTCGCGGATTTTTCCGCCAATGGCCCGCCATCCTTGTGCAGCTCCTGGCACAGGCTGCCGATGGGGCAACCGCTTTTGGCCAGAACGTCGCGCTCGTCGAACACCATCCGGATCAGCGCCAGGATTCTCTGCTTCGGATCGGGCAGCTTGTTCCACGAATCGATAATGTCGCGATAAAGATTCGCGCGGTGTTCGATCAGGGCGCTGCCGATGTCTTCCTTGGTCTTGAAGTAGTAGTAAACGTTGCCCAAGGGGACTTTCGCCTCCTGCGCGATATCGGCGAGCGTCGTCTGGTTGAAGCCCTGCGCATGCACGAGCTTGCTGGCCGCTTCGAGCAGGCGCGAACGTTTGTTGGTTTCTTTACTTTCCATTTATAAGTAAATAGTTATATTAATAGTTAGTTATCTAACTAAATTATGGAGTGCTAATATATAACTGTCAAGCAACGTGTTTCGGCAAGACGGGATGACCGGGAAATGCCCCTGGCACGCGGCCGCGTGCGACGGAACCGACGGAAGAAACGGGTCTAACGAATCATGGCCCGATTCCGGACCCGGTGAAAAGGCGCCGCGCTATACTGCGCGACCACGATCGACGGCAAAACATGGACACCCTGACACATGCCCTGAGCGGCGCATTGCTGGCGCGCGCCAGCGCGCCCAAAGATCCGCGCCCGGACCAGCTGCCGCGACACACGCGCCTGTGGATCGGTTTCTGGGCCGCGGCGTTTCCCGACAGCGATTTCGTCGCACGCTTCATCGATCCCCTGACCTACATCACGACGCATCGCGGCATCACCCATTCGGTGGTCATGCTGCCGCTGTGGGCGCTCGGGCTCGCATTCGCGTTCATGTGGATTTATCGCCGGCAATATTCCTGGCGCGCGTTCGTCGGCGTGTGCGCGCTCGGCATCGGCGCGCACATCGCGGGCGATGTGATCACCGCCTTCGGCACCATGATCTTCGCGCCGCTTTCGCAGCTTCGTGTCGAGATGCCGACGACGTTCATTATCGACCCCTACTTCACGGCGATCATCGTCGCCGGGCTGATCGCCTCGACGGTATGGAAGACCACGCGCGCGCCCGCCATCGTCGGACTGGCGGTTCTGGTTTCCTATGTCGGGTTCCAGGGCATGCTGCACCATCGCGCGGTTCTGGTGGGCGAGGCCTACGCGGCGAAGCACCATTTGGAAGTCAAAGAAGTGGATGCCATCCCGCAGCCGTTCTCACCCTTCAACTGGATGATCGTGATCCCGCAACAGGATGCCTATCACCTGGCCTATGTGAGTCTGTGGCGCGACACGATTCCGGAGTTCCCGCCGGACAACGCGAGCTGGCTGCGTCAGGTGTATGCCTCGTATTATCCGAGCGACCAGGCCTTGTGGATGCTGGTGCCGCGCTTCGGCGCCGCGGCGGAAACGCATCTGGCGGAGCAGGTGTGGTATTCCGAGGCACTCGCGCCCTTTCGGCGTTTCGCCCTGTTTCCGGCGCTTTACCGCGTGGATAAGACCAAGGACCGGTTGTGCGTGTGGTTCAACGATCTGCGTTTCGCGCTCGCCGGCCGAAGCATGCCGTTTCTCTATGGCGGCTGCCGCCAGGGCACGGAAACCGCCTGGCACATCTACGAGCTGACCAGCGACAGCAACGGCCGGGAAATACTCTACTCCATACCGCATTGACTGCGGTCACGCGATGAGGCATTACGATCCCTGCACGCCTCGCCTGTCCCGCGATTCAGTACATATCCACCGGATCGACATCGAGCGACCAGCGCACTTTCTTGGCGAGCGGCGTCTCCGCCAGCGGCGCCAGCCAGCGGCTCAGAAAACCATGCAACGGCGCGCGCGCGGCCGACTGCACCAGCAACTGCGCACGGTAACGTCCGGCGCGCCGCTCCATCGGCGCCGGCGCCGGCTCCAGGATCTGCACCGCCGGTTCCGGCGGCAACCCCAGGCCGAGCGCGCGCGCGTCCGCGAGAAATTTGAGCGCCATGCCGGGGCGCGGCGATTCGGCGCGCAACAACGCGAGATGGCTATAGGGCGGGTAACCGGTCTCGCGCCGCTCGTTCAGGGCGAAATCGGCGAAGCCGTGAAAGTCATGCCGCTGCAAGGCGGCGAACACCGGATGATCCGGATGCCAGGTCTGGATCAGCACTTCGCCCGGCTTGTCGGCGCGGCCGGCGCGGCCGGACACCTGCATGATCATCTGGAACAGGCGCTCGCCGGAACGGAAATCGGCTCCATACAGTCCCTGGTCAGCATTGAGAATGCCGACCAGCGTGACGTTCGGGAAATCGTGTCCCTTGGACAGCATCTGGGTGCCGACCAGAATATCGGCGTCGCCGGCGTGCACGCGTTGCAACTTCTCCTCGAGCGCGCCCTTGCGCCGGGTGCTGTCGCGATCGATGCGCACGATGCGCGCCTGCGGAAAAAATTTCTCCAGCGCGCCTTCGACACGCTCCGTGCCTTCCCCGAGCGGATGCAGGTTCTCGCCCTGGCAGGACGGGCAGCGCGCGGTAATCTCCTGCTCCGCCCCGCAATGATGGCACAGCAGCCTGCCCCGTTTTTGATGCAGGGTCAGCTGGGCGTCGCAACGCCGGCATGGCGCCAGCCAGCCGCAGTCATGACACATCCACACCGGCGCGAAGCCGCGCCGGTTCAGGAACAGCAGGCTCTGTTCCTGCCGTTGCAGGCGCGCGGCGATCGCCTCGCGCAATGGCAGTGACAGCCCGTCGCTCGGTTTGAGCCGGCGCATGTCGAGCAGGCGCACCTCGGGCATGCCGGCCCCGCCGGTGCGGTCGGGCAGTTCGAGCAAGCTGTAACCGCCCTCGCGCGCCCGTTTCAGGCTTTCGAGCGAGGGCGTGGCGCTGCCGAGCACGACCGGGATCGCGTCGCGCGAGGCGCGCATCAGGGCCACGTCGCGTGCCGAGTAGCGGAATCCATCCTGTTGCTTGTAAGAGGCGTCATGCTCCTCGTCCACCACGATCAGCCCCGGATGTTTCAGCGGCGTGAATACCGCGGAGCGCGTGCCGATAACGATGCGGGCGCGCCCCGCGCGCGCCGCCAGCCAGGCGTTCAGACGCTCCTGATCGTTCAGGCCCGAATGCAACACGGCGATCGGCACCGGAAAGCGCCGCTCGAAGCGGTCGACCACTTGCGGCGTAAGACCGATTTCCGGCACCAGCACCAGCGCCTGTTTCCCTTGCGCCAGCACCTGGTCGATCACGCCCAGGTACACCTCGGTCTTGCCGCTGCCGGTCACGCCGTGCAAAAGGTGCGGACGGAAACCGACCAGTTCTTTGGTGATAGTCGCGATTGCGGATTGCTGACCTGGATTAAGCTCGGGTGGCCTTGTCTGCCCGGCATTGGAAAGTGGCCGGGAATCGCGCTGGTGACTGCTTACCCACCCCTTGGCGTGCAGGGCCTTGATGGCGGCGCCCCAGCGTTGGGAGACTGCCGCTAGCTGCGGCGCTTCCAATCCCTGCGAGGCGGCGGCCAGGGCTTCGAAGATGCGCCTCTGTGCCGGAGCGCGTTTCAAGGACTCCCGGTCCACGGCCCGGCCTTTGCTCGTCAGCGACCAGACCTTGATGCCGACGGTGACGGCCGCGCCACCCTCGCGTAAGCGCACCGGCAAGGCCGTGTGGATCACTTCGCCAATGGGATGATGGTAATAATCAGAGGCCCAGGTCAGCAGGTTCAGCAGCGAGGGCGCCAGCAACGGCTCGGCATCGAGCGCTTGGCCGATCGGTTTCAGCCGCTCGCGCGGCAGTTCGCTGCGATCGCTCTGGCCCATGACCACCCCGACGATTTCGCGCTTGCCAAAGGAAACGCGCACGCGCGTCCCGGGCGTCAGCGTGGCCGTCTCCGGAGCGGAAAGATAATCAAAGGTACGCTGCAGGGGGGTAGGCACCGCCACCTGATAAATACATGCTGTGGCAGACATGGCGCGGAATGTATCACACGCGGCCAAGCCGGAATGTCGCGACGGATAACGTGAAACACTCATGCTCCACGTTAACAGGTTTGTCACGAATTTTTCATAAACGCTTGTATCTAAAGGCCGGCAACGTTATGAACAGAACCTGTGGATAACAATGTTGATGATCGCGATCGACGCATTTTGCTGCGCCGGAATAACGGGGATTCTGTTGGTTTGATTAAAAAATGGTCTGAGTAATTAACATTATTTAATTCAAATACTTACAATAAAAATGGCGTACATTTTCATGGGCGAATGGCCGTCTCCTTAGGCAATATTTTCCGGCGTCTGGTGATTGTGCATAAACTAGGCAGTTACCCGGCCGTCCTCCCTGAAAAAATCGGTTTTCCCCGACGACGCCTTTCGCTAGGCAGCGGCAAATCCAACGTTTAGCATGCTTCGGCGAGTCCAAGGGCTCAGCTTCCAAGGCAAGGGAGCAGGGATTTCCCGATATCGCTTAACCGCTTTGAGGAGGAAGGACATGATGGCATGCAAATGGGCACAACAATACGGGCCACTGATCGGACGGCTGCTGCTTTCGAATCTGTTTATCGTTTCCGGGTTCAAGAAGATCACCGGTTTCGCCGGGACGGCGGGATACATGGCGGCGAAGATGCCGAGCCTCGATCCGAGCGTGATCAAGATATTGCTGGTGATCACCATCGCCGTTGAACTCGGTGGCGGTTTGATGGTTCTGCTCGGCTGGCAGGCGCGCTGGGCCGCCACCGCGCTGCTCCTGTGGATGATTCCCGTCACCTACCTCTTCCATGCCTACTGGGGCCTGCCGCCGGACCAGATGCAGATGCAGTTCATCAATTTCCAGAAAAACATGGCGATCATGGGCGGCATGCTCTACATCATCGCCCACGGGCCGGGACGTTACAGTCTGGGGAAAGACAACTGCTGAGGTAAAGCGATCCCGCGCCCACGGGCCGGGATCAGTTGTGCAGCCACCGCACGAGTTTGGGATTGCGCTTGGCCAGCCCCCAGGAAGACTGCTTGAGCCAATCGGTAAACTCGTTTACCGACAGCGGGCGGCTGATGTAATGGCCCTGGGCGGTATCGCAACCCAGTTCGCTCAAGCGCTTGAGCACGTCTTCGGCTTCGACTCCTTCGGCCACCACTTCGAGGCCGAGATTATGTCCGAGATCGATGCTGGTGCGGACGATGGCGGCGTCATTTTCGTTGCGCGTCATTCCGAGGACGAACGACTTGTCGATCTTGATGGTGCTGACCGGCAGCTTTTTGAGGTAGGACAAAGACGAGTAGCCGGTGCCGAAGTCATCGATCGCGATCCTCAGCCCCATCGTGGCGAGGCGCGTGAGAATCTCGAAAGCGCGATCCGGATCCGTCATCACCGCGCTCTCGGTGATTTCGAGCTCGAGCCAGCGCGGCGATATCTGCAGCGCCGCCAGCTGTTCGCCGACGGCGTCGGCGAGATACGGATCCTGCAGATCGCGCACCGACAGGTTCATGGAAATACTGATCGGCAGCCCCTGATCCTGCAACGCCTGCCCCTGCTTCAGCGATTCGGTCAGGACCCAGGGCGTCAGACTGCGGATGAGCCCGGTCTGCTCCATCAACGGAACGAACGTGTCCGGCAGCACCAGGTTCTCACGCGGGTGATTCCACCGCACCAGGGCCTCGACTCCCGTGACCTGGTAGGTCTTGAGGTTCACCTTGGGCTGGAAATAAAGCACGAACTGCTCCTGCTCCACGGCGTGGCGTAATTCACCGAGCATGGTCAGGCGCGTCGGGCTGTGATGGTCCTGCTCGCCGTCGTAGAAGGCGTGCCCGCCGTTCGAATTCTTCGCGGCGTACATGGCGACGTCGGCGCGCTGGATCAGCAGATTGGCATCCACGCCGTGGTCGGGGTAAAGCGTGATGCCGATGCTCGCGCCGACATCCAGGGTCTGTCTCGTTACCTGAAACGGCATGCGCAGCGCCTGCAGCAGCATCCGCGCCGCCATGGCGGCATGCTTTTCGTTGACCGCCGGTAACAGGATGCCGAATTCGTCGCCACCCATGCGCGCCAGCGTGTCGATGTCGCGCAATTTGCCGCGCAGGCGCGCTGCGACCTGCTCCAGCAATTCGTCGCCGGCCGGGTGCCCGAGCGTGTCGTTGATGTCCTTGAAACGGTCGAGATCCATGATGAAGACCGCGAAAGGCTTGTAGTCCTGCTTGGCGCTCTCGATGGCCTCGCGTAAACGCTGGTAGAACAGCGTGCGGTTCGGGAGCTTGGTCAGGGGGTCGGTGAACGCGATGTTCTCGATATTCGCGTAAAGATCCTTGAGGCGCGTCGTCAGCTCATTGAAACCGGCCCCGAGTTCGGCGACCTCCGCATTCCCGTCCACCGTCACATGCTCGCCGAGTTGCTTTTTGTCGGAGCGAACGCGGCGCATCTGGGTGAGCAGTTTCTGCAGCGGTCGAACCGCCATCCTTCGCAGGGCGAACCAGAGCAGCAACGCGGCCGACAAGGCAACGGCAGTTGCCGCCGCCGTGACCTGGCGCGCGATATCCGTCAGGCGCGCATTCAGAGGCTGGATGTCGCGGCTGACCGCGACGACAAGCGTGGTTCGCGCGGGCGCGAGCGTGCCCAGGAGTTGTTCGGCCACGATATTGTTATTGGAATCTTCATCATGGAACCAGCGGGGCGAGCGATATAGCACCGTGCCGTCGCCCAGTGAAAGCCGCGCCGGCATCGCAAAAATATTATCGGGTCCGATGAGCTTCGGCATGACGTCCGTCGTCACGAGCAGATAGCCCGCCGTGGCGCGGTCGCCGAGTGATTCGACCAACAGGTGATAAATATTCTTGTCCGCCACGCAGAATCCGGAAGCGGGCGTGATGCGCACCGTTTTGGGCGCATATGCGGAGGGAACACTTTGTGTGTCCAATCTTTTTCCCGACGGAATTGTCTGGCGCTCCGAGAGCTTGCGCTTCATGATCAGGTAGCGCACGGCGCGGCAGGAAGGCTGGTCGAGTATCGATCCGGACACGCCTTGGGCGGAGGAGGCCAGCTCGTTGAAATCGCCATCGAAGACCTGGAGTCTGGCGAGCTTGATTCTCGTGAGATCGGAACCGGATCGGTCAAAAAGGATATCGAGTTGCCCCGCCGCCAACCCGGCTTTCCTGCTTTCCACGGCCGCCGTCAAACCCGGCGTGGCCCGGGCCAGCGTCACGACTTGCCCCGACTTCGCGTCCAACTCGTGGCGCAGGTCGTTGAGGCGTCCGCGCAATTGCTCGCTCAACGCGTCGCGCTGACTCTGGATGATAAAAGAGCGATAAACGCCACCGCTCATCCACACCAGAAACACGGCCAGCATCGCCATCACCGCCATGCCGACGACAATGCTCACGCGCACCGAAAACCGATGAAGCTGCATTTTGTTATTCAAAGTCGCACTGTTCGTTCAAGACGCCTTGCCGTCGCCAAGAACCCTGGGGCTCTTGTCGTCTCATCAGCTTGAACTGCCAATCACCCCCGCGACTCCGTTTTCCCTGGGCAACCGGCATGCGCATTTCCCTGATCCTGTGCCGGCAAGAGGTACATTTGTGCAATTCTGATGCCACGATATGAATATTTGTGAATCAATTAGTTACGTGGGGTCAAGACACAGTCTGAGGGCAAAACCGGCGCAATTCCGCAAAAACCACCCAATTCGCGACAAAATGCGCTGTCCCCGTCATGGGAAAACCTTCTCAAAGCCGGGGGCTGCCTCTACATTATCCGGCGCCGGAATCGAAGCCGCCGGAACCGCCCCATGGATGACACCTGGACCATCATTACGAGACATATTTCCGAAGCCAGCGGACAAGCTTTTTCAGCTCGTGGACGGCAAGTCGTGGGCGGCGGTTGCATCAACAACGCCACCGTCCTGAAGGACGGCGCGCGGCGCTATTTCGTCAAGATGAACGACGTCGCGCGCGCGGACATGTTCGAGGCCGAAGCCGAGGGACTGCGGGAAATCGCGCGCACCCGCACGGTGCGCGTGCCGCAGCCGCTGTGCTGGGGCCAGGCCGGCGGCGCGGCGTATCTGGTGCTGGAGTATCTGGAACTGGGCGGGACCGATTCGCGCAGCCTCGAACAACTCGGGACACAGCTGGCGCAGATGCATCGCGCCACCAGTGAGCGGTTCGGCTGGCGGATCGACAACACCATCGGTTCCACGCCGCAGATCAACACACCCGCTTCCGACTGGGTCGATTTCTGGCGCCAGCGCCGGCTCGGCTACCAGCTCGATCTGGCCGCCCGTCATGGCCGCAATCTGATGAGCAAGGGCGAGCGCCTGATGGCGGGCCTGGGGGAATTTTTCCGCGATTACCGGCCAGCGCCCTCGCTGCTGCATGGCGATTTGTGGGGCGGGAATGTCGGGGCCGTCGGGGATCAACCCGTGATTTTCGATCCTGCCGTGTACTACGGCGACCGCGAGGCGGACCTGGCGATGACGGAACTGTTCGGCGGTTTCTCCGCGCGGTTCTACCAGGCCTACCAGGAAACCTGGCCGCTCGATCCCGGTTACAAGCTGCGCAAAACCCTGTACAACCTCTATCATGTCCTCAACCACTTCAATCTCTTCGGCGGCGGTTACGGTTCGCAGGCGGAACGCATGATCGATTCGCTGCTGGCGGAATTGCACTAACGAAGAAACCTTGCATGGAAATCCAGTTTCTTGGCGCCGCACGTGAAGTCACCGGTTCCTGTCACCTGGTGCGTTGCGGCAACCATAGGCTGCTCGTCGACTGCGGCCTGATCCAGGGCGCCCCGGCGGACGAGGCGCGCAACCGCGCGCCGTTTCCCTTCAACCCCGGCGAGATCGACGCCGTGGTGCTGACGCACGCCCATCTCGATCATTCCGGCCGGCTGCCGCTGCTGGTGAAGGCGGGGTTTCGCGGGCCGATCTACACCCATCGGGCCACGCTCGATCTGTGCCGGATCATGCTCAAGGACGCGGCGGTCCTGAACGAGAAGGACGCCGAACACGAGAACCGCCGGCGCCTGCGTCAGGGCAAACGCCTGGTCGAACCGCTGTACTCGCGCGCCGATGCGGAAAAAGCCGTGCGCCAGTTCCAGCCGCTCGAGTACACCGCGGAACGGCAGATCCTGCCCGGCATGCGTGTGCGCCTTCTGGACGCGGGACACATACTCGGCTCGGCGATCGTGGAGCTGTGGCTCGAGGAAAATGGCCAGCAGCGCAAGCTGGTGCTGAGCGGCGACCTGGGACATGCCGGCGCGCCGATCCTGCGCAATCCCGAGGTGGTGCGTGAAGCCGACTTGGTGGTGCTCGAAAGCACCTACGGCGACCGCGAGCACCGTTCGTGGGACGCGACGCTGGCGGAACTGGGCGAAGTCTTCCACGAAGCGCGGCGCGACGAAGGCAACATCCTCATCCCCGCCTTCGCCGTCGGGCGCAGCCAGGAGCTGCTGTACTTCCTCAAGCGCCATCGCAAGGAATGGGGCATCGATCAGTGGACCATCTTTCTCGACAGCCCGATGGCGATCGAAGCGACCGAGGTTTACGCCAAGCACTGGAAACTGTTCGACAGCGAAACCACGCAACGGCGCAAGAAGGACGGCGACCCCTTCAGCGCGCCCAATCTTTACTTCAGCCGCACCGCGGCGCAGTCCATGGCCATCAACCGCGTGCGCACCGGCGCCATCGTCATCGCCGGCAGCGGCATGTGC
>JBLMXN010000155.1:0-3417 GCA_050257795.1 Bacteroidota bacterium
CGATCGCCGGCGCCGTGGGCGCCAAGAAGGAAGACGCCCCGATCGCCATCACGTGGGTTATCGTGTGGGCGATCATCATGATCTTCTTCCTACCGCTCGTTTCGCGCGCGCTCGGCCTGCACACCGGTGTCGCGGGTGCGTGGATCGGAACCTCGGAGTTCGCCGACGCTGCCGGCTTCGCCGCGGCCCAGGCCTACGGCAACCTCGCCGGCACGGTCCCGGGAATTGCCGGCAGCCCGGAAGCCGCAGTGCAGGGCTTCACTCTGATGAAGGTGATCGGACGCGATATCTGGATCGGCATCTGGGCGTTCGTGATGGCGATTATCGCCACCACGCAATGGGAGCGAAAGGCCGGCAGCAAGCCGAACCCGGCGGAGATCTGGTGGCGCTTCCCGAAGTTCGTGCTGGGCTTCTTCGTGGCCTCGATGTTCATCACGGCCGTCGCGGCCGGCTACAGCCAGGCGGACTACGGCAAGATCGTCAAGCCGGAATTCGTGATTCCGGTCTTGAACCTGCGGACCTGGGCGTTCATCTTCTGTTTCTTCAGCATCGGCCTGACCACGCGTTTCAGGGAACTCGCGAGCTCCGGCAAGAAGCCGTTCTTGGCCTTCACGGCTGGAGTGGTCGTCAACGTGATCCTCGGTTTCATCCTGTCGACCCAGGTGTTCGCGGAGCACTGGTCGAGTCTGGGTACTCACTAATCCCCACCTACTCCATCCCGACAAGCGCTCGCTCGTCGGGATGGATCGTTGGGCGCTGACGACGGAGAGCTCTCGATGGCACAGCCGCAAGACGATAGATGTTGTTTTAGTTGCGCGCATTTCCGCAACTCACCGGAGTACCTGGAGACCATCTTCACGGGACTCAAAACCATGAGCTCCGGCCACGCTTCCGTGCGCAAGGACGATGGTGTGTGTCTTTTGCACGATCTTTATCTGTCGGCCGACGCGCGCTGCGACCAATTTCAGGCCGATACGGGAGCCGGTAGCCGTTAACAGATTTGTCATCCGTCCGGCGTCATGCCGGAACTGGCGGGTCATGGTTTTCCATGACCCGCTTTTTTTTCGCCGATATGCTTGGACGCCTGTTCCCGCCGCCCACCCGGGGATCATGGAATATGCTTCGCCGACGCGCGCGCCGCGAGATACGCGCCGGCCACGATAAACGCCCCGCCCAGCCACTCCTTCATTGTCACGACCTCGTTCGTCAACAGCTGCTGCGAGACTGCGCCGGCGACCAGTTCGACGAGCGCGATCACCGCCGAGCGGTGCACCGGCATGTGTGTCACGCCGTACTGCACCAGCATGGTCATGAGCAGGATGCCGAAAACGCCGAGCGCCACGGCGCCGGAAAAAACCGGCGCCGACGGGTGCGGCACGGGCAGGGAAAATCCCGCGATCATGACAAGCGCGACCACGGTAACGCCGGCCCAGACGGCGAACACCTTGGCCGCGATCGTCACCCCCTGCGCCTTGCGCGTGACGACGTTCGACAGGGCGAATGCGAAGCCCGAGGTCAGCGCCATCCAGTCCGGCTTGCCCTCCGGCCATGGAAATCCGAGGATCGGATTCCACAGCATGAGCAGTGCCCCCGCCATGGCGATCGCGAGGCTGGCGAAGCCGAGGCGCGTGATGCGCTCGTGTAGAAACAGCCAACCCATGAGCGTCGCCCACAGCGGCGAGAGGTAGAACAGCAGCAGGACGCGCAGGATGTTGCCTTCGAGCACGGCCTCGACGAAGGCGATGTTGGTCCACCCGGCGGACAGCATCAGCAGCGTCAGCAGCGCCGGATGGCGCGCGAATTCGGGAATGGACCTGGCGGTGCGCGGCAGGCTCGCGACCAGTGCCGCGGCGTACAGCGTGAGCGTGAGCCAGATACCGCCGAGGCCGCCGTTTTCCAGCAGGCGCATCGGATACCAGATGACGCCCCAGAGGCTCGCGCCGATCAGCAGGCTCAGTACCGGATAAAAACGCGGCGTGTCGTTGGCTGGCATCAGGCGCTTCCCGTATAATTCCCGAAAGCCATCTCAAAAAATGAATCGGCATACGAATATTCCCCTCTCGCGCCGCTGCATAAGCGGCGGCGCTCTCCCGCAAATGGAGAAGGAAAGAGGCAGGGCGTCATTTTTTGAGATGGCTTTCGATTGATATTTTTATCTCCCGACAAACCGAATCCCATGAATTCCAGGCTCGCGAGCTTACAGCCGTATCCGTTTCAGCGGCTCGCCCAGCTCATCCAGGGCGTCTCCCCGCCGGCTGACAAGAAACCGATACGGCTGTCCATGGGCGAGCCGCAGCATGCCGCACCCGCTTTTGTTTTGGAAGCCCTCAAGTCCAATCTCGCCGGGCTCTCGAATTATCCGGTGACCAAAGGCTCGGCCGAGCTGCGCCAGTCCATCGCCGGCTGGGCCACGCGGCGATTTCATCTCGACAAGATAGCGCTCGATCCGGAACGGCATGTGCTGCCCGTCGCCGGCACGCGCGAGGCGCTGTTCTCGATCGCCCAGGCCGTCATCGACCGGCGCGTGAATTCGCAGCGGCCGTCGGTGGTCATGCCGAATCCGTTTTATCAGATCTACGAGGGCGCGGCGCTGTTGGCCGGGGCGCGGCCGTATTTCCTGAACGCCACGGAGGAAAACGGATTTCGCGCCGACTTCACCGACGTGCCGGATGAAATCTGGAACAAGGTGCCACTGGTGTACATCTGCTCCCCCGGCAACCCGACCGGCGCGGTGCTGACGCATGACGACCTGGCGCGGCTCATCGGGCTGGCGCACAAACACAATTTCCTCATCGCCTCGGACGAATGTTATTCCGAAATATATTTCGACGAGGCCAGGCCGCCGCTGGGACTGTTGCAGGTGGCGAATGAACTCGGCATCAAGGATTACAGGCATTGTCTTGTATTTCACAGCCTGTCCAAGCGCTCGAGCCTGCCGGGGCTGCGTTCCGGTTTCGTTGCCGGCGATGGCGAAGTGATGGAGCAGTATTACCAGTACCGCACCTATCACGGCTGCGCCCTGCCGCCGCCGGCGCAGGTGGCAAGCACGGCGGCGTGGAATGACGAGGAACATGTGCGCGCCAACCGCGACCAGTACCGCGCCAAATTCCGTGCCGTGCTGGAAATCCTGAAGCCGGTGCTGGACGTGCACAAACCCGAGGCCGGTTTTTACCTGTGGCCGAAATTGCCGCAGGACGACGAGATCTTTACGCGCGAGCTGTACGCGCACGAGAACGTGCTGGTGCTCCCGGGAAACTACCTGTCGCGCGAATTTGAAGGCGTGAACCCGGGCAAAAACCGGGTGCGCATGGCGCTGGTGGCGCCCGTAGCCGAGTGCACCGAAGCCGCCCGGCGCATCCGAAATTATGTAGAATCCCTGACATGAAAGAAATCAGCCGCAGGGCGCCAGGACTTCAA
>JBLMXN010000156.1:0-4421 GCA_050257795.1 Bacteroidota bacterium
GCCAGGTTGTGGGACGACAGCAGCATGGTGACGCCCCGCGCCTTGAGCTCGGCCAGTATCCGGTAGAACTCGCGGATGGCTTCCGGGTCGAGCCCGACCGTCGGTTCATCCAGGAACAGCAGGCGCGGACGGCCGAGCAGCGCCTGGGCGAAACCGAGACGCTGGCGCATGCCTTTGGAGTAGCCGCGCACCGGTCGCAGCGCCGCCGCTTCCAGCCCGAGCTTGATCAGCAGCGGTTTGCACTCGCGCGCATCGGCGCCCTTGAGCTCGGCGAAAAACCGCAGCGTTTCGAGTCCGCTCAGGTTGTCGTAGAACACCACGTTCTCCGGCAGGTAGGCGATGCTGCGGCGGGTCTCGCGGAAGCGCGCGCCGCCGACCGGTTCGCCGAGAACTTCGAGGCGGCCGCGATCGGGCGCCAGCAGTCCGAGCATCATCTTGAACAGCGTGCTCTTGCCGGCGCCGTTGTGTCCGATCAGGCCGAACAGCTCGCCTTCGCGCACCGCGAGGTCCACGCCGTTGACCGCGTGGACCTCGCCGAAGCGCCTGGCCACGTCGCGGACGTCAATGGCGGTGCGGTTCAAGCCAGCGGCTCCAGTCGGTACGCCAGGGTCGCATGCGCGGGTGGGCGTCGACCACGCTCGGCGCGCGCAGCAACGGAAACTGCCGGGCGATCAGGCGCAGGGTCTGGACCGCCGGGCTGTTCAGCATGATCTTCACGTACGGATAGCGCCACACCAGGCGGTCGATCAGGTCGCTCGCCGAATAGGGGATATCGCCGAAGCCGTTGCCGTCGCGGTCCCAGCCGGCGTAGTTGCTCCAGTAATTGCCGGCGTGCTCGCCCCACGGCTGATCGCGCGCGGCGACGTAGCGCACCTGCACCTGGTTGTCGATGAAATCGTTGCCATCGACCTGGTTGCGGTAGGAACCGGCCCACAGGTGCACCCCGACGCGGTTGTCGATCACGAGGTTGTTGCGGATGGTGTTGTACTCGGCGTCGTAGATGAAGAAGCCCTTGCCGTTGTGCGACACCACGTTGTTCTCGACCACCGAGTCCTGGATGGTGCGCAGCATGATGCCGTGGTCGGTGTTGCCCCACGCCACGTTGCCGCGCACCACCTGGTTGCGCACTTCCATGAGTGCCAGCCCGCCGCGGTTGAGATAGGACTCGTTGTTCTCCCACAGGTTGTAATACGAGTTCATGTAGTGCGTGCCGTAGCGCAGGTGGTGCAGCTTGTTGCCGCGGAACACCGCGTGGTGCGACACGTCGACATAGATGCCGTCGCGCGTGAAGCTGATGTTGTTGTCGAGGATGCGCGCGCCGGTGGTGTTGTAGAGCTCGATGCCGTTGCCGCGTTCCGCCGACAGCAGGTCGCGCTTGCCCGTGATCAGGTTGCCGGCGACCACGACGTCGTTGGCTTCCTGTATCCACAGCCCGAAGAGGTCGTAGGTGAGGTCGTTGTGGCGCACCACGGCACGGTGCGACCCGGGCTCGATGTAGATGCCGGCGTTCTGCGCCGTCAGATCGGCCCCGCTGTCGCGGATGATGAAGCCCTCAATGGTGACGTCCGGCGCCCGCACGCGGATCACATCGCCCTGATCATTCCCGCTCAGCGTCGGGCGGTCGTGGCCGCGCAGGGTCAGCGGCTTGTCGATCAGCAGATGCTCGGTGTAGTCGCCGCGCTCCACCGTGACGGTGTCGCCGGCGCGCGCCTGGCGCACTGCCTGCGCGATCGACTGCCCCGGCTGCACTTGCCACCCGGCGCCCTCGGCGGCGCCGCCGAGCAGCAGCCACGCGCCGAACGCCACGAACCAGCTACCGCGCAGGAATTTCATCTCCGGGCGCCTCGTCAATACAGCCATTTCAACTGCGGCAGGCCATGCAGGAAACCGAGTACACCGATACCCTTCATGATCAGGAACAGCGCCGCTCCGATCAGCAGATTCTTCATCCCCACGTAAGAAATCATATCGGCCCAGGAAGCCGGACGGAAACGGCGTCCCCACCACGGGCCCTCCTTCACGTACGGCTTGCAGAACATGCGCACCACCAGCTCGTAGGTGCTCCAGGCGAGCCACCAGCCGAGGATGATGCCGGGGCCGAGCTTGCCGGCGGCGCCGAGCAACCAGGCCCAGGTGACGAGCACCGCCAACGCGATGCCGCTTGCCTGCATCAGTATGGGGCGGGAGAGAAATTTTCCGCTCCATGGCAACAGATGGTCGATGAATTCGGCACGCAGCCAGGCAAACACTCCGAGGCGCGGTTCCGGCGCCACCGGCGCCGCCGGTACCGGCACCAGTGGAATGTAATAGCCATCGGGGCCGATCGGCGTGAGCGGCTGACCGGCCTTGGTGCGCAGTTTGCGCTCCTTGGCGAGCGGCGGGCAGGCATGGCTGTCGTAGTACATGACCATGCAGTCGAGGCACAACAGGCATTCGCGCTGGTCGATGCGTCCCGCGGTGTCGATGGCGAGCGAGGTGCAGCCGGCGGCGCAGGCATCGCACGGTCCGCACTCGGCCTTGCGCTTGAGGCCCCACCAGCGGAAGGTCGACGGCACGCCGAGGCTCGCGCCCAACGGACACAGGTACTTGCAGAACGGCCGCTCGATGAACAGGGACGCGCCGAACAGCACCAGCCAGAAGGTCACGAACGGCCAGGAGCGGTTCCACACGCCGACCAGGAACGTGGTCTTGAACGGCTCGACCTCGGCCAGCTTTTCGGCCAGGCCCATCGAATAGAACGACACGCCGAGCAGCCCGGCGAAAACCATGTATTTCACCCACTTGAGGCGTTCATGCAGCCACACCGGCAACTGGCGCTGGAAGCGCTTGAGTCCGAGCTTGCCGGCGAGGTTGTAGGCGACCTCGGTGAGCGCGCCATAGGGGCAGAGCCAGCCGCAGAACATGCCGCGTCCCCAGAAAAACGTGGTGACAATGATGAAAACCCAGAAGAGAAAAATGAACGGGTCGGTGAGGAACAGCTCCCATTCCCACTTGAACAGGATCGAGTGGAACCAGGTGAGCACCTGGGTGATCGATGGCTGGGCCATGAGATAGAAGCCGGCGAAGCCGATGCTGGCGAGCCAGAGCAAATGCTTGGGTATCGACACCCAGCGCTTGTCCTTGCGCTTGGCGCGGCGCACCAGCGCGTCGCGCGAGGCATACATCACGGCGGCGGCGGCCAGCAGCAGCACGAACAGCACGAGCTGAACGCTGCGCGCCTGCCAGATCTTCAGCCACAGCGGCGCCGGCCGCTCGTAGGCCGGCCGGCCACCCTCGAGATACTTCGCCGGCACCCAATACTCCCGGTCGAAGTTGAGGAAGGTCTTGGCCCCGGTCTGCTTGTCCACCTTGTTGGCGAGGAACACCAGGCTCCACGGATAGGCCGGGCTGAAATGGCTGTTGCGGACGATGAAAATGCCGGACTCCCGAAAGGCCGGGGCGCCGGCGGCTTGAATGCCGTAAAGATTGAGATAATCGGTGTCGCGGAACGTGAAGCTGTCCATTTCCTGCGCCACCTGGATGCGGTCGAAGATTCCGCCGCGCACGAAGCCCGAGCCCTTGAACGAGGCCACGCCGTTGGCGGCGATGAAGATCGCCTGTTCGCCCGGCTTGAGATCGGCCATGAGCCGCCGGTAATCCTCCGCGCCCATGATGCTGATGCCGATGGTCGGCGGATTCAGGCAGCCGAAAAACATGTCGATGTACGGATCGCCGCCGGTGTCGACGCCGACGTCCGCTCCCGAGACGGTGAGCCGGCTCACACTGCCTTCCTTGATCAGCGACCGCCAGTCGCGCGGCTCCGTCATTGCCGCGAACTTCGCCGGCGGCCGCTCCTTGGCCTGGACAATGCCGACCTGCTTGGCGATCTCGTATCCGGAGCGCAGTATCACCTGGTTCTCGGCGATCACGGTTACGGTCGCGCCGCTGATGGCGTCGATGCCGATGTAACCGCCTTCTTCGCGCGCTCTGCCGATCTCGATCTTGTCGCCGACGAACTTGCCGACGTACTGCCGGATGAATTTGGTCAACTCGGACTCGGGAATGCCGACCAGCAGGATCGGCTCGCTGTGCTTGAGGATTTTAATGCCCGTGATGATGCCCTTGGTGTCCATGCCGATCAGGGTCACCACCGGCTTGCCGGAGTACGCCGGAATGTCGACGATGTCGGTGGACAGAAACACATAGCCGACGAGCTTCTTGTGCTCCCCATTTTTTTCGTCGTCCTTTTTCTTTTCCTCTTTTTCCCCATTCTTTTCCGTGCGGTAGGCCTCGACGTAGCTCGGGTGACCCTTGCGCGGCGAGAAGCTGTCCGCCTCGATCACGTCGCGGCACGGCGCGTAGGCGCACATATCGGGATCGGTGGACAGCTGCGCCGGCAACGGCGCCTCGTACGAGGTGGCGTGCGCCATGAGCGGGCCGGC
>JBLMXN010000157.1:0-6674 GCA_050257795.1 Bacteroidota bacterium
CTTGCACGCGGTCGTTCCATTTCGACATGGCCCACAGCGTTTTCTGCACCGCGTCGACGTCGGTGACGTCGCAGCCGGTGAGCAGCGCCAGCGCCCCGAGGCTGAGCGAATGTCGGAGGAACAGGCGGCGCTCGATCAGCTGGATTTGCTTCGGCGGCAGCGTCGCGAGCGCGGAGTAGCGGCTTGGAGGTTTTTTCATGGTTCGCCCTCGGGCAAGGCGGCATCGCGCGGCGCGCGCCCGGTGAACATGGGCGGCAGCGTGCGCGGCACCAGGATCACCAGCGCGAGATGGATCGCGATGAAGCCGACGACGCCGGCCATGGCGAAGAAGTGCACCAGGCGCGCGCCTTCGTATCCGCCCAGCAGCGCGGCCAGGCCCTGGAATTGCACCGGTTTCCAGATGCTGAGGCCGGACAGCACCAGCACCACGCCGAGCAGGATGACGACGACATAGGCCAGTTTCTGGATCGCGTTGTACGCGCCCAGGCGATGCGACAGCCGCCCGCGCAGCACGTTGCCGAATTCGCGCGCGACCGCGCGCGGCGTGAGCGGGAAGAAGCGGTGCCGGTAATGGCCGGAGAAAATGCCGTACAACACGTACGCGATGCCGTTGAGCACCAGCAGCCACATCGCCGCGAAATGCCATTGCAGCGCGCCGGCGAGCCAGCCGCCCAGCGTCAGACCGCGTGGAAATTCGAAGTGGAACAGCGGCGAGGCGTCGTAGATGCGCCAGCCGCTCAGGAGCATGACGAAGATCGCAACAGCGTTGATCCAGTGGCCGATGCGCACCGCCAGCGGATGGATCACGGCGCGCGGCGGTTCAGGCGGATGGTCGACGTCAGGCTCCATTGACGCTCTCCCGGGCTGGCCGGAGGTGGGCCAGGCAGCCAACACAATAAGACGGTCGTTTCCGAAATGCCAGCGGCAAATAAGCCGGCGCGGTTCGTGGGTAGATGTTTTAGTGAACCGCCGGCTTAATCAGCGGTCACCATCCTGCGTTGCCGCGGCAATGATCGGTTCCGGCGCGCGAGGTGTTGCATGACCGACCAGAATCCAGCCGGCGAACTTTGCTCAAGCTGACGGTCGCCGCCGGCGGCCTGCTGGTTGGTTTACACCTGGCGGTGTGCAGCCGCGTGGCGGTGCTGCGCTTCGATTGTTCCGGTCGATTCGCCTACCGAATAATCCCGATGCCGATCCCGAAGTGAACGTTGGAGTCACCGCGATCGCGGTACGGTCGCGGCCACAGCTGCAGCTTGTTCGCCACCACCACGGGGTACACGTATTTGGCCTCGCCCACAGTTCCGGCGCGGGTTTCGGTCACGGTGCCAACCACCGTGATCAGGCGGCCGGGCGCGAAGTCGGCGGTTTCGAGATAACCGGACTGGACCACGATGAATCGGCCGGTCGGCTTGGCGTTGCTGTCCGGGGCGTTCTGCGAATCGAGCGGATACGCCACCACCTCGAGCTCACTCTTGTCCTTCAGGTTCTTGGCGTTGGCGATCAGGCCGCCCCAGGCGACGGTGTGGTTGAGCATGCCGGCCACGTCCTTGGCCGCTTCGACCGGCGTGATGCGCGGGTCGGCATTGCCGATGTCATACGGCGTGGCGCAGCCGCCGAGCAGGGCGGCGGCGATCAAGATCGATACAGTCATTGCAAAGCGGTTCATGGATGTCTGCTCCCTCGTTCTCCTCATGGTCAATAGGGCCACGGCCGATAATATGGCCAGCCCCATGGATACCACGGGTCGTGCCAGAATGGATCGTAATAATAAGGATAGGGGTAGGAATAGGGCGGCGTCGGGGGCGGGCGCGGCTTCCACAAATAGATTTCGTCGGCCCGGATTACCGGATAGCTGTAACGAAATTCGCCGATTGCCCGCTCGACCACACCCTCGACGCGCCCGCGCACGGTTACTTCGCGTTCCGGCTTGTACACCGCGGGATCGAGAAAACCCTGGGCCTTCACCAGGAACCGGCCGAGGCTATTGTCCTCTTCGAGCGGGCGGCCGTCGTTGTCGAGGTTGCGCGCGATGATCTCCAATACCGTGTGGTCGCGTTCGTTGCGGGTGCTGACGATGTTGCCGCCCCAGCGCACCGTCGCGTCGCGATATTGCAGCGGTTGCGCGCGTACTTGCGCGATCTGCACGTTGCCGGGCGCCGCGGTGCGGATGGTCTCCGGCACCACGCTGGCGCAGCCGCCGAGCAGCACAGACGCGACAATACCCAGCACACCGATACGCATGATGCAGTCCTTTAGGCGCCAACGCATCCGCCGATGAACCATTAGACCACCATTTCGCCGCAGAGTGGCAGTCCTTCGCGGACATCAGTTCAATGCATCGTCGGTGTGACGACGGTTTTTTCTCAGAGTTTCCCGGGTTTGCCCGAATATCCGCCCGGACCGCCCTGATATATAGTGGCCGGCCCGGAGCAGGACGACGTGATACCCCGAGTGGTCATTTTCGAAATTTCGGCCGGGTGCCGCGGGCGCCTGTGCGCGGAGAACCGCGGCCATGCGCGCTAGGCGGCGATTTCGCATGCCGGCATCGTTCGCGCTCATCGTTCTGGCCTATGTCGGCATGCAGCTGTACGCGGTTTACAAGGCATCAGCCGGGGCCGGGCTGGCGCCGCCCGTCGTGACCGGTCTGGTGGGCTGGGTCGTGCTAATGACCCTGATGCCATTCCTGCTCTGGCGGTTCGAGCGGCACGGCTGGCACCGGCCGGTCGTCGCCGGTGCCTGGGTCGGCTACCTCTGGATGGGTCTGGTGTTTCTGTTTTTCTGGATCGCGCTTGTCCTCGATCTGTTCGCCGCGGCCGTGAACGCGGCCGGCTTGTTGTTGCGTGACGGTCTCCCGGATTACGCACCTTCGCCGCAGCATGCCTTTCTGCTGGCGGCCGCGCTCAGTATCGGTCTGGCCGCTTACGGATTCGTCGCGGCGCGCCGCCGGCGTGTCGAGCACATTGCGCTGTCTTCGTCGAAGCTGCCGGCCGGAAGCGCCGCGCTGCGGATCGTGCAGATATCCGATGTGCATCTGGGCGCGCTGATCGGCGCGCGCCGGCTGCGGCGTATCCTCGAGAAGGTCAGGGCGCTCGAGCCCGACGTCCTGGTTTCGACCGGCGATTTGGTGGACGGTCAGGCTGACCACCTGGACGGGCTGGCGCGGCTGTTCGCCTCGATTCAGCCGCGCCTCGGAAAGTTTGCGGTCACCGGCAACCACGAGTTCTACGTCGGCTACCAACGGGCGCTCGACTTCACGCGCCGGTGCGGCTTCACGGTGCTGTCCGGCGACGCGGTTGCTTTGGCGCGGAATGTCACGCTCGCGGGCGTGGACGATCCGGCGGGCAGAGGAGTCGGGATCGCAGACCGGCTCGACGAGCTGCCGCTGCTCGCCGCGCAGCCGCGCAGCCGCTTCACCATTCTGCTCAAGCACCAGCCCGTGGTGAATCCGCGCGCGCTCGGGTTTTTCGATCTGCAACTCTCCGGCCACGTGCACCAGGGGCAGATTTTTCCGTTCGGCCTCCTGGTTCGCCTGGCCTACCCGGTGCGCGCCGGCCTCACGCGGTTGGCGCCGCAGCGCTGGCTTTACGTCAGCCGCGGCACCGGCACCTGGGGGCCGCCAATGCGAGTGTTCGCGCCGCCGGAAATCACCCTCATTGAAATCAAGCCGGTGCCGCCTCCGCGCTAGCGCCGCGACTCTGACCTGCGTCAAAGACGCGGCGCATGTTTTTATACAGACTTTGATCAAACTGGTGGCGCACCGTGACGTGCAGAGGGGTTATGACGCAACCCAAGCCCGGAGCCGTTCCGTCTTCGCCGGCGAAGGAGCCGAAATTCTGCCGTTGCCGCCTGTGCCACGAGCATTTTTACGGCGCGACCGTGGCGCAGGCGCGGGCCGCGTGCGCGGAGCACGCGAGGCGCCTTCACCCCGGCTGGCACGTAACGGCGTGTTTTTGCCCCGACTGATTTTGAGGGGGCATATGCTCGCCGGCCGCACCGTATCGGTTGAGGAAAATGCCACGATGCCATTTCGTGTCTGGACAGGAGTATTCATGATGATCATGGCTGCATCGACTGTCGCCGGGGAGCTGCAGGCCGTGCGGTTGCCGCCGCCGCAGACCGAGGGCGGCGAGCCGCTGATGCAGGCACTCAAGGAACGCCATTCCACGCGCGAGTTCAGTGCCAACGCGTTGTCGCAGCAGGTACTCGCGAATCTGCTGTGGGCTGCGGCCGGCGTGAACCGGCCGGCGTCGGGTCAGCGCACCGTGCCATCGGCACGCGACTGGCGCGAGATCGACGTCTATGTCGCGACGGCGGAGGGCATGTACCGTTACGACGCCAAGGCGAACGCGTTGCAACCGGTCGTCGCGCGCGACCTGCGCGCGCTCACGGGAGTGCAGGACTTTGTCGCCACGGCGCCGGTCAACCTGGTCTATGTCGCCGATTTCAATCGCATGGAAGGGGCCGCCGCCGAACAAAAGGAGTTCTACGCCGCGACCGACGCCGGTTTCATCGCGCAGAACGTTTATCTTTACTGCGCCTCCGCGAACCTCGCCACCGTGGTGCGCGGTTCGGTCGACCGCGACGCGCTCGCCAAAGCCATGGGACTGGCGTCGCACCAGCGGATTATACTGGCGCAGACCGTGGGCTATCCCGCCACGAAGCAGTAAACTAACCGCCGCAACGTCGTTCTAATTACACCGAACGCGTTCCAATCGCCTCGGGTCCCGGGAGAGCGCATGAGATTCTTGTTGATCCTCGCTGTTTTGCTGTGGCCACTGCCGTCGCTGGCCGCCGAGCTGCGCTTCGCGAGCGGCGAACGCCAGACGGTGATGATCGAGCTGTACACCTCCGAGGGTTGCAGCAGCTGCCCGCCGGCGGAGGCCTATCTCAACCAGTACCGCGACAAGCCCGGTCTGTGGAAGCGCTATATCCCGCTGGCGTTTCATGTCGACTACTGGGACGATCTCGGCTGGAAGGACCGTTTCTCGCGGCGCGAGTATTCCGAGCGTCAGCGGCGCTACGCCGCCGTGCAGCACATGCATACTGTATTTACGCCGGCGTTTTTCGCCAACGGCCGCCTCTGGCGACCGGACTCCGGTGGCGGACCCGAGGCGCCAGCGCGCGCGGTCGGTAATCTCGCCGTCACGCTGGACGGCCATGATGTTACCGCCACGTTTGCGCCGCAGGGTTCGAATCCCGGCCCGCTGGCGCTGCATTTGGCCGTGCTGGGCATGGATTTATCGACCCGGATCCGCGCCGGCGAGAACGCCGGACGCCGGCTGGACCATGAGTTCGTGGTGCTGGCGCAAAACCGGATCGCCGGCGACCAGTACCGCTGGCATGGCACGCTTCCGCGAATCGTCAGTGGAGCCGCACCGCGCTACGCCTTCGTCGCCTGGCTCAGCCGCACCGACGATCCGGCTCCGCTGCAGGCGGTCGGCGGCTATCTGCCCGCGCCCTAGTCATCTTGCAGGGAAGTCCAGGGATGCGGCTGCGCCGGATTACAGTCTCCGCCTGGCAGGCGGAACCATGCGTCGTCGGCTCCCGTGGCGGTACTTCCCGGTATTAAATCTTCCGTCCCGCGCCCGTCCCCGCGAATTCGTCCAAACAATTCCGGAATGGCGGCGAATGCTATGCTGAAAGCACAGGCCCAGTTCCCGCGGAGGGCATCGAAAGCCATGGACATCGGCAAATCAATCGAGAGCGCGATGAAATACTTACAGGGCCACCCGCTCATGGGCGCCGGCGCCGTACTGGTCTTGATCGTGTTCGTCTATCTCAAGCCAAAAGCCGCGTTCAAGCTCGCGGGGGCGGCGATGATTCTGGTCGCGGTGCTGTACGTGGGTTCGTTTCTCGTCGATCTCACGAAAACCGGCATTCACGAGCAGGACAAGTTTCTCAGCGACCCCCACCTCAAGCTGTCGGATCAGTAGCGACAGGACGCCGGACCGGATTTCGGGCCGTGATAAAATACAACGGATTGTTACCGGTTTGCGGTCCGCGCGAATCCGATGTCCGGCTGTTCCGATAAACGGACTTGCGAGCGCGTTGCATGGCAAGGTTGAATCAGGTATCACAAGAATTGTTGACCAGGCTCCCCGGCAACGCGATGCGCCGGCGCGCCGGCGAGTTGGATGACGCCGTTTTTGCCGCCGTGTATTTTCTTTACTGGCAGATCGCCACTCACGGAGAGCAATTCGCTTCGCGCAAATTCAAGCACGATCTGCGTCCGGACATGGTCGCGTGGCTGGCCGCGATCGAGACGCAGGAGGGCGAAACCCTGCGTGCGCAGTTGCTCGACTGGGTCGGGCGCTATCAGTTTCGCGGCGTCATCGCCAATGTGCCGGTGGCGCTGGGGCAGTGGCTGCGCGGCGCCTGGCCGGTCGTGTTGCGGGCGGACATCCCCGGCCCGCGCGAGGTGCTTCGCATGCAGGCACGCGGCGCGCGTCCGGTCACGGTGCTCGCGGACTACCCGCGCCTGCGGAAGCCGGTGCTGAATAAGGCCGATGCGTTCGCTTTTTTTCTGCACGATCTCGAGCACGCTTACAAGTTCTTCCATTCCGCGGAATTGCATGCCGCGCAGAGCGCGTTCTTCAGCGTGCTGGAACGCGCCATCGACCGCGGCGTGTTCACGCCGTATCTCGACGACGCCGGGTTCGTCGCGAAGTTTCATT
>JBLMXN010000158.1:0-15423 GCA_050257795.1 Bacteroidota bacterium
CAGGTCCTAGACTTGATCGGGGATGGGAACCGGTTTTCGGATAAGATCATGCGTCAGGAAGAAACGTGATGGCCGACATCGCCGACACCCAGGACAAGACCGCCGCCGCGCCGCAAGCGGAAGCAGCCGAACGGCGCCCGCTGCCGCGCTGGGTGATCACCTGCGCATCGGTCGCCTGCATGCTGGTGCTGTGGGAGATCTTCGGCCGCGACGTCAACCCGGTGTTCGGCTCGTACCCTTCCGCGATCGCGGTGGCGTTCTGGGAGCTCGTGCGCACTGGGCAGTTGTGGTCGGCGCTTTACGAATCCCTGCGGCCGTTCGCGCTTGGCTATGGGCTCGCCATCGTGGTCGGCATTCCGCTCGGCCTCGTCATTGGGCGCTTCCGTACCGCGGAGGCGGCGTTCGGCATCTACATCACGGCCGGTTATGCCATGCCGCTGGTCGCGCTGGTGCCGCTCTTGATCCTGTGGCTGGGGCTTGGCTTCAAGGTCAAGGTCGCGGTGGTGTTCCTGATGTCGCTGTTCCCGATCTGCATCAACACGTGGCTCGGCGTGGTCGCGGTGCCGAAGACGCTGATCGAGGTCGGCAAATCGTTCGTGGCGCCGGATACCGTGATCCTGCGCCGCATTATCTTGCCCGCCACGCTGCCCTACATCATGGCCGGCATCCGCTTGGCGGTCGGCCGCGCCGTGGTGGCGATGGTGATCGCGGAATTCTTCACCACGATCTCGGGGTTGGGCGCGGTGATAATCAATTCCGCCAATAATTTCGATACCGCCACTATGTTCGTGCCGATCATCATCCTGATGGTGATGGCGATCAGCTTGAACGGGTTGATCGGCTGGGTCGAGCACAAGGTCGCACCCTGGCAGGCGGAAATTTCCGGACGCGACCGCGAGTAGTCAGGCCAGCGCGCGCACCGCCGCAAACAGGTTGCGCACCTGCTGTTCCGAAATATTGCGCGTGATGAACACCACGCGACTTTGCCTGTTGCCGTCGGGCCAGCCCGTCAGTTCGACCGGCGGATGGGCGAGGTGCTGCACGAATTGCACCACCACCGGACCCTGGCAGCCTTCCACGTTCAGGAAGCCCTTCACCCGCAGCAGGTCCGGGCCGCGCAGCGCCATCAGTGTGTCCATGGCCTTGGCAAACGCCGGCCACGGCATCGGCGCGCTTTCGGTCAGCACGAAGCTGCCGATGCCGTCGGAGTGGGCCGCCTCGGCCACGAAAGGGTTTCGCTGATCGGCGGCCGGTTCGGTCAGCCGGCTGGGATCGAGCTCTCCGTTCACCGCGGTGAGGATTTCCGCGCCCGGATTGAGCGTGCGCAATTGTGCGACGAGCGAGTCGGCTGCGCCTTCGCCGGCGATGTCGGTCTTGGTCACCACCAGCCGGTCGGCCAGGATCACTTGCTTGCGCGCTTCCGGCGACCAGGTGAGCGTGTCGCCGGCGGTTTCCGCATCGACCACCGTCACCACCGCCTCGACATGGAACACCTCGCCGAGCGCGCGGTCGGTGGCGAAGGTCTGCAGGATCGGCGACGGATCGGCGAGCCCGCTAGTCTCGATCGCGATGCGCTTGAAGTCGGGCAGTTCGCCGCGTCCACGCTCCACTACCATGCGGCGCAGGGCCTGCTGCAGATCGCTACGCGCGATGCAGCACAGGCAGCCGTTTCCGAGCAGCACGGTTTCGTCGGCACTGGAGCGGATCAACGCGTCATCGATACCGGTGGCCCCGAACTCATTGACCACCACGGCGGTGCCTTGCCCTTCCGGCAGCCCGAGAAATCGGCGCAGCAGCGTTGTCTTGCCGGCGCCCAGGAAGCCGGTGAGCACGGTCACTGGAATGCGGTGGCCGCGCTCGCGCTTGAGCCGGCGCCCGAACATCCCGGCGGCCGGGGAGGGGAACGGTGAATTCATAGGGTTATCTTAGCACGCGCGAGCGTAAGCGCGCTTAACCTCTCCCCCAAGGGGAAAGGGAGCGCGCCTGAGTTGGCGGCACCGATAGAACTAAAAATCCATCTCCAGCGTGTACAGCCCGCCGCTGAAGCGGTCCATGGTGTAGACGATTTCGCGCTCGTCCACGAACACGTCGTTGAGCTGGATGGCGCCGACCGGCGAGCCTTTCGGCGCTGGTGGCACGAAGGCCGCCACTTCGCGCGGCTGGTACGGATTGGAGATATCGTAAGCGCGCAGGCCGCCGTTGAAGAATGTGCCGAGCACGATCTGGTCCGAATACCAGGCGGTCGGTACCGGCGTGTTCTCGAACAGGTTATGCGCGCCGAAGCGGCCGCCGCGATCCTTGTAGGCGTCGACCGGCGGCATCGGGCAGGTGGCGATCGGCACCAGATTGCGCTCGTCGCGCGCGTCCAGCACCCACACCAGCTTCGGCCAGTCCTTGGCCGTGTTCTCGGTCGACTCGTCGGTGACGATCAGCAGGTTGCGCTCGAACAGCGGCATCACGGTATGCATGAAGCCGGTATAGGGCGGCGAATTGGTCCAGTGCGAGACCGGCTTCGGCTTCGACTTGTCGGAAATGTCGAGCACGAACATGCCGCCGTCGATATAGGCGAGATAAAGCCGGTCCGGCCGCTGATTGTAGACGTTGGTATTGTGCGCCCGGTAGCCTTTGTCCATCGGGTGGCGCGGCGGCGGCGCGGCGCTGTCGCCCTCGCGCGTGCCCGGCATCCACCAGCGGCCGACTTCCACCGGCTTCGACGGATTGCGCACGTCGATGCAGCGGTAGAACTGGTCGTCTTGCGGGTTGCTCGGCTTGAAGTCGGCGGCGCCCGAGGCCATGTGCACGTATTCGCCGTCGCAGAACCACAACTGATGCACGCCGCGCGAAGTCGCGCCTGAGCAGTCGAAGAACGAGATCGAGCGCGGCTTCTCCGGCACGGACACGTCGAACAATTCGAAGCCGGCCGGCTGCTGGCCTTTCTTCTGCGTCTGGTAGGCGACCGCCAGGATGTCGCCGGACATCTCAAGCGAGTTCGAGCGCATGTACGCCTGCGGCAGATCGGTCTGCACCACCACTTTCAGGTTGCGCGGGTCGGAGACGTCGACGCCGGTGAAATTCTTCGGTGCGCTCTCGTGCGCCAGCCAGATGATGCGGCGGCCGTCCTTGGCAACCTGCACCGCCATGCCTTCGCCCATGCCGCCGAAGCCGCCGAGATCGTTCTGGGCGAGCAGCTTGAAGTTCCAGGTGATGGGCTCCCCAGTCTGGGTGAGCGGATTGCTTGCGGCGGGCATTCAAATCTCCGGTATGCTGGCGGTTTTTCGTGAAAAGGCCGGCGCGGTCGCGCCGGCCCCCCGTGTTTAATACAACACGCGTTACGCCGAAACCCCGCTCGTCAGGCCATGGCCTTCTTGAGGAAGTCCTTGCGGAACGCCTTGTTCCAATCCGGAATCGCCTTGATCTTGTTGGCTTTCAGCAGGACCTCGGCATGGTGCGTCATGTAGGGCTCAAGATCGGCCGGCCAGCCGGGGCCGACTTCCACGCGGCCGATCGCCTTGTGGAAGGTATCCTTCGACATCTTGTAGCCCTTCGAGGTGTAGAAGCCGTAGATGACGTCGGCGATCTTGTCCGGATTGTTCTTGAAATCTTTTTCGGCTTCGACCCAGGCCTTGAGATAGGCCACCACGGTGTCGGGATTCTTGTCGACGAATTCCGGCGTCGCCGCCATGAACACCGGCAGCTTGTCGAACGAGTAGAAGTCCTCGAGCGTATTGGCGATGTCGTCGGCTTCGGCAATCGCGTTGTAGGGTTCGACATTGACCATGGCGTCCACGGTCTTGGCCACCATGGCCGCCACCATGTCGTTCACGTTCATGCGGATTTCCTGGTAGTCGCCCTTGTGCAGGCCGGCCTTGGTGGCGATCTGGTCGACGAAGATGTTGCCGGTGGAGGAACCGGTCTGGTTGGCGACCTTCTTGCCGCGCAGGTCGGCGACCGTCTTGAGGCCGAGTTCCTTTCGCGCCATCACGCGCGCGGTCTTGCCGACATATTCGATTTTCGCGATCGCGACGAGGCCGCCCTTTTCGTGGCCGATGATGAAGGACGGGCCGGCGTAGGTGCCCATATCGACCTGGCGCGCCACCATCTGCTGCATGGTGAGGTTGCCGGACGGCACCGCAAATTCCTCGAATTTGACGCCGTGCTTCTCGAGCAGGCCGGAGTGCAGCAGGTAATAGGTCGGCATGCCCCACATATTGGTCTGGTAGCCCTGCCGTAGCGTCGCCGTCTGCGCCAGCGTGGGCCTGACGCCCAGTCCGGCCGCAAGCACGCCGGCGCCGGTTGCGGCGAGCGCGTGGCGGCGGGTCATTCCCTTGGCAAAAATCGTCATCGTCATCCTCCCTTTATTTGGTTGCGCATGATCTGGGCCGAAAACCGGTTGTCACTTTTCGGGATCATACACCTGGCTTCGCTTGTCCGTTGGTCGCCGTCTTCGGTGCTTCTTCTTCAGTCGAGTCGTGGCCGAGGTAGTGCAACAGTTCCTTCTGGCATTCGACGAATTCGACGCTGAGCGGATCGCGCGGACGCGGCAGCGGGATCTTGATCACGGACTTCACCGTCCCCGGATGCGGCGTCATCACCACCACCCGATCCGCCAGAAAGACCGCCTCCGCCACATTGTGCGTCACGTAGATTACCGTCTTGCGGGTTTCCCGCCACACCTCGGCGAGCAGCCGCTGCATGTCGTCGCGGGTCAGCGCATCCAGTGCCGCGAACGGCTCGTCCATCAGCAGTACCGCCGGATTATATGCCAGCGCGCGGGCGATGGCGACCCGCTGCTGCATGCCGCCGGACAGGTGATGAGGGAAGGAGCCGGTGAATTTCTCCAGCTTAACCAGCCGCAACTGCTCGCGCGCGATGGCCTCGCGCTCGTCCTTGGGAACGCCCTTCATTTCCAGTCCGAACGAGACGTTGCCGAGCGCGGTGCGCCAGGGGAACAGCTGGGCGAAATCCTGAAACACCACGCCGCGGTCCATGCCGTGGCCGGTGACTGTCTTGCCGCCGATGCGGATTTCGCCCGAGGCCGGCGCTAGAAACCCGGCGATCATGTTGAGCAGGGTCGACTTGCCGCAGCCAGACGGGCCGACGATGCAAAGAAACTCGGAGGCGTCGATGTTGAAGCTGACGTCCTTGACGCCAGGCACTTTGCCGCCAGGCGTGTCGTAGACCAGCGTTACATCGTCAATTTCAATCGGCAGCATTCGTTGTTTCCGCCTCTAGGCTTTTGTTTTCCGTGCGGCGTTGTAGCGCGCCGGGCGTTTTTCGAGAAACGCGGCAAATCCCTCCGCCGCCTCGGCAGATTGCCGCTTGGCGGCATGGCTCTCAATCAGGGCGCCGAACGCCGCGTCGTCGAGATGGCTCCAGGCCGAGCGCAGCGCGCAGATCTTGGTCTGTGCGACGGCATCCGGCCCGTTGGTCAGGAGTTCATCAACGATGCGCTCGCCCGCCGCTTCCAGTTCACTGAGCGGCACGATTTCGTGCACTAGCCCGATGCGCAGCGCCTCCCTCGCATCGAAACGCTCGCCGGTCAGCGCATAGCGCCGCACCTGGCGCAGGCCGATGGCGTCGTTGAGTTGCGGGATGATGATGGTGCCGGCGACCCCGATGCGCACCTCGGCGATCGAGAACCTGGCATTATCGGCGGCGATCACGATGTCGCAGGCGGAAACGATGCCGGTGCCGCCGCCGAAACAGGCGCCCTGCACCAGCGCGATTGTCGGGACCGGCAGCAGATTGAGCCGCTGCACCGCTTCCGCGGTCATGCGCGAGGCGCGCAGGTTTTCCTGCGGCGGCGAGCGGCGCACCGCGTCGAGCCAGTTGATGTCGGCGCCGGCCTGGAAATTCTTACCCTTGCCGGTGATCACCACCGCGCGTACCGATTTGCCGGCGAGCGTGTCGTAGGTCTTCAGCAGGCCCGCGATCAGCTCGCCGTTATAGGCATTGAAGACCTCCGGACGATTGAGGGTGACGCGCGCGACGCCGCGCTCGTCGATGCTCCAGAGAACCGGATCGCCCGCCTCGCTCATCCGCTTTAACCCTTGGCCATGCGCATCATGCCCCAGCGCAAAACCGTCGCGCGCTCGAGCGAACCGAACACCACGCGTTCGAACACAAAGCCGATGCCGCCGATGACGATGAGCGAAGCCAGCATGATGTCGGTGTTGAGGAATTCCTTGGAGTCGAAGATCACCCAGCCGAGCCCCCAATCGGAGGCCGCGATCATCTCGGCGCCCACCACCGCGATCCAGCAGCGCAAGAACGCCTGCCGCATGCCGGTAATGATGAACGGCGAGGCGCCGGGGATGATCACCTTCCAGAACAGCTTGTGCTCGTCGGCGCCCATGGCGCCGGCCGCGCGCAGCCAGAGCGGATTGACCGAGCGCACGCCCGACCAGGTGTTGAACAGCATCGGGAAGGTCGCGGCGTAGAACACTATGAGGATTGTGGTCATGTTGCCGATGCCGAACCACAGCATGAACAGCGGCACCAGCGAAAACGACGGGATCGGCATCAGTGCGCTGACCAGCGGCAGGAAGAAGTTCTCCACCCGCTGGAAGCGTGCCATCAGGATGCCGAGCGGCAGCCCGACCACCACCGCCAGGAAGAAGCCGAACATCACCCGGTACATGGTGAAGGCGGCGTGTTCGATCATGCTGCCGTCGGCGAGCATCGCGAACAAAGTGTGCGCCACCGTTTCCAGCTTCGGCAGCAGCGCCGGCGCGAAATAACCGCTGCGCGCGGCTGCCTCGTAGACCGCCGCCGCCGCGGTCAGCGTGATGGCGGCGCGTACGATCGAGCGGATTGTTTTTCCGTTCTCGGTCATGAAGCGACCATGCCCCAGCGCACGACGGTGTAATGCTCGATCTTCTCGAACACGAATTTCTCCAGCGCCAGGCCGATCATGCCAATCACCGTGATGCCGGCCAGCATGGCGTCGGTATTGAGGAATTCGCGTGCGCCGAAGATCAGCCAGCCCAGCCCCCAGGGCACGGCGGCGAGCATCTCCACCGCGACCAAAATGCGCCAGGCCTGCGCCAGGCCGAGCCGCAAGCCGGTGAGGATGTAGGGCAGCGCGCCTGGCAGGATCACATGCCGGAACAGCCGGCGGTCGTCGGCACCCATGGACTGCGCCGAGCGCACCCAGATTTCCTTCACCGCCTTCACCCCGGTCCAGCTGTTGAAGATGACCGGAAACGCCGACACGAAACCGACCAGCAGCACGGCGGAGAAATTGCCGAGCCCGAACCAGAGCAGGAACAGCGGCGCGTAGGCGAGGCCGGGGATCGGCGCACAGATCGACACCAGCGGCAGGAAGATATCCTCTGCCCGGCGCGAACGGCCCATCAGCACGCCGACGCCGACTCCGAATATCGCGGCCAGCGCAAAGCCGGACAGCAGGCGGATCACGGTCTCGATGGCGTGATGGGGAAGGATGCCGGCGATGGTGAGCTGCACGAACGAGAGCGCCACTTCTTCCAGCGTGGGAAACAGCCGGTGCGGGAACACGCCAGCCCAGGCGACGATCTCCCAAATGGTCCCGACCACCACAAAGGGAAACGCATTGCGCGCGATCAGGCGCAGCCGTTCGTTGCCGGAACTTGCCGGCTGCGCTGGCGCGCGGGCCACGGCAATGGTGGTGACGGCATCCTGCATGGCGATGCTGAAAGCTTCTCCCGTTGCCGCCGGCCTTTTGCTGAGCCTTCGCGCGGTGGCCTGTTGGCCCCGTTTTCTTAGTGTCCTTGGCGGCAGAATAATGCCCATTGAACCCTAATCACAAGCATGCGCGCCGCGCATTGGCCGGGTTTTGGCGCTGGCGAATTGTGTTCAGAACGGCTAAACGCCCCGCACGGCGACCGAATGCCGCGGCGGGATATTAACGGGAGTTTCGCGATGTCGAAGACTGCACAAAAGATCGGCTGGATCGGCGTGGGCCGCATGGGAACGCCCATGGCGGAGCGCCTGCTCAAGGCCGGTCATGACGTGTCGATCTGGAACCGCACCCGGCCCAAGGCTGAGCCACTAGCCGAGAAGGGCGGCAAGATCGTCGACAAGCCGGTCGAACTTGCCGGCTGCGAGGTTGTGTTCGCGATCGTCTCCACCGGCAAGGACGTCGAGCAGGTGCTTTTCGGCAAAGACGGACTGTGCACCGGCAGCAAGCTGCCGCGCATGGTGGTCGACTGCTCGTCGATTTCGGTTGAGGAATCCGCCGTCATCCGCAAGCGCCTGAATGAGAAAGGCGTGAGCTTCCTGGCTGCGCCGGTGTCCGGCAATGCCAAGGTGATCAAGGCCGGCAAGCTGTCGGCCGTCGTGTCCGGCCCCGAGGCCGACGCCAAGGTCGCGATGCCGCTGATCGAGGTATTCGCGCCGCGCGGGGTGTCCTATGTCGGCGACGGCGAGCTCGCGCGCATCTGCAAGATTGCGCACAACGTCATGCTCGGCGTGGTGATCGAGAACCTGATCGAAATAACGCTGCTGGCCAACAAGATGGGCGTGCCGCGCCATGCCTTCCTCACCTTCATGAACAACGGCGTGATGGGCTCGATGTTCACCGCCTACAAAACCCCGGCGCTAGTCAATCTCGATTGGGCCACTACCTTCACGCCGGAGCTCCTGCGCAAGGATCTCGATCTCGGGCTCGAACTTGGCCGCGAATGGGACGTGCCGATGCCGGTGACCGCCGCCACCCGCGAGGTGCTGCAGACGCATTTCGGCGCTGCCATGCTGCAGAAAGACCCCGAGGCCTATCTGCAGAAGGATTTCGCCGCGCTGGCCGAGACCATGGCGCTCGCCGCCGGCATGAAGCTCACGCCGGAAAACAAAAACGTGCCGACTGGGTTGGAAAGCTGAACGATCTGTCGTCGCCTGCGAAAACGGCCTATCCGATGCGGCACGGCAAGCTGCAATAAAAAAAGGGCCGCTTTCGCGGCCCTTTGCGCATAAGGTGGAGGATTCACGCCGCCGTTAACGGCAATAAGGGAGGAAACGGCGGCTGCGCACGACTTCACACAACCGGCCGCGCCCGTTTATCACAAGTAAAAAAGCCGTAAATTCCCGGTGGGCGAGCGCTTGGCCTGCCCAATGCAATTGGGCTGGTGGTGTCATGATGCCCCCCCTCGCCGCCACATGCAGAAGAAGTGCCACCATGACCCCGCAAATTGCCATACTAATCGGGAAAATCCGCGCGCTCGAAAGCGAACTCGATGCCGAACTCGCCAAAAGCCGTGCCGCGCTGCGTATCGGGATGGAACATGGCCGCATCGCGTTCGAGGCAGAGCTGTTGAGGCGCCACCGCGAGTTACGTCAGAAGCTGTTGCCATATGTACTCGGCGCCAACCCGCTGGTGGTCCTGACTGCGCCGGTGATCTATGCCGGCATCGTGCCGTTTCTGCTGCTCGACCTGTTTGTCAGCGTTTATCAGGCGGTCTGCTTTCCGATCTACGGCATCGCCAAGGTCAAACGCGCCGATTACCTGGTATTCGACCGGCACCATCTCGCTTATCTCAATGCACTGGAAAAATTGAACTGCGCCTATTGCTCGTACGCCAACGGCATCACCGCTTTTACGCGCGAGATCGCCGCGCGCACCGAGCAGTACTGGTGCCCGATCAAGCACGCGCGCCGTCTCGTCGGTAGCCACGCGCGCTACGCGCAGTTCGACGAATACGGTGACGCCGAGGGTTACCAGGCGCGGCTCGTCAAGTTGCGCCAGGCGCTGGCCAAGGACGCGTGAGGGCGCCGCGCACAAGCGCGTGAACGGCCGTTGCCGGGCTGCACCTGATGATGACAGACTGTTTGGAAATGAAGGGGGCACATGCAATGAGCTTCAAACTCTACAACGCGCCGCAATCGACCTGCAGCCAGCGGGTTCGCTTCGTGTTCAACGGCAAGAGCATTTCCTTCGACGAGGTGAAGCTCAATCTGCTGGAAGGCGAACAGCTCAAGCCCGACTACCTCAAGCTCAATCCGAACGGGGTAGTGCCGACGCTCGATCACGACGGCGCCATCGTCATCGACTCCAATGTCATCACCGAATATCTCGATGAGGTCGCGCCGCAGGCAAGCTTCACGCCGGAGGACCCGGTCGCGCGCGCCCGCATGCGCGCGCTGATGCATTTCTTCGACGAGATGCCGGCCGCCGCGGTGCGCGTGCCCACCTTTAACCTCGCCTTCCTGCCGAGTTTCCAGAAGATGAGCCGCGAGAAATTCGTCGCCTTCGCCGAGTCGAAGCCGCTGCGCCGCGAATTCATGCTGGCGATGGGGCAGACCGGTTTCCCCAAAAAGGAAATGGACGACGCGCTCGGGCGCCTGCGCCGCACCTATGAACGCATGGACGCCGAGATCGAGCGAAGCGGCGGGCCGTGGCTGCTCGGCAAGGCGATCACGCTCGCCGACGTGGCGGTGATGCCGGCGCTGGTGCGCATGCACGATCTAAATATGGCCGAATGGCAGGATCTGCCGCGTATCGTCACCTGGTTCGACAATATCCGTGCCCATTCCGCCTTCAAGCCGACCTATTATCCCGGTTCGCTGCTTTCCGAGCGTTTCCCGCATTTGCGGGAGAAGATGGCCGCGAGCGCATAGGACCACGAACCATGCTCACCGCCGCCAGGAACGACATGCTGACCCGTGTCCGGCCCGGCACGCCGATGGGCAATCTGCTGCGGCGCTACTGGATGCCGATCGCCGGCGCCAGCGAGTTCGACGGCAAGCCGATCAAGCCGGTGCGCTTCTTCGGCGAGGACCTGACGCTCTACAGGGATCTCGGCGGCCGCTTCGGCCTGATCGCGCGGCGCTGCCCGCACCGCAGCGCCGACTTGTCCTGCGGCACCGTCGAGGAGCAGGGCATTCGCTGCTTCTACCACGGCTGGAAGTTCGACGAGCGCGGGCGGTGCCTGGAGCAGCCCTACGAGGACATCGCCAATCCCAATCCAAAGAGCCGCGACGGCTGCGCCGCCGTTGCCTATCCGGTGCGCGAGCTCGCCGGCCTGTTGTGGGCCTATATGGGCCCATTGCCGGTGCCCGAATTGCCGGTGTGGGAGCCGTTCACCTTCGGCAATGGCTTTCGCGAGGTCGTGCTCGCCGATGTGCCGTGCAACTGGTTCCAGTGCCAGGAGAACTCGATCGATCCGGTGCACTTCGAATGGATGCACGAGAATTGGAGCGCGCATCTGCGCGGGCAGGAGGCGCGCGCCGCCCGTCATCTGAAAATCGCCTATGACGAATTCGAGCATGGCTTCGTCTACCGCCGCATCCGCGAGGGCCAGGCCGACGGCGATCCCAACTGGTCGGTCGGGCGCGTGGCGCTGTGGCCGAACGGCTTTTATCTCGGCATGCATTTCGAATGGCGGGTGCCGGTCGACGACGAGAACACCCTGAGCGTGGCCTGGTTCTTCATGCGCGTGCCCAAGGGCCGTGAGCCCTATGTACAGGCCAGCGTGCCGACCTGGGTGAGTCCGATCCGCGACGAACGCGGGCAATGGATCGTCAGCCACGTCATCAACCAGGATATTGTCGGCTGGGTCGGGCAGGGGGCGATTGCCGACCGCAGCAAGGAACACCTGCGGTCGAGCGACATCGGCATCACATTGATGCGCAAACGCTTCTTCGACGATCTCGACAAGGTAGCGCGCGGCGAGGACCCCTCCGGCATCGTGCGCGATCCCGCCGCCGCCCGCTGCATCGCGCTGCCCGACGTGATGCGCGGATACAATGTCGATGGTGTGCCGCTCGCCGAATACGACAAACATCCGCTGCTGCGCGAGCGCCTCGCTGGCTTCCGCCATCATTACGGCCAGCCGCCCGAGGTTCGCCGCGCCTTCGAGCAGGCCATGGGGATTGCAGACGGCCGGTGACGGCGTAGGCTAAGCGCGCAAGCCTTGCATCCAGCCGCTACCAGCATGGGCGCCGCCGGCGGCGCGTTTGCGCCGTTACCGCAACCGGGGAGTTCCTGTCATGAATCCCATCACCGCGCTCGTCACCATCGTATTCGCGCTCATTGGCGCCGCCCTGTTCACCGGCGGCCTGCCACTGCCCGGCCTCGGCTTCGGCGTGCTCGCCGTGCTCACGCTGTTCTCGCTCAAGATGGCGAACAACTGGGAGCGCTTCGTGATCCTGCGTGCCGGTAAATTGTCGAGCGTGAAGGGACCGGGGCTGTTCCTGATCATCCCGGTCATCGACGCCATTACCGCAGTGATCGACGAGCGCATCCAGACCACCCAGTTCAACGCCGAGCAGGCGCTCACGCGCGACACCGTGCCGGTCAACGTCGATGCGGTCGTGTTCTGGCACGTGCACGACGCGCAGAGCGCCGCGCTCAACATTACCGATTACCGCTCGGCCATCGACCGGGTGGCGCAGACTTCCTTGCGCGAAACCATCGGCTCCTCGATGCTCACGCAGCTTCTGTCCGAGCGCCAGCAGGCCGACGAGGCGCTGCGCAACGAGATCGCGCGCAAGACCGCGACCTGGGGCATTTCGGTCAATTCGGTCGAGATCCGCGACGTCGCCATCCCGGTCGGCCTGCAGGACGCCATGTCGCGGCAGGCGCAGGCCGAGCGCGAGAAGGAAGCCCGCGTGATTCTGGGCAGCGCCGAGGCGGCGATTGCGCAGAAATTCGTCGATGCGGCGAAGACCTATGCCGGCGAACCGGCCGCGCTACACCTGCGCGCGATGAACATCATCTATGAGACCACCAAGGAGCGCGGCGCCACCATCCTGATGCCGACCTCGATGGTGGATTCCATGAGCGTCGCCCTGCCGGCGGCGGTGCTGGCGCAAAAGGACCTGGGCGGCAAGGCCGGCGGCTAGTTTAGGCTAGGACGGCCTTGACCAGCCAAAGGATTGGAAAGCCGATCGCGCCGTCAAGCGCGACGGTGAATTCGCGCAGCCAGCGCGGCGCCTGGTCGCTGTAGCCGAACATCATTAGCGCGATGAGGGTCGGGATCACCACCGCGGTCCAATACAGCCAGGCGCGGATGCGCGCGCGGTTCTCTGCGCGTTCCTTTGGCGTCACGTAGCGCGGGGCGTTGGGGATCATGATGGATCACTATGTCATGGCCGGAACTGTCTCGGCCATCCCGATTAAGGGCGCAATGCCTACCGACGTGGGATCACCGGGTTACGCCGCTTGCGCGGCGGCCCGGTGATGACAGAGAAATCTCAATACTTCGCGCTGATCGGCAGTTCCTCCGCCGGGAACAGCGATATCAGCCGGCAGCCCTTGTCGGTGACCACGACCTCTTCCTCGATGCGCGCAGCCGAATAGCCGTCGGTCGCCGGCGCCCAGGTCTCGATCGCGAACACCATGCCTTCCTTGATCTCGGTCGGGTGATCCATCGACACCACGCGCGAGATGATCGGCCGCTCGTGTAGGTTCAGCCCGAGCCCGTGCGCGAATTGCAGGCCGAAGGCCGCCATTTCGTCGGGGAAGCCGAATTCCGGCGCGGTCGGGAATACCTCGCAGATATGCGCGGTCGAGGCGCCCGGCTTGATGCGGGCGATGGCGTTATCCAGCCAATCGCGCGCCAGCTTATAGGCGTCGTGCTGCGCCGGCGTCGCCCGCACCACGTTAAAGGTGCGGTAGTAGCAGGTGCGGTAGCCCATGAACGACTGCAAGATATCGAAGAAGGCCTGGTCGCCCGGGCGGATCATGCGGTCGGTAAAGTTGTGCGGATGCGGATTGCAGCGCTCGCCGGAAATGGCATTCACCGCCTCCACGTCGTCGGAGCCGTGCGTGTAGAGGAATTTGTTGACCTCGGCGACGATGTCGTTCTCGCGCACGCCCGGCCGCAGCATTTCGTTGACCACGTCATAGGCGCCGTCGACCATGGCGGCGGCGCGGTTCAAGAGCGCGATCTCGTCGGCCGACTTGATCTCGCGCGCACTCAGCATGACCTGCTGACCGTCCTTGATCGTCAGTCCGGTTTTCTGCAGTTCGAACATCATCGGCGGTTCGATGATGTCGACGCCGAGCGGCATCTTGGCGACGCCGGCCGCTTTCAGCAGCGAGGCCATCTCCTCGGCATGACGCTTCATCAGACCGAAGGCCGGATCGACGGTGCCGCGCAAACCGACCAGACCGGCCTTGCAGTTTTCTTGCGGCAGCCAGGGCGAATAGAGCTTGTGATGCACGGCGGCCGAGCCGAAGTCCCACAGGATCGGGTCCTGGCCTCGGATCAAGAGCGCGAAGCGCGAGAGCTTGTCGCGCGCCCATTCGCCGATTTTGGTGGAGGTGACGTAGCGGATGTTGTTGTCGTCGAACAGCAGCAGCGCGCCGAGGTCGGATTTTTCCAGCGCGGTCTGCGCGCGGGCCAGCCGATAGCGGTGCAGGCGCCGGTAGTCGACGCGCTCCTCGAAGTCGACCCCCATGGTGCCGAGCACCGGCAAATGACGGCCCCAGTTGTAGCGGGGGTTGATGTCCTCGGCGGTGATTGTACGTGGTTCGCGCGTTCTCTCGTCCATGGGTGGTCTCCCTTAATCGAATAAGCTGGCGGTTGGGACGATGGATGGTCGCATTATAGGCAATGCCGGCGGCGCTGTCGGCCCCCGCGTGGCGGCGGATTTACCACCGTTTGGCGGAAAAATACCTGCCTTATGTCAAGCTGGAAAATGGAAACCCGCTCTTCGATCATCTCAACTATATTCCGAATTAGGATTATATTCTACAATTCGCGTCCCTCGTGACCAAGGGGCGTCGGAGCAGCATCTCCAGACGCGGCGGGGAGCGGTGGCCGGGGAATATGGTGGCAGCGAAGATGCGCTGTTACTGCCCGGCGGTCAAAGCCGCTTCGTCCCGGCGCGCCAGCCGTGCGTCGCCGGGCCCCGCTGACTGCGGCAGCCGCACGGTCGGAAGTGCTGGGCACCGTTTGAGTCCACAGCGGTGGATAGGCGGCCTTCCAATTCGAGAGGAGAGGCGGGTCGCCTGAAATGGGAAGTCCACCGGGGGCGAGACGGAGCAAACCTCAAAGACCGCGCGCGGGACGCCATGGAAACGGCGAACTTGCGGAAATTAGAACTTCGCCAAGCCTCGATGTCGCTAGGCGTCGAGGTCCGTGGGTCCGTCGGGAGCCTGACGTCCCGTGCGCCCTCGGTTCTTCCTGAAGCGGGTGGCCTAAACCACGGCGTACCCGGCGCCGCAAAGAATACGGGCGACAACGCTTGCGCACGGCAAACCGCGAACCCGCTTCCCCTCTCCCACGAGGGGAGAGGGAAAGAAAGTTAGGCGACCTTGCGCCCCCACAGCCTGGCCGAGGCGATATCGGCGCCTTCGCGGATGGCACGCAGCTTGAGCCACACCGCCGGCTCGATAACCCAGTCGCGGTTGGTGAAGGTGCCGAAGCCGCAGTCGGTGGAGGCGATCACCCGCTCGCGCTCGCCGACCGCGCGCACGGCATCCTCGATGCGGCGCGCGAC
>JBLMXN010000159.1:0-4293 GCA_050257795.1 Bacteroidota bacterium
CCTCGATGTCGGCTCATCACATCCTGGGGCTGTAGCCGGTCCCAAGGGTATGGCTGTTCGCCATTTAAAGTGGTACGCGAGCTGGGTTCAGAACGTCGTGAGACAGTTCGGTCCCTATCTGCGGTGGGCGTTGGAGATTTGAGAGGATCTGTCCTTAGTACGAGAGGACCGGGATGGACGGACCGCTGGTGTTCCGGTTGTCATGCCAATGGCATTGCCGGGTAGCCATGTTCGGACGGGATAAACGCTGAAAGCATCTAAGCGTGAAACCCACCTCAAGATGAGATCTCCCCGGGAGTTCGACTCCCCTGAAGGGCCGTGGTAGACCACCACGTTGATAGGCTCCATGTGTAAGCGCCGTAAGGCGTTGAGCTAAGGAGTACTAATTGCCCGTGTGGCTTGACCATATAACACCCAAAACGCCGGGTGACTGGTCAACGCCAAAGCAACACCACCCGCGCTTTTTACATACAGAAACTGCCCGAATATCGACCGTTGCGTGAATGCAGCGGTGTAAAAGGTCTGCCTGGCGGCCATAGCGAGTGGGAACCACCCGATCCCATACCGAACTCGGAAGTGAAACTGCTCAGCGCCGATGATAGTGTGGTGTTCCACCATGCGAAAGTAGGACACTGCCAGGCTTTTATACCAAAACCCCGTGAGCCGAAGGCTCACGGGGTTTTTCTTTGCTATGCGCTCACTTGGCTATGCGCTCACTTGTCGGGTTTCCCGTCGCCGTTAGTCCGGGCCGGCCTTGCGCACGGCAAAATATCGGCTAGCGTTTCAAGAAGAAGTACAAAAACGCGCCTCGATGATCCGATATTGTGAGATAATGCATTAACAATGAATGTTCCTGCTCGGGGTTTTGGTTCCACCAGTCCGCACCACAACGCCCAAGCGTCCGACGGGGACGCGCGGCGCCTGAGGCTCCTCAGCTACAACATACAAACCGGTATCGCCACTAACGGTTACCGGCACTACCTGACGCACAGCTGGAAGCATGTCCTGCCTTGCCCCAAGCGCCTGGATAACCTGGACCGTATCGGCGCGCTGATCCGCGATTTCGACGTCGTCGGCCTGCAGGAAGTCGACGGCGGCAGCCTGCGCAGCGGATTCATCAATCAGACGGAATACCTGGCGCTCGCGGCGCGCTTTCCCTACTGGTACGACCAGACCAACCGCAACCTCGGCAAATTCGCGCAACACAGCACCGGCTTGCTGAGCCGGGTGCGACCGGCCGAAGTGAGGGAAGTGAAATTGCCCGGCATGATTCCGGGGCGAGGCGCGCTTACGGTGCGCTACGGACACGGAGACGACGCGCTCGTCCTGGTCATCGCGCATCTCGCGCTCGGACGCCGCGCGCGCTTCCGCCAGCTCGAGTGCATTGCTGACATCATCGGCGGCTACCGCCACGCCATCGTCATGGGCGACATGAATTGTAGTTCGGAAAGCCGCGAAATCGGCTGGCTGGTCGAGAACACCGATTTGCGGGAGCCGGTGCACGATATGCCGACCTTTCCGAGCTGGCGCCCGTCGCGAAACCTGGACCAGATTCTGGTTTCGCCGTCGGTGACGGTCGAACGGATCGAGGTGTTGAATTATGCGTTCTCCGATCATCTGCCAGTGGTGATGGAGGTGACGCTGCCGGTGGTGTTGCCGCGGTTCGAAGAGCAGCGTGTTTCGGACGGAACGCTGCCGCTGGCCGGAGCAGCCTGAGCGGATCCTACAACCGCTTTTTCAGTTCCTCGAGAATCGTTTCCACCAGCTTCTGCCCCGCCGGGCTCATCCCGCGCATCAGTTTTTCCGCGTCGTTTTCTCCCTGCTCCATTTGCGCCAGCGCCGAGGCCAGGCGCGCCATGTCGCCGCCGGCGTGCCGCATCTGGGTCGCCATGTCCGCGAGCGCCTGCAACGCTTCCACGTTGCCGTGCCTGGCGGCGGCGACCATCGAGGCCAGCCCGGGGGCGGCATGATTGGGGTCGGGGGCGGCATTCAGATCCGGCATGGTGTCCGGATTTTGCAGCCCTCGCAGGATCGCTTCGGTGATCACCCGGTCCTCTTCATCGAGACCGGCCAGCACGCTGTTGTCACGCTGCCCCCGGAGTATGCGCCGGATAACCGCCACCAGCTGAACCCAGCCGTTTTCCTCGGATTGACGCAGTACCAGCTCCAGTTGCGGCATCAGGTCGCGGTTGTGGCAGGTGCGCACGACAGCATGCACCAGCCCGGCGTGCGCGGTAAGGATCTGCTGCGATTTTTCGGGAAGGCTGGCCACGGGAATGATCGGCGTCTTTGATCGATGCCGTGAATATACTACGCTTGCGCCGGATAATGGAAATGAGCATCGCATGATCGGTCTGTTGCAACGCGTCCGCAGCGCTCGGGTGGAAGTGGAAGGCAGGAACGTCGGCGCGATCGAACGCGGGCTGCTGGTTTTTGTCGGCGTGGAGCAGGGGGACGATGAGTCCAGGGCCGACCGCCTGCTGGAACGGCTGCTCGGTTATCGCGTGTTTCCGGACACCGACGACAGGATGAACCTGAGCGTCAGGGATATCGCCGGGGGCTTGTTGCTGGTCCCGCAGTTCACGCTGGCGGCGGACACGGACAAGGGCATGCGCCCCAGCTTCACCCCGGCCGCCGCCCCGGCGCAGGGCCAGCGCCTCTTTGAGTATCTGGTCGGTCGCGCGCGGATGCAGCACGCACCCGTCGCCACCGGTGTTTTCGGGGCCGACATGCAGGTAACGCTCACCAACGATGGTCCGGTGACGTTCTGGCTGAAATCTTGAGACTTGCTCGTAGGTTGGGGCGAGCATAGCGAACCCCAACACTCGGATGGTAACGCGCGGAAATTCCGCGGCTCCGGTGCCAGCGCCAATCGATCCGCCAGGCGCGCGCCCCTTGGCGCAGCTCGACAAGCATCTATTAAGGTTCCAACCCCCGGGACGCCGGTACTCTTAATAACTCTTCACAACCGGTGTCGGAATGGGCCGACGAACGACAATGCCCCATCCAGCGCCACCTTACCACGACGAGGAGCAAGCCGATGAGCAACAAATATTTGCGTATTGGAATCGCCGCCAGCGTATTGTGCGCGGCGAGCGTGCTGAACATCACCGCCAGCGCGGGTACTGACTTCACCGGCGCCAAACCCGACAAGGACCACTACAACGTGATCTTTCACATCGATGCCGGCGGGGAAGCCACCATCAAGAAAACGCTCAACAACATCGAGAACCTGCTGAACGACCCGCGCCTCAAGGGCAAGGTCAACGTCGAGCTGCTGGCGAACAGCAAGGGTTTTGCGGTGTACGTGAAGAACAACGGTTTCGAGGAAAAACTCAAGCACCTGCAAAAGGAGGGCGTGATCCTGTCGCAATGCTCGAACACGCTCAAGGAACTGCATGTCGACCGCAAGGATCTCTACCCGTTCATCAGCATCGTGCCGTCCGGCATGGGCGAGATCACCATCCGCGAATCGCAGGGCTGGGCCTATATCCACCCGACACCGCCCGACTCGGCGCTCTGAGTTGAACCCCGGGGCCCCGGACTCTTCCGGCCGGCGCTTACAGGCTCCGCATCCGCTCGCGCGCATCAGGCACGATCGACGGGAAAAGCGATCACTTCGGCGATCGAGCGCGCGCCGGCAGCGAGCATCACCAGGCGATCGAAGCCGAGCGCGACACCGGCGCACTCGGGCAGACCATGCGCCAGGGCGTCCAGCAGACGCGCATCCATTGGTACTGCCGGCAGTCCGGCGGCGGTACGAGAGTGCAGTTGATGCTCAAAGCGCATCCGTTGCTCATCCGCATCCGCCAGTTCATGAAAACCATTGGCAAGCTCGACGCCGTTCAGATAAAGCTCGAAGCGCGCCGCGAGCGGTGGATTGCCCGGCTGCACGCGCGCAAGCGACGCCTGCGCCGCGGGATAATCATAGAGGAAGGTGAGTTGACCCCGGCCCAGCCTGGGTTCGACGATGTGCGTCAGCAGCAGGTCGCGCCAGATGGAAAGATCGTCGTGTCCGCGCAGATCGCGTGGCGCGTCAATCCGATGGCGCTCGGCGGCGCGCGCGAACTCCTCTGCCGTGGCCACGTGCGGATCGAGACCGGCGTGGCGCTGGAATGCCTCCCGGTACGTCAGCTTCTCGGGCGCCTGAAGCGACAGTGATGAGGCGAGCGACTGCATCACGAGCTCGCCGGTTTCGTGCATCAGCCGATGGTGGTCGAAGCCGACGCGATACCATTCGATCATGGTGAATTCCGGATTGTGCAGCCGTCCGGCCTCGCCATCACGGAACAC
>JBLMXN010000160.1:0-5313 GCA_050257795.1 Bacteroidota bacterium
GCTTGACCTGCGACACCCGCGCCAGCACCTCGGCCATGCGGTCGGCGGCGCCGAGGTCGAGCGGGAAGGTGACCCACTCGTCGGCGTATTCCTTGAATTCGGTGACCGTCGCGTCCTTCAGCCTCGTCTCGATCGGCAGCAGCCGGATCGACGGGGGGCGCGAGGCGTCGTACAGCAGCTCGGTCGGGCACATCGTCGTCCGTCCTGCCGACGAGGGAAGGAGGCGCTGGCCGAAGTCGGCGAAGAAGATCGCGTTGATCAGCTCGGATTTGCCGCGCGAGAACTCGGCGACGAAGGCGACGTAGAGCTTGTCATCGCGCAGCGTGGACAGCACGTGCTCGAGGCGCTGGTCGACCTGGGAGTCACTCAATTCCTGCTGCTGCAGCCAGGCTTTGAGTTCGGTGACGCCGGCGGCTAGCCCCTGGCGCCATTCGCTGTAGGCTTCGAAATGCTGCTCGAGGTTCTGTTTTTGGGCGGTCGCCGGTTGCATCTATAGAAATATAGTTCCCCTGCCGGAAAACTCCTCCCTTTCTTGCCAATTTTTCAGCCCAATGCCCGCTGCGTGGGCGGGTCGAAAGCCGCGCCCAATCAACGGGTTCGATACGTTACCTTCCTTGATACCTGCAGTCCAGCCCCCAATCGCCGGACTAAATCTGGCAGCGCGGACAGTAAAACGCCGTCCGCTGCCCCAGCCGCCGGGCCTTGATGGGGCTGCGGCAGACGGGGCAGGGCTCGCCCTCCTTGCCATACACGTTCAGGGACAACTGGAAATACCCGGGTTCGCCGCGGCCGTTACGGAAGTCGCGCAGGGTGGTGCCACCAGCCTGGAGCGCGCGTTCGAGCGTGGCGCGGATTGCCGCGGCCAGCCGGTCGTACTGGGCGCGGGTGATCTTGCCGGCGGGACGGGTGGGGCGGATGCCTGCGACGAACAACGCCTCGTTCGCGTAGATATTGCCGACGCCGGCGATGACCTGGCTGTCGAGCAGAAAATGGCGAATGGCGCGCTTGCGGCCGCGTGAGACCTCAAACAGGTACTCACCGCGAAAGTCATCCGCCAGCGGTTCCGGCCCCAGGTCGCGCAGCAGCTTGTGGCGCAGTGGATCATCGCGCGTCCACAGCAGGGAACCGAAGCGGCGCGGGTCGCGCAGGCGCAGGCAGTCGCCGTTGTCGAGCACGATATCCACGTGATCATATTTGTCCGCGGGCTGTTCACAGGCGGTGAGGCGCAGGCTGCCCGACATGCCGAGATGCAGGATCGCGGTGCCGGCGGCGGTCGCAAAAAGCAAATACTTTCCACGGCGCGTGATCGATTCGATCCTTTGCCCCGGCAGTTCCTTGATCAGCCTGTCCGGCACACGCCAACGCAGGCGCGGATTGCGCACGACCAGGCGCGTGACGGTTTTGCCAACCACATGCGGTTCAATGCCGCGACGGGTGGTTTCGACTTCTGGGAGTTCCGGCATAAGCGGGTGACGCGTGGACGATCCGCGCCTACTCCTTGCCGGTCAGGGTCAGCAGGCGATTGCCGGTTTCTTCGGTGAAATGGTATTCCAGGCTCTCGTCCGGACGATGCAGCACGAACTCGGGTTTGTAGGCCAGGATACCGAGTTTGAGATTCTCGGTTTTGGCGTCACGCGTCGCCGTGATCTCGATCGCGCCGATCGCTTCCTTGCCGCTGTATTTGTCCACGGTCAGCGCGCGTGCGTGTTGCCATTCGGCGGCAAAATCGTTGACGCGATCGGTGGTCAGCTTCTTGTCCTCCGGCTGTCGCCGCCACACGCCGTCTTTCTGCGTGAGCGTGAAGTCCGGCAATTTGATCGCGGTGAGCTTGAGCCCGTCGTCGAATAACCCGCTGTCGATGAAGTTGGTGTAGGGATACGTGGACGCGGCGAGATAATGCCCGGGGATGAGCGCGACCTCGTTGCGGTACAGCACGTAAACCTCGTTCTTGAGCGGGTGCATCACGCCGAAGTCGATTTCCTGATCGTCGAACCAGACGCGCGCCGCCGGCTTGTTTAGGCCGAACTGGGAAAGTCCGGCCGGCTCGGCGGGAAAGCGGGTGTTTCCGGGCGCGGCGAGCACGCGCAGCAGCCGCTCGACATTGAAGCGGTTGGCGCGTGCCTTGACCGGTGCGGCGAGTTTCCAGTCGCCGCCGGTTTTTTCCAGCACGATCTCGGGCTGTCCGGATTTTTCGATACGGATGCGCGACACGCCGTCAGCCGCGACGGCCGTCAGGGGTGGTCCCGATCCCGGTTTTTTTTGTCCCGGGAGATAAATAACGACCAGGACCAGCGCGGCGACAAGCACCAGCAGCCCGGCGTTGAGCAACCAGCGGCGCCTGAGTCCCGGGGCGCCGATGTGGTTGGAGGGCGGAGTATCCACCGGAGTGGTCATGATCCTGAAAGTCTCAGCGTTTGCGCCGCCGCAGCCAGATGAGCACCCCGCTGCTGATCATGACGAGCGGCAGCGCGATGAAAAATCCCGCCGCCAGGGCGGCCTGGGCGCCGCGCGAGAGATTGAGGGTGCGATCGCGCGCGGTCTTGACCGGAATGCTGACATAGGCGTCATCCTGGGACAACCAGTTGACCAGGCTCATGCCGAGATCGAGATTGCCGCCGTTGGCGATGAAGCTGTTGGACAGAAAATCCCCGTCGCCGAACACGACGACGCGCTGCTCGCGCTTGTCCAGGGTGCGGCTGAGGGCCACGGCCAGATTCAATGGCCCGCGGATGTCCTTGCCTTTGTTGAATTCGATCGGTCCGTTGAGCGGGCCGGTTTCCGACCAGCTGGACGGGCGCGTGTCGATCAGGACCGATCCTTGCCAGCCCGGCGGCGCCTTGAGGCTGATACCGTCGGCCTGGGGGAACAGCGTGTTGTCGGCGAAGTTGTGCACGATCGGATGATTGCCGTATTTCGCCACCACGATCGCGGCGGCGTTGCCAGTGATGGTTTCGGACACCGGATCGACGATCACGCCCGGCTGAAATTCGATGCCGAGGCTTTCCGCGAGCGGTTCCAGGCCGTACAACTGACCTGGATCGTGCAGCCACAGCAGATTGCCGCCATGGTCGACGAAGTTTCGGATTTCGTTGACTTCACCCGCAAGCAGGCCTGTACTCGGCCCGGCGATGACGAGCACGGTGGTGTTTTGCGGGATCTGCGGATGCTCGCCGAGCGAAAGCGTTTTGGTCTTGAAGCCGCGTTTGTGCAGCTGCGTGGCCCAGGTCGAGAGATCGAAATTCGCCTGGGTATCGGGGCTGCGCTCGCCGTGGCCGCTCAGGAACACCACCCAGCGCTCGCCGCGATGGCCGAGGCGCGTCAGCGCGTTGGTGAAGTTTTCCTCGCCGAATTGGGTGGGCGAGATGTTTTCCCTGGCGTGGTCGTATTCGAGCACCATCTCCCCGTCGAACTGCACACCGGCGGCGCGCACGCGCTCCGGCGCAGTGTCCGGATTGACGAACTCGATCTGGATGTCCGGTTTGTATTTCTGGTAAAGCCCGACCATGTCCCGGATCTGCCGGCGCGTTTCGCCGCGTTGGCTGGCGAACGCTGTGATCTTGAGCGGCCCTTTCAGGCGCGCGACTGCGGTGATACTGGCCGGCGCCAGCGAATGCCGGTGCGTCTGGGTCCAGTCGAATTGCAAATGGTGTTCGCGCGCGAGCCATTGCAGCAGCCCGACCGCCAGCAGAAACAGCAGCACGAAGGCTGTGTTCACGAGACGCAGCTGCCAGTGGGTGCGCGGGGTGTGCATCATAAATGTAGCCCTACTCGCTGTCGCTCGTTCGTCTTGCCATAAGAGGTAGCCCTACTCGCTGTCGCTCGTTCGTTTTGTCCAATTTATCAGCCACCCAACCGGTCCGCGTCGAGGCGCCGCACGCTCAACACCAGGAACGTGGTGACGAGCAGCACGTGGTACACCGCATCGGCGCTGTCGAAGATGCCGTCGAGGAACGGCTTGTAGTGATTGAACAGTGACAGGTACGCGAGCCAGCTGCCGCCGCTCAGGCCCTGACCCGACCAGTCCAGTAACCAGAACAGCAACAGCGCGCCGAAGGTGCTGATGGCGGCGACGGTCGGGTATTGCGTGAGGGTGGACATGAACAGCCCGACGGCGGCGAAGCCGGCGAGCAGCAGCGCCAGCCCCAGGAAACCCGAGGCGATCAGGCCGTAGTCGAGGCGGGCGCCGGCGAACAGCGACAGCGGCATCAGCGCGATCAAGACGAGCAGCGCCAGCAGGAACATCAGGATGCCGAGATATTTTCCGAGCACGATCTCGGTCATCGACAGCGGCGCGCTGAACAGCAGCGACAGCGTGCGGTTGCGCCGCTCCTCGGCCACCAGGCGCATGGTCAGCAGCGGCACCACCAGCAGCAGCACGATGGCGGCGTTGCCGAGCAGATCCGGGACGACGATTTCCGTCAGCCCCGGAGCGCTCTCCATCGCCATGAGTTGCGACTGATAGGTCTGGAAGAGTTCGATGCGGCCGAGGAACAACCAGGCCAGGATCAGCTGCACCACCGCGAGGATGGACCACGCGAGCGGCGAGAGGAACAGCGATTTGAATTCACGCAGGCCGATGGTGAATATCATGACAGCGCACCGGTCTGGGGATCGGGAGTCGCAGCGACGTCGGCGGCGACTTCGACCGTGAGGTCGAGGAAGACCTGCTCGAGCGACAGGCGACCGGGCCGCAGCTCATACAGGCCCCAGTTCTGTTCCACCGATTGGCGCACGATGACGTCGGTCGGATTGACGCCAGTGTCGTGGAAGACATGCAGCCGCCCGTCCTTGTCCGGCTGGACCGTTTTGACGCCGGGCAATTTCTCGAGCGCCTCCGGCGCCGGCGGATGCCGGAAGCCGACGGTGAGCGAGGCGGACTTCATGTGGTGTTCCAGGCCTTCGATGCTCTGGTTCAGCACCAGTTCGCCCTTGTTGATGATCTGCACCCAGTCGCAGGTGGCCTGCACCTCGGGCAGGATGTGCGTCGACAGGATCACGCCATGGTCCCGGCCCAGCTCGCGGATGAGGGCGCGGATCTCGCGGATCTGGATCGGGTCGAGGCCGACCGTGGGCTCGTCCAGGATCACCACTGGCGGCAGATGAATGATCGCCTGGGCGATGCCGACGCGCTGCTGAAAACCCTTCGAGAGATTGCCAATCAGATGGCCGCCGGTGTCGTGCAGGCCGCAGCGCTCCTTGACGTTGTCGCGCGCCCGGCGGCGCTGCGCGCGCGGGATGTGATTCAGGGCGGCGCAGTAGTCAAGGTATTCATCGACCGTGAGCTCGCGGTACAGCGGCGGCTGCTCGGGCAGG
>JBLMXN010000161.1:0-13392 GCA_050257795.1 Bacteroidota bacterium
AAACGCTACGGGTTTGCCCTGTCTCTGGCGGTGATCGACGTGGACAACCTCGAGTCCGTCAACCAGCGTTACGGACGCCATGCCGGCGACGCCGTGCTGCGCTGCTACGCTGGCCAGATTCTGGCGAAGTTCCGCACCTACGATCTCGTGGCGCGTTACGGCGGCGACGAATTCGCGGTGCTGTTCCCGAACACCCAGAAGGACGGCGCCATGCATGCCCTGGAGAAGGCGCGCAAGAGCGCCGCCGGCACCTTCATCAGTCACGAGGGCAAGAACATCCCGTTGCCGAGTTTCTCGAGCGTGCTGACGCAATACTCGCCCGGGGAACCGGCGTCGGCGCTGCTTAAGCGCGCCGACGAAACCCTGGCCCAGGCCAAGCTCGCCGGCGTCAACCGCATGGTGGTGGCATTGCCGACGGGTTGAGCCCGCCGTTTCGCGACCCGACTTGTGTCGCGCGCCCGTCTTCTCCGGTCCGCCGCTGATCTTCGGCGATGGAACCACGCCATCCGCTCGCTATTCAAAAAAAATGATCCGCCCGGCATGTCGCGGTTCTGGCCGGTTATAGGGGTATCGGGTACTATTTCGGCGCCGTTATTCTCTGGAGGAGAAATTCCATGCGTTTTCGGACACTTCTGGCAGCGTTGGCATTGAGCGCCAGCGGCGCGGTTGGTGCAGATTCGATCGACATCAATCTCAACAACGAGACCGTGCAGGGCACCTACGCGACGAAATGGCGCGCCGCCGAATTCGACGCCGGCGCGCTCTACAACAACGATCGCAACGACTGGTTTGCCAACGCCGGACTGCTCGCGTTCGGTGAAAAAGACACGCCTGGCGCGCGTTACGAGGCCGGTGTCGGCGGCAAGATCTACGGCGCCTCGGTCGACAACAATGACATTCTCGCGCTCGGACTGGGCGGTCAGTTCCGTGTTTTTCCCGGCAACGGCCCGTTCGCCATCGGCGGCTATATTTACTACGCCCCGGACGTCGTGACGTTCATGGACGGCAAGAAGTTCTGGGAAGGCGGGTTGCGCCTCGAGTACGAGATCATCAAGAAAACCGCGAGCATCTATGTCGGCACCCGCAAGGTCCGCGCCGATCTCGACAACGGCGCGCACGAGACCGTCGATTCCGGCGGCCACGTGGGCGTGAAAATCGTCTTCTAGCGCTGTTTCAAGCGGGCGGACGCCCGCCCCGTGGACCCCGCACACATCCGCGATGAAAAGCCTGTGGAGCGACATCGAGGCCGCGCAATACCCGGGTGATCTGGGCCTGCGGGTCTACAGCTCGCGCCTGCTCGGGCGCGACAAGTCGCTGGTGCTGCATGGCGGCGGCAACACCTCGGTCAAGCTCGTCGAGAAAAATCTGCTCGGCGAGGACGAAACCCTGCTCTATGTGAAAGGCAGCGGCTCGGATCTCGAGTGCATCGAAGCCGCCGGGTTCGCGCCGGTGCGCCTGGGCCATCTGCTCAGGTTGGCGCAACTCCCGCGGCTTTCCGATCCGCAGATGGTCAACGAGCTGCGCACGCACATGACTCGGGCCGCCGCGCCCACGCCGTCAGTCGAGGCCATTCTGCACGCCATCCTGCCGTACAAGTATGTCGATCACACGCATGCCGACGCCGTCATCGCCGTCACCAACACCGTCGACGGCCGCGAACGCATACGCGAGATTTATGGCGACAATGTCGTGGTCATTCCCTACGTCATGCCCGGTTTCGATCTGGCGCGCCTGTGCGCGGAAGAATTTCCCAAACAGGCCGGCGGGAACACCATCGGCATGGTGCTGATGAACCACGGCATCTTTTCGTTCGGCGCGACCGCGCGCGAATCCTACGAGCGCATGATCGCTCTGGTGACGCGCGCCGAAGATTATCTCGCCCGGCACGGCGCCTGGACGATTCCGGTTGCGGCGGAAAAACCGGCGGCGCACCCGGTGCGGCGGGAGCTGGCGGAGCTGCGGCGCGCGCTGTCGGCCACCGCGGGATTTTCGATGCTTCTGGCGGCGCACGAGGACGCCGCGAGCCTCGCCTTCGCGCGCCGCGCGGATGTTTCCACGATCTCGCAGCAGGGCCCGGCCACGCCAGACCACGTGCTGCGCACCAAGCGCCTGCCGCTGCTCGGGCGTGACGTGCCAGCCTATGCCGACGCCTACAAAAACTATTTCAACGAGCACGCGCCCAAAGCATCAGAACCCAAGACCATGCTCGATCCCGCGCCGCGCGTGATCCTCGATCCTGAATTTGGTGTCGCGACCGTCGGGCGTAGCGCCCGCGACGCCGCCATTACCTTCGACATTTACGCGCACACCATGGAGATCATCCAGCGCGCCACCCTACTGGGCGGCTGGCAGGCGCTACCGGCGAAGGACATCTTCGATGTCGAGTACTGGGACCTGGAGCAGGCCAAGCTCAATGCCGGCGCCAAAACGCCGGTATTTTCCGGCGAAATCGCGCTCGTCACCGGCGCCGCCTCCGGCATCGGCAAGGCCTGCGTGGACTCGTTGTTGGCGCGCGGGGCGGCAGTCGTCGGGCTCGATATCAATCCAGCAATCGCCAGCCTTTACCCGCGGCCGGATTTTCTCGGTCTGGTCGGCGATGTCACGGACGAAACTAAGCTCACTGACGCGCTCGAAAAAACCGCGCGTGCCTTCGGCGGCCTCGACATGCTGATTCTCAATGCCGGCATGTTCCCGCCCGGCCGCCGCATCGAATCGCTGACTACGATGGAATGGGACCAGGTCATGCGCCTGAATCTCGATTCCAACCTGATGCTGATGCGCGAGGCGCATCCGCTGCTCAAGCTCGCCCCGCGAGGCGGTCGCGTGGTCGTGATCGGCTCCAAGAACGTCCCCGCGCCCGGCCCCGGCGCCGCCGCCTATTCGGCGTCGAAAGCGGCGCTCAACCAGCTCGCGCGTGTGGCCGCGCTCGAATGGGGCGCGGACGGCATCCGCATTAACTCGCTGCACCCGAACGCGGTGTTCGACACCGGCATCTGGACCGACGAAGTCCTCGCCGCACGCGCGAAGCACTACGGCCTCACGGTCGAGCAGTACAAGAAAAACAACGTGCTGAAGACCGAGGTCACCAGCCGCGACGTCGCCGAACTCGCCGCCGAAATGTGCGGCCCGCTGTTCGCCAAGACCACCGCCGCGCAGGTGCCGGTGGACGGTGGCAACGAGCGGGTTATTTGAAATTCAATCCAGGCCGATCGGCTGGCTTAATAATTCACATGCGAAAACTGCCGCGCGCGTTTTACGACCGGGACACGACCACGGTTGCCCGGGACTTGCTGGACAAATATCTGGTTCATGTGTCGCGTGGCGTCGAACGCATCGGCCGGATCGTCGAGGTGGAAGCCTATCTCGGGCCGCACGATCTGGCGGCGCATTCGGCGCGCGGCCTGACCGAGCGTACCAAAGTGATGTTCGGCCCGCCGGGCCACGCCTACGTGTACATGATCTACGGCATGTATTTCTGCATGAACGTCGTGACCGAACGCGCGGGCCATGCTTCCGCCGTATTGCTGCGCGCGGTCGAACCGGTGCGAAATATTGCGGAGCGGACCCAGGGTCCCGGCCTGCTGTGCCGCGCCATGCGCATCGACAAGCGTCTGAACGGACATGACCTGACCGGGAACAATTTTTACATCGCCGCCCCGAACAAGTCCGAGCCCATCACCATCATCAGGCGCCCGCGCGTGGGCGTGGATTACGCCGGCCGCTGGGCCAGGCGGCACCTGCGCTTTTATATCAAAGAAAATCCCTTCGTCTCGAAGCGATAACGCGAAACCAATCGCTTACCTTTCGCCGGCGCAATGCACCACTTCGGTTCAGCTCCGGTGTGCGCTTCACGGTATTGGTGCAGAAAACTCGCGCGGAAACGCCGGGTTTCACGCTAGTTCCTTGATTTCATGCGAACTCCCCACATGGCACAGCGTTTGCTTTTGTTGAAGACAGCATCAGAGGTCATCGACATGTCATTGAGTGTGCTGCTGGTGGACGACGATCCCGAGCGCGCGGCGATCGTGGAGCCGGCGTTGCGGGAGGCGGGCTACGAGGTGGTGACGGTGGTGGATAGCGCCGCCGCGATGCTGGCCCAGGTGCGTGCGCGGCGGCCGGACGTGATCATCATCGACCGCGACTCGCCGGACCGCGACACGCTGGAGCATGTGTGCATGATCACGCGCGACGATCCGCGACCGATCGTGATGTTCACGCAGGACCAGGACCGGACGCTGATGCGCGCGGCCCTGGAAGCCGGAGTCAGCGCCTACGTGGTGGACGGGTTGTCGGTGGAGCGCGTCCGGCCGATCGTGGAAGTGGCGCGGGCGCGCTTCGAGCAGTGGCAGGCGCTGCGCCGCGAACTGGATCAGGCGCAGACGAACCTGGCGGAACGCAAGCTGATCGAGCGCGCCAAGGGCATTGTCATGAAGCAGCGATGCTGCGGCGAGGACGAGGCGTACGCGATGTTGCGCAAGCTGGCGATGAGCCGCAATCAACGCCTGGCGCAGGTGGCGGAAAACGTGATCGCCATGGCGGAACTGCTGACGTAAATGTGGTCGTAATGATTCAGCACCGCACGGCCCAACGACGGGTCGGGCGGAACAGGTTGAGACGGGTCGAGTAATCCGTCAGTAAATACCAACGGCGCGCGATGGCGCGTGCCTTGAGGGCAACGGCGCCCTGGTCACCGGGTTTTCTCCCGGCCGACCGGGCGCCGTTTTCATTTGTGCAACGAAGGAGACCGACATGAGTGACGACAGCAAGACCAGGCCGATGACCGAATCCGCCAATCCGCGTGCCACCGGCGCTTCGCGCCGCGATTTCCTCAAGACCAGCCTCGGGCTGGGCGCCGCGGGCATGCTGGGCCTGGTGCCCGCCGGGGTGCGCAGCGCCGCCTGGGCCGCCGGCTCGGACGCGCCGGAGAAACCGGAGGTGAAGATCGGATTCATCCCGCTCACCGACTGCGCCAGCATCGTTATCGCCTCGGAGCGGGGCTTCGACAAGAAGTACGGCCTCAAGATCACCCCCAGCAAGGAAGCGAGCTGGGCGGGGGTGCGCGACAAGCTGGTGAACGGCGAGCTCGACGCCGCGCACGTGCTCTACGGCCTGATCTACGGCGTGCAGCTCGGTATCGGCGGACCGAAGAAGGACATGGCGGTACTGATGACGCTCAGCAATAATGGCCAGGCGATCACGCTTTCCAACCAGCTCAAGGAGAAGGGGGCCACGGACGGCGCCAGGCTCAAGGCGCTGGTCGCCAGGGAGAAGCGCGACTACACCTTCGCCCAGACCTTCCCGACCGGTACTCACGCCATGTGGCTCTACTACTGGCTCGCGGCCAACGGCATCAACCCGTTCACGGACGTGAAGAACATCGTCGTGCCGCCGCCGCAGATGGTGGCAAACATGCGCGTCGGCAACATGGACGGCTTCTGCGTCGGCGAACCGTGGAACGCGCGCGCGATCGCCGACAACATCGGTTTCACCGCGATCACGACCCAGGAAATCTGGAAGGATCATCCGGAAAAAACCCTCGGCACGCGGCTCGAGTTCGTGCAGAAGTATCCGAACACCGCGCGCGCCATGACCGCGGCCATCCTCGAAGCTTCGAAGTACATCGACACCATGAGCAATCGCGCCAAGGTCGCGCAGATCATTGCTGCCAAGTCGTACGTCAACACCGACGCCAGCGTCATTGTCGGGCGCATGGAGGGCGAGTACGACAACGGCATCGGCAAAAAGTGGAAGGACACGAACTACATGAAATTCTACAACGACGGCAAAGTGAATTTCCCCTATCTGTCGGACGGCATGTGGTTCCTGACCCAGCACCGGCGCTGGGGCCTGCTCAAGGAGGACGTCGACTATCTCGCGGTCGCCAAATCGGTGAACCAGATCGAGCTGTACAAACAGGCTGCCGCGCTGGCCAAGGTGCCGGTGCCGGCCAGCCCGATGCGCACGAGCAAGCTCATCGACGGCGTCGTGTGGGACGGCAAGGACCCGAAGACCTACGCCCAGGCATTCAAGATCAAAGTGGCGTAGGCCGGGAGGCGAGTCATGAGCGTCGTGAAGATCAGAACCAAGGAAGCCGTGCCGGACGAGATTGCAGCGCAGGATACTGCGGACAACGAGAGTCGTCAGCCGGTGCCGATGAAGGCGCCGGAAGCCAACCTGCCTCCGGCAAAACCGCGCGCGGTCGTCGTGCTAGTCGCGGCGCTGCGCACGCTGCTCCCGCCGCTGCTCGGGTTCGCGGTGTTTGTGGCGCTGTGGGCGCTCATCGCGCGCGAAAGCGGGTTGCCGGACCCGGTGAAGACCTGGAATTCGGCGGTCAAGCTGTTCAGCGACCCGTTTTACCAGAAGGGCCCGAACGACCAGGGCATCGGCTGGAACGTGCTCAAATCGCTGGAGCGCGTCGGTCTGGGCTTCGGGATGGCGGCGCTGGTCGGCATCCCGTTCGGCTTCCTGATCGGGCGGTTCGCGTTCGTGAGCCGCATGAGCTCGCCGATCATCAGCCTGCTGCGTCCGGTGTCGCCGCTGGCGTGGCTGCCGATCGGCCTGTACGTGTTCAAGGAGGCGCAGCCGGCGGCGATATGGGTGATTTTCATCTCCAGCATCTGGCCGATCATCATCAACACCTCGGTCGGCGTCACGCGCGTGCCGCAGGACTATCTCAACGTCGCGCGCGTGCTCAAGCTCTCCGAGTGGAAGGTGTTCAGCAAGATCCTGTTCCCGGCGGTGCTGCCGTACATGATGACCGGCATTCGCCTGTCGATCGGCGTCGCCTGGCTGGTGATCGTCGCCGCCGAGATGCTCACCGGCGGCGTCGGCCTCGGCTTCTGGGTGTGGGACGAATGGAACAACCTCAACGTCGAACACATCATCATCGCGATTTTCGTGGTCGGCATCGTCGGGCTGCTGCTCGAACAGATGCTGCTACTCCTCGCCAAGCGCTTTGAATACCAGGGGTGAACCATGGAACGTTACGTGCAACTGGAAAACGTGCAGAAGGTGTTCGAAACCAAACAGGGCCGGTTCGTCGCATTGCGCGACATCAGCCTGTCGGTGCGGCGCGGCGAGTTCGTGTCGATTATCGGCCACTCCGGCTGCGGCAAGTCGACGCTGCTGAATCTAGTCGCCGGGCTCACCGAGGCGAGTGACGGCGTGCTGCTGTGCAACGGGCGCGAGATCGCCGGTCCCGGCCCGCAGCGCGCGGTGGTGTTCCAGAACCACTCGCTGCTGCCGTGGATGACCTGCTACGACAACGTGTACCTCGCGGTCGAGCGCGTATACGGCGCGGTCGAGAGCCGCGAGTCGCTCAAGATCCGTACTGACGAGGCGCTGACGCTGGTGGGGCTCACGCACGCGACGCACAAGTACCCGCACGAGATCTCGGGCGGCATGAAGCAACGCGTCGGCATCGCCCGCGCGCTGTCGATGCAGCCCAAGGTGCTGCTGCTGGACGAGCCGCTCGGGGCGCTCGACGCGCTCACGCGCGCGCACCTGCAGGACGAAATATTGCGCATCGTCGCCGCCAGCGGCTGCACCACCATCATGGTGACGCATGACGTGGACGAGGCGGTGTTGCTGTCGGACCGCATCGTCATGATGACCAACGGGCCGGCGGCCACGATCGGGGAAGTCCTCGACGTGCCGCTCGCGCGCCCGCGCGAGCGCCTGAAGCTGGCCGACGATCCGGCGTACAACCGCTGCCGCAGCGCGGTGCTCAAGTTCCTGTACGAGCGCCAGAACCGCCCGGAAGAGCGGGTCGCCTGAGGAGATCGGACATGCAAGAAAAACTCGTCGTGGTCGGCAACGGCATGGCCGGCATGCGTACGGTGGAGGAACTGCTCAAGCTCACCCCGGACAAGTACGCCATCACCGTGTTCGGTGCCGAGCCGCACGTGAATTACAGCCGCATCCTGCTGTCGCCGGTGCTGACCGGCGAGAAGCAGCCGGATGACATCGTGCTGAACGGCGCGGCCTGGTACGCCGAACACGGCATCACGCTGCACAAGGGGAAGAAGGTCGAGCGCCTCGACCGGCGCGCGCGCACCGTGACCGCCGCCGACGGCACGCAGGCGCATTACGACCGGCTGTTGCTCGCCACCGGCTCCGACCCGTTCATGCTGCCGGTGCCGGGTCGCGAGCTCCGGGGCGTGGTGTCGTTCCGCGATCTGGCCGACGTGGACGCCATGCTCGCGGCTGCGCAGCAGTTCCGGCACGCGGTGGTGATCGGCGGAGGGTTACTCGGGCTCGAGGCCGCGAACGGCCTGCTCAAGCAGGGAATGAAGGTGACCGTGATCCATCTCGGCGCGGTTCTCATGGACCGGCAACTCGACAATGTTGCCGGCGCACTGCTGAAAAAATCGCTCGAAGAACGCGGAATCCGTTTTCTGCTGGAGGCCAAGACCGCGGAGCTGATCGGCAAGCAGCGCGTCCAGGGCGTGCGCCTCGCCGACGGCACCGAGGTGACCGCCGACCTGGTGGTGATGGCGGTCGGCATCCGTCCCAATTTTGCGCTGGCGCAGTCGGCTGGCATCCATTGCGACAAGGGCATTGTCGTTTCCGACACCATGCAGACCTACGACCCGCGCGTTTATGCCGTGGGCGAGTGCGTGCAGCATCGCGGCCGCAGCTACGGCCTGGTGGCGCCGCTGTTCGAGCAGGCGCGGGTGTGCGCCAATCACCTGGCCGAGATCGGGTACGCCCGTTATTCCGGTTCGGTCACTTCGACCAAGCTTAAGGTCACCGGCGTCGACCTGTTCTCCGCCGGCAATTATCTCGGTGGCGAGGGCTGCGAGGAAATCGTGCTCAAAGACCCGGGCCGCGGGGTGTACAAGAAAATCGTGCTCAAGGACAACCAGGTGCAGGGCGCGGTGTTGTACGGCGAGACACTCGACGGCGCCTGGTACTTCGATCTCATGCGCGACGGCACGCCGGTGGCGGACATCCGCGACGCGCTGCTGTTCGGGCCGGCGCACCTCGGCGACGCCGGCCACGGCGGGCGCAACGTCACGGCCATGAGCGACGAAACCGAAATCTGCGGCTGTAACGGCGTGTGCAAGGGCGAGATCACGCGCGCGATTACTCGCAAAGGTCTGTTTACACTGGAGGAAGTGCGCGCGCACACCAAGGCCTCGAGCTCCTGCGGCTCCTGCACCGGGCTGGTCGAGCAGCTGCTCGCCGCCACCCTTGGCAGCAACTACTCGCAGACGCCGAAAGAGAAGCCGCTGTGCAAGTGCACCGATCACACCCACGACCAGGTGCGCGCGGCGATCACCGCGAACAGCCTCAAGACCCTGCGCGCGGTCATGGAGAACCTCCAGTGGCGCACGCCCGACGGCTGTCCCAGCTGCCGTCCGGCGCTCAACTACTACCTGCTGTGCGCCTGGCCCGGGCAGTACGCCGACGACGCGCAGTCACGCTTCATCAACGAGCGCGCGCACGCCAACATCCAGAAGGACGGCAGCTACTCGGTAGTGCCGCGCATCTGGGGCGGCGTCACCACGCCGGCGGAACTGCGCGCGATCGCCGAGGTGGCCGAGAAGTTCGCCATCCCCACGGTCAAGTTCACCGGCGGCCAGCGCATCGATTTGCTGGGCGTGAAGAAGGAGCAATTGCCGGCGGTGTGGGCCGACCTCAGCCGCGCCGGTTTCGTTTCCGGCCACGCCTACGGCAAGGCGCTGCGCACGGTGAAGACCTGCGTCGGCTCCGAGTGGTGCCGCTTTGGCGTGCAGGACTCGACCGGCCTCGGCATCGCGCTCGAAAAAATGACCTGGGGCGCGTGGACGCCGCACAAGACCAAGCTCGGCGTTTCCGGCTGCCCGCGCAACTGCGCCGAGGCCACCATCAAGGACTTTGGCGTGGTCGGCGTGGATTCGGGCTGGGAGCTGCACGTCGGCGGCAACGGTGGCGTGAAAGTGCGCGCCACCGACCTGCTGTGCAAGGTGAAGACCGATGACGAGGTCAAGGAATATTGCGGCGCCTACCTGCAGCTCTATCGCGAGGAAGCGAGCTATCTCGAGCGTACCGCGCCGTGGATCGAGCGCGTGGGCTTGAGTTACGTCAAGCAGCGTGTCGTCGAGGACGGAGACGGCAGAAAGGCGCTGTACCGGCGCTTTCTCGAATCGCAAGAACACGCGCAGCAGGACCCGTGGGCCGAACGCGCCACCGGAAAAATCGCGCAACATGAATTCACGCCGCTCAAGGCGGCGGTGTAAGGAGGAGACATGAGCGGCAAGGGCGCAGAAAAAGTCACGCCGCTGTCGGCGGCGCACGCGGAGGGCTGGATCGAGGCCGGCCGGCTGGACGAGATTCCGCGCGCCGGCGCGCGGGTGATCCGAACGCCGGCTGGCGACATCGCGTTGTTCCGCACAGTCGACGATCAGGTGTTCGCCCTGCGCGACAAGTGCCCGCACCAGGGCGGGCCGCTGTCGCAGGGTATCGTCTACGGCCACAAGGTCGCCTGCCCGATGCACAACTGGAGCATCGAGCTCGACCGCGGTACCGCGGTCGCGCCGGACGAGGGCCGCACCGCCTGTTTCCCGGTGCGCGTCGAGGGCGACATGGTGTATCTGGGATGCATAACAAAATGAAAACCAGTGCACACGATACAAGATGGGGTCCCTTCTCCCTCCGGGAGAAGGACAGGAAGAGGGGATATTCAGACGGTGCTTTACGATCCCCTCACCCTAGCCCTCTCCCGGAGGGAGAGGGGATTATGTATCGATGCTCATTTTGTTAAGCGCTCTTGGCGATTTGTTGAAAGAGACTTCCCTGGCTCTTCTTCGACACACGCGCTGAGTGCGCTTCCGGAGCCCCTCGCATGTCCAAGTCGGAAAAAATCCCCGCCAGCGTCCAGACCGCCTGTCCCTACTGCGGTGTGGGTTGCGGCGTGCTGGCGGAGCCCAAGCCCGATGGCAGCGTGACCATCAGCGGCGATCCGGCGCATCCGGCCAACCGTGGACGCTTGTGCTCCAAGGGCTCGGCGCTCGGCGAAACGCTGTCGCTCGACGGCCGCCTGCCGTATCCCGAAATACACGGCCGCCGCGCCGGCTGGGACGCGGCGCTCGATCTGGTGGCGCGGAAATTTGGCGAGGCGATCGCACAGCACGGGCCGGATTCGGTGGCGTTCTATGTCTCGGGCCAGTTGCTGACGGAGGATTATTACGTCGCGAACAAATTGATGAAGGGCTTCCTCGGCAGCGCCAACATCGACACCAATTCGCGCCTGTGCATGGCCTCGAGCGTCGCCGGGCACAAGCGCGCCTTCGGGGCCGACACCGTGCCGGGCTGTTACGAAGATCTGGAGCTGGCCGAGCTCGTGGTGCTGGTCGGCTCGAACGCCGCCTGGTGCCATCCGGTGCTGTACCAGCGCCTCGCGCGCGCCAAGGAATCGAATCCGAAAATGAAGCTGGTGCTGATCGACCCGCGCCGCACCGCGAGCGCCGAAATCGCCGACCTGCATCTCGCCATCGCGCCCGGGACCGACGTCTGGTTGTGGAACGGGCTGCTGGCGTACCTGTTTCAAAACGGCATCCTCGATTACGCGTTTCTGGAAAACCACACGCAAGGTTACGGCGCGGCGCTCGCGGCGGCGCGCGCCTCGGCGCCCACGATCCCGGCGACGGCACGCGCCTGCGGTCTGGCGGACGAGGACGTGGCGCGTTTCTTCCACCTGTTCGCGCGCACCGAAAAAACCGTCACGCTGTTCTCGCAGGGCGTGAACCAGTCCTCGAGCGGCACCGACAAGGTCAACGCCATCATCAACTGCCATCTCGCCACCGGCCGCATCGGCCGCCCCGGCATGGCACCGTTCTCGCTCACCGGCCAGCCCAACGCCATGGGCGGGCGCGAGGTCGGCGCGCTCGCGAACCAGTTGGCGGCGCACATGAGCCTGGAATCGGCAGCGGATCGCGAGCGGGTGCAACGTTTCTGGAACGGACCCGCGATGGCGACGCGCCCCGGATTGAAGGCGGTGGACCTTTTCCGCGCCGTGGAAGCCGGGCAGATCAAGGCGCTGTGGATCATGGCGACCAACCCGGCGGTGAGCCTGCCGGACGCCGGGCAGGTGCGGCGCGCGCTGGCGCAATGCGAGTTCGTCGTGGTGTCGGACTGCGTGCGCGCCACCGACACCACGCAGTACGCGCATGTGCTGTTGCCGGCGCTGGCCTGGGGCGAGAAGGAAGGCACCGTGACCAACTCCGAGCGGCGCATCTCGCGTCAGCGCGTGTTTCTGGCGCGCCCCGGCGAGGCCAAACCCGATTGGTGGATCGTGAGCCAGGTGGCACGGTGCATGGGTTTCGGCAAAGCGTTCGATTACCGCAGCGCCGCTGACGTGTTCCGTGAGTATGCCGCGCTGTCCGGTTTCGAAAACGACGGCACGCGCGATTTCGACATCGGCGCGTTGAGCAGACTGAGTGAAGACGAGTACGCTGCGCTGGCGCCGGTGCAGTGGCCGGTGCCGGCCGGATCGAGCACCGGTCGCGCCCGTTTTTTCGACGACGGAAAATTCTTTACGCCCAGCGGCAAGGCCCAATTCGTGGCGCTCGACCCGCGCCCGCCGGTTCATGCCGTGGACGAAGATTTCCCGTTCGCACTCAACACCGGGCGCGTGCGCGATCACTGGCACACCATGACGCGCACCGGCAAGTCGCCGCGGCTGTCGCAGCACACGCCCGAGCCGTACGGCGAGCTGCACCCGCAAGACGCCGAGAAGCTCGGCGTGCGCGCGGGCGATCTCATCCGGGTCGAGAGCCGCTGGGGCGAGGCGATCGTGCGCGCGCGCGTGAGCCGCGACCAGCTCGCCGGCAGCGTATTCCTGCCGATGCACTGGAACGGCCAGTTCGCCTCGCACGGACTCGCCGACGCCGTGGTCAATCCGGTGGTCGATCCGCTGTCTGGCCAGCCCGAGTTCAAGCACACACCAGTGCGCGTGAGTTTGTACCGTCCAGCATGGCACGGATTCGCTTTGTCGCGCCGACCACTCGATCTACAGGGCGGGGCGTTTCTCGTGCGCGTCAACGGAAACCGTTTCGTGCGTTACGAACTCGCGGGCGACAATACGCCGGACGACTGGCCGGTTTGGGCGCGCGCCTGGCTGGCGCAGGAATCAGGTGAATGGCTGGATTATTTCGACGCCGCCGCGGGCCGTTACCGCGTCGCCTGGCTGCGCGACGGCCGGTTCGAAGCCTGCTTCTTCGCCGGCCCCGAACCGGTGGCGGCGGAGCGCGAATGGCTCGCGGCCTTGTTCGCGCACGAGGTGCTCTCACCAAACGATCGCATGAGCCTGCTCGCCGGGCGCCCGCCGCGTGGACAGGCACAAACCGGGCGCACGGTCTGCGCCTGTTTCGGTGTGGGCGAAAACACCATCGTCGAGGCGATCCGCAC
>JBLMXN010000162.1:0-3089 GCA_050257795.1 Bacteroidota bacterium
TATGCCGGCCACGCGCGCCGCATCATGTTCGGCGTGTGGTCGTATCTGCGCCAGTTCACCTACACCAAGTTCGTGATCGTGACCGATGACGATATCGATGTGCGCGACTGGAAGGAGGTCGTGTGGGCCATGACCACGCGCATGGATCCGGTGCGGGACAGCGTGCTGGTGGACAACACGCCAATCGATTACCTGGACTTCGCCAGCCCGGTCTCCAGCCTCGGCGGCAAGATGGGTCTCGACGCCACCAACAAGTGGCCGGGCGAGACCAATCGCCAGTGGGGCAAGCCGATCGTGATGAGCGCGGACGTGAAGCAGCGCGTCGATGCGATGTGGGCGGGGTTGGGGATCAGCTGAGCGGTGTGCTCTTCGCGCACGGTTGAAAAGCTAATTGCGGGTGCTCCGCCTTTACATCTGGTTTTGTGTCGCCTGCGGCGACGCATACTTGTGGGTGGCTGACCCACGGCAGGTTTCTTTTCTTTGCTCGTGCAAAGACAAGAAACCAAAAGAAAGCACGCCCCGGAGCCGCCGAATACTCCCTGCGCTTCTCGCCGAAGGCGGGCTCGCCAGACGGCACGTCCCTGTGCCGGCTGGCTCGTGCGCGCCTCCCTGCGCGCACTCCTTGAACATCAGGAGCTATTTCCGCCTTCGGCTGCGATGCTCGGCGGCGGCTACGGGGATTGGAAAAAACCTAGCGCCCGATTTCACCGCCGCAAAGCGAGATGGTGGGGTTTTCAAAACCCCATGGTCAAGCCGAGCGCCGCGCGCGGCCAAAGCACGAGCCCGAAGTGGCGAGTGAGGGATCGCGAGCGTGCGCCGCCGCGACAGATATGTCACGTCGGCGCACCCCCTCCCGAGGCAAACGCGGCGTGAGGGAATCCGCGCAGTTGGCGGGCGCAGACCCAGGGGCGTGCTTTTCCTTGGTGACTTCTCATTGCACGAGCAAAGAGAAGTCACCCGCCCGCGGTGCGGGAACCGGAATTAGATTTTCAATTGTGCGCGGAACGCACGCCTCATTATTGAGGCGCGGCGAACTGATCCAGGATCGCCCGGATGTCTTTCTCCCAGCTACGCGTCTGGTCCTGTAGCGCTTCTTTCTTGAAGAAGGTTTGCAGAATGGCGGGGTTGTAGGCGAGCGCCAGGGTGGAGTCGCCCTCGGCGAAAATCACGATCTTCAGCGGCAGATACGGCAACAGTTCGGGGTAGCGGTCTTCCAGTTTGTGCATCTCCCGCGGTTTGCCAAAGAACACCAGGCGGTATTCCGCCGTCTTGTAGCCGCCGGAAGCCAGTCCCACGTCCACGCGCTGGATGCGCGCCACCTGGTAGCCGTGGTCCTGGATCGCGATCTGCAGGTTGCTGATGGCGTCGTCGAACGGAAGCTCGGCGCGCACCATCAGCAGATCGTTCGCCCGCGCCGTCACGCTGAACAGCGTCAGGCATCCAAGCAGGAGAGCCAACAGGATTTTCCTGGTCACATCGTGGCCTCGTCGAGAATGTCCGCGTAGACGTGATACATCCGGTCGCACAGCTGGTTCAGCTCGTTGTTGTTGAAAATCTCGCTCAGGCGTTTTGGATTGATGGTGCTGACCGACACCTTGCCGTCGTGCTCGCTCAGGGTGAAACGGCACGGCAGGAACAGGCCGACGCGCGGGTCGATCTTGAGCGCCTGGTCGAGGAAATTGAAATCGCACGAATCCACGACCACGTGGTGTTTGTTTTCCTTGTCCTTGTCGGCGAAGGTCTGGTCGAAGTACTCCACGCGGATCAGCCGCAGGTTGGCTGCGCCGATGGCGTTCTTGAGTTTCTCCACGGTTTCGTCCAGGCCGTAGGGCGACGCGCGCGTGATGAGCGGCGATTCATCGGCGACGGTTTTGGCGTCGGCCACTCGGGGCTCGCGGGCGAAACCGCGCACATAGGCGACGACGTCGTCGATGTCCTTTTCGGTCAGACCCTGTTGCAGGAACGACTGCATCGGCGTGCCGCGGCGCCCGCGCATCAGGGTGGTCTTGATCATGGTATCGCTCGCCGCCGCGAGAAACCCCGGGTTGTTGAGGGCCGGCGCCAGCACCGGCAGGTCGCGCGGGCGCGAGAAGGTCACGCCGGTGCCGTGGCCGCCTTCGCCGTGAGCGCCATGGCAGACGGCGCAGTGGCCGGCAAACAGCTTTGCGCCGTGCTCGGCGTTGCCCGGCGCCGCTGTTTTGGCGGCAGCGACGGTGGCAGCGGCGGGCGGCGCCCAGCCGCGGATGTAATGAACGATCGCGTCCACTTCGGTATCGCGCAGTTGCTTGAAGGCCGGCATGACCCGGCCCGGACGTCCGAGGCGGATGGTCGTGCGCAGATAGGCATCGTCGACCGTGGCGAGAAAATCCGGCAACGCCAATGGCACGCCGACGCCGCCGGTGCCACGGCTTCCATGACAGGCGGCGCAGTAATGCGTGTAGAGTTTGGCGCCGTCGTCCGCGGCCCCGGCGGGCGCATACGCTGCCCATAACAGCATCAGGAAGGCGAAGTGGCGGACCCGTGGCATCGATTGATAGTAACAGTAATTGTCCGGAATAAGCGCAATCTAAGTTCCGATTTTCGGCAGAACTTTGACGGAAATCAATTCAGCTGACGTCGATTTTCAGGGACAATACCGTTCTTATGACCGAGATGCATTCCTCCCATCAGCTGCAATTCGATCCCGACCTGATCCGCCGGTACGACAAGAGCGGTCCGCGCTATACCTCGTATCCGACGGCGGTGCAGTTTCACGCCGGATTTACCGAGGCCGATTACCGCGCGCAGGCACAGCGCAGCAATCAAGCCGCCGCGCCGCGCCCGCTGTCGCTGTATTTTCATATTCCCTTCTGCGATACGGTCTGTTTCTACTGCGCCTGCAACAAGGTGGTCACCAAGGACCGCAAGCGCGCCTCGCCGTACCTCGGACGGCTGCATCGGGAGATTGCGTTGCAGGGCCAGCTCTTCGACCGGTCGCGCACGGTGGAACAGTTGCACTGGGGCGGCGGCACGCCGACTTTCATCAGTCACGAGGAAATGCAGGAACTCATGGACGTGACGCGCGAGCATTTCCGTTTGCGCGACGACGA
>JBLMXN010000163.1:0-10102 GCA_050257795.1 Bacteroidota bacterium
AGCCACGCCGGCGGCGAAAGCGCGTCCAGATACTCCACGATCACCGGCGAATCAAACAGTGCCTCGCCGTTGTCCAGGGCAAGCACCGGCACCTTGCCGAGCGGATTCAGCGCCGGCACCGGGCTGCCAGGATCGGATGCACCGGCGATGACGAATTCACACGGGATGTTTTTTTCCCGAAGCAGGATGCGCGCCTTGCGCACATAAGGCGACGTGAGCGAGCCGTAGAGTTTCATTCCTCTCTTCCTTATTTTCCGTAATAATCGAACACCAGGCCGGCGAACACCGCGGCGCCGAACCAGTTGTTGTTCAGAAACGCGCGAAAGCAGCCGTCGCGTGAACGGTCGCGGATCAGGTACTGCTGATAAACCGCGAATGCGGCCGCGCCCACGAGCCCGGCATGATACAACGGACCGCGTACCGCCATGAACCCCACGGCAGCGAGCAACCCCAGTGTTACTGCGTGGTGCACCCCGACCATCAAACGATCGTAGCGACCGAACAGGATGGCGGTGGATTTCACGCCGACCTTGAGGTCATCTTCCCGATCCACCATCGCGTAGGCGGTGTCGTAGGCAACCGCCCAGGCGATGTTGGCGGCAAACAGCACCCACGCCACAGGCGGCACGTCGCCGGTCAGGGCGGCGAAGGCCATGGGAATGCCCCAGCCGAACGCCATGCCGAGATAGAACTGCGGCAGATGCGTGTAGCGCTTGAGGAACGGATAAGTCGCGGCGAGAACCGCGCCGACGACGGAAAGCGCGATGGTCAACCGGTTGAGCGTGAGCACCAGCGCGAACGCGACCAGGCACAGCGCGGCGAACAGCGCCAGCGCCTCGCGCGGACTGACGCGCCCGGCCGCGATCGGGCGGTCGCGCGTGCGCTCGACGTGCGGGTCGAAGTCGCGATCAGCATAATCGTTGATTACGCAGCCGGCCGAGCGCATCAGCAGCACCCCGACCACGAAGACCAGCAGCACGCGCCAGTCGGGCCGGCCCTGCCCCGCGATCCACAGCGCCCACAGCGTCGGCCAGCCGAGCAACAGGGTGCCGATCGGCCGGTGCAGCCGCATCAATAATGCGTAGTCACGCAGGCGGGCGATGGCCATCGTCGGCATCCGGCCTCCGTCGTCAGCGCCTGACGGCGCCGGCGCTGATGAAATCGGCGATCTGTGGCATGAAGAATTCACACACCAGCAGGGGTTTGCCGCCCAGGCGAAACAGCGAGCGTCGACCCCAGATGACCGGCGGCCAGTCGCCCAGATTGCGCGCGGCCAGATGAAACAGTGCATCGACCGGCGTCAGGCACGTCACCTCCATCTCGCCGCGCTCGGTGGACGGATCGGCGAACAGCATCGCCCCGAGCGAACGCGCGCCGAGGCGCGTGAAACGATGCGACTTTCGCGCGAGCGTGCGCGGCGGGATGATGGTGCGGGCATAGACCCAGGGCGTATCACCACACATCAGCTGCACCTGCCGCACCACGGCGCGGGTGCCGGGGCGTATTCCGAGCGCCGCCGCTTCGCCGCGCAGCGGGCGCGTGCGTTCCTGGCTGAGCAGCTGCACGCGAAAACCGCCGCGGCAATGCTCGATGACGCGCTCGGTGAGTGATGACCGGTCGAGCAACCACGGGCGGTACTTTTCCGGAATCCCGGCGCGGTTCAGCCGGCGTGCCGGGCGCCAGAGCGGCTCGGCGCGCCGCCTCGCTGCGGTGCTCGTGGTGGCCATAAAAAGTGCGAACCAGAGTTCAGGGGGCGGAATCGTAACAGAAACGGCCATGTCGGTCAGCGAACGGCCCGGCGCTGTTATCAAACTGAAATTCATGGAATTATGTTATGAAACGCGATCGTCGCTCTGCAGGCAGCCGCGGACGGGGAGAAGAAAAATTTGAAGTCACGACAGCTTGATCCATTCTTGGTGCTGATGCGGATCGTGGCCCCGCTCGCCATGCTGCTTGGCGCGCCACGCGCCGGCGCCGATATGCTGGCCATCACGGCCGGGAGCGGCAACCTGAAATCGCATGACACGAACGGCCTGTTTGTCTCTTACCAGAAGAACGCGCCCCGGCTGTTCGATCTTGAAAGCCTCTACGACATTACGTTCGCCTACTGGAGCGGCCCGACCTACAACAGCGCGCTCACCGTGGCGCGCGTCGTGCGTTGGAAGATTTCCCGGGACAGCTATTTTGCCGGCACGCTCGGCATCGGCGTGGTCGAGCACACCACGGATCGTCTAGGCACGCAGGGGCAATTCACGGTGCGTCTCGCGTTCGGGCGCAAGTTCGGCAAATATGACCTGTCCATCGGCGAGTCGCATTACTCGAACGGCAAGTACGCGCTAAAGCTCGGCTGGCACGGGCCGAACACCGGCGAGGATTTCCTGACGCTGATGCTGGGGCGCGAATTCTAATAACCCGGAGTTTCAGACGTTGCCATAGGTCTCGGCGCCGCCGAGCCAGCGGCGCACGATGGGATCGACGCATTCGGGATAATCCCTGAGCAGCAGCTCGGCAACCTGCTGCACCCGCGGCAGCAGCGCGCGGTCGCGCAGCAGATCGGCAATGTGGAACTGCGGCATGCCGGCCTGGCGCGTACCGAGCATCTCGCCCGGTCCGCGCATTTCCAGATCGCGCCGGGCGATCTCGAAGCCGTCATTCGTCTCGCGCAGCGCCGCCAGCCGCGCGCGGGCCGCCTCCGACAGCGGCGGCTGGTACAGCAGCACGCAGTGACTCTCGGTGGCTCCGCGTCCGACACGCCCGCGCAACTGGTGCAGCTGCGACAGCCCCAGCCGCTCGGCGTTCTCGATGATCATGAGGGAGGCATTGGGCACGTCCACGCCGACCTCGATCACGGTGGTCGCCACCAGAAGATTCACCTCGCCGCGCTTGAACGCGGCCATGATTTTTTCCTTTTCCGGTGGCTTCATCCGCCCGTGCACCAACGCGATGTTGAGCGTCGGCAACGCCTCGCGCAGGGCCTGCGCGGTGTCGGTCGCGGTTTCGAGTTCCAGAGTCTCCGACTCCTCGATCAGCGGGCACACCCAATACGCCTGGCGGCCAGCGGCGCAGGCATCGTGGATGCGACTGACCACGTCGGCGCGGCGCGCGGCGGGCAGCGCAACGGTCTCCACCGGCTTGCGGCCGGGAGGCAGTTCGTCGACCACCGAGACGTCCAGATCGGCGTACAGGCTTTGCGCCAGCGTGCGCGGGATCGGCGTCGCGGTCATGATCAGCTGGTGCGGGCGCCGCAAGCCTTGGCTGCCCTTTTCGCGCAGCGCGAGGCGCTGGTGCACGCCGAAGCGGTGCTGCTCGTCGACGATGATGAGTCCCAGATCGGCGAATTCGACGCCCTCCTGGAACAGCGCCTGGGTGCCGACGACGACGCCGGCTTTGCCCGACCCGATTCTCTCGAGCACGTCCTGGCGCGCGCGGCCGTTCAGCTTGCCGGACAGACCGGCCGCGGAGACGCCGAGCGGTTCGAGCCAGCCGTGAAAGTTGCGCAGGTGTTGATCTGCCAGCAATTCGGTCGGCGCCATCACCGCCACCTGCAAGCCGCATTCGATGGCGCTCACGGCAGCGCAGGCGGCGACGATGGTCTTGCCCGAACCGACATCGCCCTGCACCAGGCGCTGCATGGGATGGCTTTGCCGCAGGTCCCGCAGGATTTCATCGAGCACGCGCTGCTGCGCGCCGGTGAGCCGGAACGGCAGCTGCGCGAGAAGGCGCTGCATCAATTCGCCCCTGCCTTCGACGGCGGGCGCGCTTTCGGTCTGCACCCGCGTGCGCAGGCGCTTCAGGCTCAGGTGATGCGCCAGCAGCTCCTCGAAGGCCAGGCGCTGCACCGCGGGATGCCGGGCCTGCGCCAGCAATTCCACCGGCGTGTGCGGCGGCGGGCGATGCACCAGCGACACCGCCTGCGCGAGCCGCGGCAGCCGCAGCTCCTCCAGCACCGCGGGCGGAAGCCATTCCTGAATGGCGTCGAGATATTTCTCGAGCGCCTGCGTGGCGATTTTGCGCAGCGCCAGCTGATGCACGCCGGTGGTGGACGGATAGACCGGCGTGAGGGCCTCCTCGGCTTTCGCCGGCGCCGACGCCTCGGTGAATTCGTATTCGGGATGCACCATCTCGAGTCCGGCGGGGCCGAAGCGCACCTCGCCGAACAGGCGCAGACGCCGGCCGCGCGCGAGGTTCGCCTGCTGCGCGGCGTTGAAATAAAAAAACCGCAGGTGCAGATGGCCGGTGCCGTCGCTCACGCGGCACACGAGACTGCGCCGGCCGCGAAAGACCACGTCCGCCAGCTCGATCTCGCCCTCGGTCGCCGCCTCCATGCCCGGGCGCAGACTGCCGATCGGCCGCAGACGGGTGCGATCCTGGTAGCGCAGCGGCAGATGGAACAGCACGTCCTGCACGGTGTGCAGGCCGAGACGCGCGAGTTTTTCCTTGAGCTTGGGCCCCACACCCTTCAGGGCGGAAACCGGGAGGCTGGCGATGTCCATAAGCCTGTTTACCGCAAAAGGCATGCAGTCCGCAAAGAAAACGTCTTGAGTTCGATGCCGCCGCCCAATCGCATCGGGCACGGCAAACAGATTACCGGCGGGATTTTTTCCGGGCAGCGGGTTTGCTCTTGCGCGCCGGGCGTCGGGTCGCGGCCGACGCCTTCGCCAAAACCATGACCGCGTCCATCTCCACCGCCGCGCCCTTGGGCAGCGCGGCCACGCCCACGGCGGCGCGCGCCGGATATGGCTCCTGGAAATACTGCGCCATGACTTCGTTGACGAGCGGGAAATTCGCCAGGTCGGTGAGGAACACATTGAGCTTCGCGACGTCCCGCAGGCTGCCGCCGGCGGCTTTGGCGACGGCGGCGAGGTTGTCGAACACGCGGGAAATCTGCGCGCGCATGTCGCCGGTCTCGAGCGCCATGGTTTCGGGAACGAGCGGAATCTGGCCGGACACATACACTGTGTCGCCGACCTTGACCGCCTGCGAGTAGGTGCCGATGGCTTGGGGGGCTTTGTCCGTCTTGATTATTTCTTTCTTCATGTGCTCTCGCTTAACAAAAACGTTTCCAGTCTCTGGTTTTTAGTTTCGAGCTTGCAGAAACAGAAACTAAAAACTGGACGCTATCCTTTTTTCCTGTTAATTCGCACCACCGACTCGAGCGCGCGGACGCGGCGCATGATGCGCGCCAGGTGCACGCGGTCGCGCACCTCCAGCGTGAAGTCCATCGCGGTGTACTGGCCGTCGCGGTCGTCGAAATTCACGGTGTCGATGTTGGCGTCCTGCTCGGCGATCGTCGCCGCCACCGAGGCAAGCACGCCGCGCTGGTTCTTGACCTCGACGCGGATGCTCACCGGGAACACGCCTTTAATGTCGCGCTCCCACTGCACGTCGATCCACTGGTCCGGGTGCTTGCGGTAACGCACCACGTTCGGACAGTCCTCGGTGTGGACCACGATGCCACGCCCGGCGGACAGGAATCCGAGGATCGGATCGCCCGGAATCGGGCGGCAGCAGCGCGCGTAGTTCACCACCACGCCCTCGGTGCCGCGGATTGCGAGCAACGGGCTTTTCTCGCGCGCCGAGCGGCGCTTGAACAGCCCGAAGAACCGGCTTTCGACTTCGGCCTTGGACGTCGGCGCCGCCGGCACCAGCTGCCGCGCCACCACCGCCGCCAGGCGGTTGCCGAGCCCGATCTCGCTCAGGAGATCGTTCCAGCTCTTGAGCTTGAACGATTTGAGCAGTTGCCCGCGCACGTCCTGGCCCACTTCCGTGAGCTCCATGCCCATGTCCTGCAGCGCCTTCTCGAGCAGGCGCTCGCCGAGCCCGATCGATTCGGTGTACTTCTGGTTCTTCAAGAAACTGCGGATGTTGGCGCGCGCCTTGCTGGTGACCACGTAGGTGAGCCAGGCCGGGTTCGGATGGCTCCAGTCGGCGGTGATGATCTCGACGTGATCGCCGTTGCGCAGGGTGGTGCGCAGCGGCACCATCTCGTGATTGACCTTGGCGCCGACGCAGCGGCTGCCGACGTCGGTGTGCACGTCGTAGGCGAAGTCGATCACGGTCGCGCCGCGCGGGAGTTTCTTGATCTCGCCGTTCGGCGTGAACACGTACACCTCGTCCGGGAACAGGTCGACCTTGAGGTGTTCGAGGAATTCGTGCGGGTTGCCGGCCTTCTGCTGGGTGTCGAGCAGATCCTTCAGCCACGTTAACGCGCGTTGCTGCACCGGGTCGGCGGCCTCCTCGCCGCTCTTGTACAGCCAGTGGGAGGCGACGCCGGTGTCGGCGATGCGGTTCATTTCACGCGTGCGGATCTGCACCTCGATTGACACGCCGAACGGGCCGAACACCACGGTGTGCAGCGACTGGTAGCCGTTGGCCTTGGGGATCGCGATGTAGTCCTTGAACCGGCCGGGGATCGGTTTGTAGAGATTATGAATCACGCCGAGCGCGCGGTAGCAGTTGTCGACCTTGTCGACCACCACGCGGAACGCGTAGATGTCGTACACCTGATCGAACGGCAGGTGTTTCTGCTCCATCTTCCTGTACAGGCTGTAGAGGTTCTTCTCGCGCCCGGCCACTTCCGCGGGCATGCCCTCCTGCGCCAGCTGATTCAGGATCGCCGTGCGGATTTTCTCCACCACCGCCTTGCGGTTGCCATGACTCTTGCGCACCGCTTCGGACAGGACGCGGTAGCGCAGCGGGTACAACGCGGCGAAGGCGAGATCGCCCAGCTCCACCGCCCATTGGCGCACGCCCAGGCGGTTGGCGATCGGCGCGTAGATGTCGAGCGTCTCGCGCGCGATCGCGCGCCTTCGCTCGGGCGGCAGCGAGCCGATGGTGCGCATGTTGTGCAGGCGGTCGGCGAGCTTGATCAGGATGACGCGGATGTCGCTCGCCATCGCGAGCAGCATCTTGCGGAAGTTCTCCGCCTGCGCCTCTTCCTGCGACTGGAACTCGATGCGGGTGATCTTGGAGACGCCGTCCACCAGCTCGGCGACGTCGGCGCCGAACTCCTCGGCGATGCGCTCCTTCACCGTCGGGGTGTCCTCGATTACGTCATGCAGGATCGCGGCGGTGAGGCTTTTGGCGTCGAGGTGCATGCCCGCCATGATGCGGGCGACCTCGATCGGATGATAGATGTAGGGTTCGCCGCTGGCGCGGATCTGCCCTTCATGGGCTTCGGCACCGAACAGGTAGGCGCGATAGACGTCGGCGACGTCCTTCGGCTCGAGATAGGTTTCCAGAACCGCGCACAGGTCGGCGATCTGAAACCGCGGCCAGGACGGCGCTGCGGGTGGAACCGGCTCAGATTTCGGTTCCGCCCTCTTTGCCGGCGGCAGGGGCGGCGTCAGGCCCGCCTGCTTGGGTTTGGTCGGCTGTGTTTTCATTGGTCTCGAATGCGACTGGCGCAGCTTCCTCGTCCAGAATGGCGTTGGTCACATAGCCCTCGGCGATCTCGCGCAGCGCGATGACCGTGGGCTTGTCGTTCTCCCGCGGGACATGCGGGTCAGCGCCGTTGATCAGTTGGCGCGCGCGGCGCGTCGCCACCAATACCAGCTGAAAGCGGTTATCGACGTTATCGAGACAATCTTCCACTGTGATACGAGCCATACCTACACCTCAATCTTTCATCAGGAATCGCGGTTGCACCGCAGGATTTATAACTCAATCTAAAGCACGCGTCCGCGGGTTTGAGAAGTCCCGGGACGGGTCAGGGACAAGCGCTTTTACTGATCTTACTGATATATGGGCGCTTTTTCCACCGGCGGTTAGGCCAGGAGGGACTGAATATCGACCCGCAGCGGCCGGGGGCTGCCTTCACCCCGGATAATGGCCTTCAGGTCGTTCAGGGCGGCATCGAAGTCGTCGTTGACCACGACATGGTCGAATTCCTTATAGTGGCTCATCTCCGAGACCGCCTCGCGCATGCGCCGGGCAATGGTCTCGGGGCTGTCCTGACCGCGGCTGCTCAGGCGCTGCTGTAGCGCCGCGCGCGTGGGCGGCAGGATGAAAATGCCGACCGCCTCCGGCATCTGCTCCTTGACCGCGCGCGCCCCCTGCCAGTCGATGTCGAGGATGATGTTCCGGCCCTGGCGCAGCAGGTTCTCGATCGCCCCGCGCGAGGTGCCGTAGGAATTGTCGAACACCTTGGCGTGCTCGAGGAAGCGCCCGGCGCCCACCATGTCGTCGAACTCCTTCTGGCTCACGAAATAATAATGCACGCCGTGCTGCTCGCCCGGGCGCGGCGCGCGCGTGGTGTGTGACACCGAAAACGCCAGGTCCGGCATCTGTTCGACCAGCGCTTTGGCGAGGCTAGTCTTGCCGGTGCCGGAGGCGGCGGAGAAGATGAACAGCCGGCCTCTATTCATTTGAACCGCCAGGACCCAAAGATTTCTTTTTCAATTCGAATCCTCTTTACTTGGAGACCTTGGGGTCTTGGCGGTTAAAAACATATTTGAATCCTGCAGAAAGCTACTCGATGTTCTGCACCTGTTCGCGCATCTGCTCGATCAACACCTTGAGCTCGACGGCGACGTTGGTGAGACGCACGTCGGGGGACTTGGAGGAAAGCGTGTTGGCCTCGCGGTTCAGTTCCTGGATCAGGAAATCGAGACGCCGGCCGGCGGGGCCGGGCTGGCCGAACACGCGCCGGATCTCGGCGAAGTGCGCAGTGAGCCGGTCGATCTCCTCGCTTACGTCCACCTTCTGCGAGAACAGCACCATCTCCTGTTCCAGGCGCGCGGGATCGAGCTGCTGTTTGATCTCTTTCAGCCGCGCCTCCAGGCGCTCGCGAAACAACCGCGTGGTTTCCGGCAGCAGTTCCCTGGCCTTTACCACCATCTGCTCCATCGCCTGCAAACGCTGGAGCATGAACTCCTGCATGCGCGCGCCTTCGCGGTTGCGCGTCTTGACCAGCTCGTCCAGCGCCGCGTTCAGCGCATCGAGCGCCGCCGCCCCCAGGCTTTCGACGTCGAGCGGCGGGACTCTGATCACGCCCGGCCAGCGCAGCACGTCGACGGCGCGCAGCGGCGCCACGTCCGGGGCCAGCTCGCGCAGGTGATCCGAGGCCGCGAGCAGGCGCTGCACCTGTTCGGCGTCCATTTCGAGCGCGCCCGCCGTGGCTTCGCCGGACTGAAAGCGCAGGGTGCCGTCGACCTTGCCGCGCGCCAGGCGCGCGCCGAGCGCCTCCCGGCAGCGCGGCTCGAGCGAGCGCAACTCCTCCGGCAGGCGCAGAGCGATGTCGAGATAACGATGATTGACCGAACGCAGCTCCCAGGTGAGCGCGCCCCAGGCGGTGGCGGTCTCCTGCCGGGCAAAGGCGGTCATGCTGGCGGTCATGGGCTCGGTTTTCCGCGGTTCATGGGCAGCGCGGATGGTAGCAGCGGCCAAACCGGAAATCACCAGTGGCGCGCGGCCGCATCTATAATAGGGATGGAACAAGCCGCGCCGTCGGAAACCGCGGATTCCATCAACCGGATGTCATGAAAATCACCAACGCCCTGCCCCCGGGTCACCTGCTGCACCAGTACCGCATCGCCAAAACGCTCGGCGGCGGGGGCTTCAGTATCGTCTATCTGGCGCACGACACCCGGAACGACAAACCGGTGGTGATCAAGGAGTACCTCCCGGGCAAGCAGGCCACGCGCCGCGACGGCGAGACCGTCGAAAGCCTGTCGGCCGAGAGCCATACCACCTTCAACACCGGCATGAAGCGTTTCTTCGACGAGGCCGCGGCGCTCGCCAAGGTCAACCACCCGAATATCGTGCGCGTGACCGATTTCTTCCGCGAGAACAACACCGTTTACATGGTGATGACGTACGAGGACGGCAAGGACCTGCGCTGGTACATCAAGCGCCACGACGGCCGCATGAGCGAGAAATTCATCCGCACCGTATTCCCGCTGCTGCTCGCCGGATTGCGCGAGCTGCACAATCATCAGATCCTGCATCTCGACATCAAGCCGGCAAACGTCTATCTGCGGCCGGGCGGCTCGCCGCTGCTGCTGGATTTCGGCGCGGCGCAACCGGCCAACGCCGAAAAGCGCCAGGTCGGACCGCACACGCTGACGCGCGGCTTCGCGCCGATCGAGCAGCACACGCGCGG
>JBLMXN010000164.1:0-2595 GCA_050257795.1 Bacteroidota bacterium
CCGGCCGCCATCGGCACCCAGACCAACGGTTCCGTGATCCGGCCCGCAGCCTTCTGCGGTGTCATCGGCTACAAGCCGAGTGCCGGTCTCATTTCGCGCGCCGGCATCCTGAAATTCAGCCACACCCTGGATCAGGTCGGTGTGTTCGCGCGCGACGTGGCCGACGCCGCGGTGCTGGCGAGCAGCCTGATGGGTCACGCGCCGGATGACGCCGACACGCTGTCGGATTTCGCGCTGGTGCCGAAGAATCTCGATCCCGCGCCGCTGTTCCAGCCGCCCAAGCTGGCGGCCGTGCGCACGCCGGTATGGAATCTGGCCGACGCCGCTCAGCAGGACAACTTCACGCAAAGCATCGCGTCGTTGCGCAAGATCGGGGCGGCGGTGGACACCGTGATGCTGCCGGATTCGTTCGGGCATGCGCACGACACGCTGCGCACCATCATGCAGTACGAGGGCGCGCGGTCACTGGCGGTGCTGCAAACGCAGCAGCGCGAACGCCTGAGCACGTCAATCAATCGGCTGATCGACGACGGCCTGCGCATCACCGAAGCGGCCTACCACGCCGCCCTGGAAACCCGCACCCGCCTGCAGGGCGAGATCAATGAATTGATGCATCGTTACGATGCGCTGCTCACGCCGCCGGCGCGCGGCGAGGCGCCGCCGACGCTCGAAAGCACCGGCGACCCGGCGTTCTGCACGATCTGGACGCTGTGCGGCCTGCCGGCGTTGACCCTGCCGTCCGGCCTCGGGGCGCATGGTTTGCCGCTGGGGCTACAGATCGTGGGCGGATATCTGCAGGACGCGCGGCTGTTGCAGGTGGCGCAGTGGTGCGCGCCGCAAATCGGCTTCCGGCACCAGCCGGCGGAGCCGTAAGACGATTCAACCGGCGAAACCGCCCTTTACAGGAGGGCGTTTCCTTTTTAATTTGTGGCGACTTCATCCTATTTGAGGAAGAGCACGGCCATGGCGATGAAAGCAGGTTTTGTCGGACTCGGGATCATGGGGCGGCCGATGGCGCTCAATCTGCGCCGCGCCGGACACGCACTGTGGGTGCACGGCCGCCGGCCGGTCACGATGGAGGTGCTGGTGGAGGCGGGCGCGCGCGCCTGCGCGACGGCCGCCGAGGTCGCGGCCAACGCCGAGATCATCTTTATTATGGTTTCCGACACGCCGGACGTGGAACATGTCGTGTTTGGCGAGCACGGCCTGCTGCAACGCCTGCAGCCGGGACAGGTGGTGGTGGACATGAGCACCATCTCGCCCGCTGCCACGCGCCGCCTGGCGCAGGAACTCGAGGCGCGCGGGGTCGAAATGCTCGATGCGCCGGTGTCGGGCGGCGAGATCGGCGCGATCAACGCCACGCTCTCGATCATGGTCGGCGGCAAGGAGCCGGTTTTCCAGCGCGTCAAGCCGCTGTTCGACGTTCTGGGCAAGAACATCGTGCACGTCGGCGGCAACGGCGCGGGCCAGGTGGCCAAGGCCTGCAACCAGATCGTCGCCGCCGTCACCATCGAGGCGGTCAGCGAGGCGCTGACCTTCGCGCGCCAGTGCGGAGTGGATCCGGCCAGGGTGCGCGAAGCGCTCATGGGCGGATTCGCGGCCAGCCGCATCCTCGAGGTGCACGGCAGGCGCATGCTGGACCACGACTTCAAGCCCGGCTTCACGGCGCGGCTGCATCAGAAGGACCTGCGCATCGTGATCGAGAACGCGCATCAGCTGGGACTGGCCTTGCCGGCCACGGCGCTGGTGGCGCAACATCTGAACGCGCTGATCGGCAGCGGCGAGGGCGACCTCGATTCGGCGGCGATCGTGAAAGTCGTTGAAAGAATGTCCGGCGTGGAGAGCAAATAGCCGCCGGAGCGGATTTGTGCAACGAGGTTCGCCGCGGGCGGACCGAAGACAAGATGGGGGAACGGCATGCTTGCCTGGCTGACCGATTTTCACACATGGGCGGCTTTGCTCGAGATCATCGGCGTTAACATCGTGTTGAGCGGCGACAACGCCGTAGTGATCGCGCTCGCCTGCCGCACGCTTCCGCCGAAGCAGCAACGCCTGGCGATTTTTTTCGGCAGTGCCGGCGCCATCGTGCTGCGCGCGTTGCTTACGGTGTTCGCGGCGTTGCTGCTGGCCCGGCCCTACCTGAAGCTCATCGGCGGCGTGTTGCTGCTGTGGATCGCGGTGAAGCTGCTGTTGCCGGAGGACGACGGCGACGGCGAAACCGACAGCAACGCGGGCATGTTCGCCGCCATCAAGACCATCGTGATTGCGGATCTGGTGATGAGCCTGGATAACGTGCTTGGCGTCGCGGCCGTCGCCAAGGGCGATGTCACCCTGCTGGTGCTGGGGCTTCTGATCAGCATGCCCCTCATCATCTACGGCAGCACGGTCATCATGCGACTGATGGGACGCTTCCCGGTGCTGATCACGCTGGGCGCCGCCCTGCTCGGTTATGTCGCCGTCGAGATGGCGGTGTCCGACCCGGTTGCGGTTCCCTGGATCGAGGCGCACATGCCGCTGTTGCACCGGCTCGCGCCGGCGGCGGGCGCGGTCCTGGTGGTGCTGGCCGGCAAGTATTTCGCGCACCGCCAGAAGCAC